>JBFZAU010000001.1:0-3654 GCA_041308825.1 Candidatus Omnitrophota bacterium
CTTGGGTCTCCATGCCAACAGTATCCTTTTTGATTATGGTTTATCTAGCTGTTTCTTTAATTCTTCGATCTCTTTTTTAAGTTCAATAATCCGCTCTTCCCGCCCGATACTAGCTTGATAAAACACTTCAAGTTCCTTAGCGCGTTTAATCTTTTCTGCATCTGCTTTTTTACGTTCAGAAATATCGAAATATGTACCCAGCACTCCAACAATCTCCCCTGCGGCATCGCGTAAAGGTATTTTATTGGTCAACAAAATGATCGTCTCTCCGTTTGGCCTAGTCTGCGGTTCTTCGATCAGCAATTTCGACAGGCCGGTATTGATAACCTCCTGATCATCGCGACGGTATAATTCTGCCTGCTTCTGCCAGGGCATGGCATAATCATCTTTACCGATAATCTCTTGTGGATGGCTTAAGCCAGCGTCATGAGCAAATACCATATTACAACCCAAATAAATCAGATCTTTGTCCTTCCAGAATACCCGCACCGTAATTGAATTCATAATCCCTTCCATCAGCTGCTGCGAATTTAGCAACTGCTTCTCAATTTCCTTGCGCTCGGTAATATCCTCAACAATAGTAACGAACTGTCCTGACTTAGGGGAGAAGGCGTTTATCGAAAACCATTTTTTTAACGCAGCGGAATAGCTTTCGAATTTTAGGTCTCCCGCACCAGCAGCCAGGGCGCCATACTTTCCGATCCAATCTGTCTGCTCCTGCTGAATTCCAGGAAAGACTTCTGTAATTTTTCTGCCGATAAGTTGTTCTTTTTCCCTCCCGATTATTTTCTCGAAAGCCGGATTAACTTCTAAAAATATATAATCTAGCGGATACCCATGCTCATCTAAAACCATCTCATGCAGCGCAAAACCATTAAGCATGTTTTCGAAAACTAATTTGTACCGTTCCTGGCTCCTGTTTAACGCTTCCAGGAATCTTTGCCTTTCCGTAATATCACGAATTAAGGTAAGCGTGCGCAGCTGCCCTTTGATTTCGATGATTTTTGAAGAAAGCAATCCGTTAAAGATGGAACCGTCCTTACGCCTTAAGACTACTTCCAATCCAAACACTTCCCCTGCTTCTTTAAGCTGTTTAATAAAATCCTGACGGTCAGCAGCATTAACCCAAATCCCTAAATCTCCCGGCAAAGAAGAATGCCCGACTAACTCTGCCTCACTATAGCCTGTCTGATTAGCAAAACTCTGGTTTACTTCCAGAAATACGCCGTTTTCCAAGCTGGATACGACCACTGAATCCGGGCTAAGCCGGAAGATTTTTGCAAATTTCTCCTCTGATCGGCGAAGCTCCTCTTCAGTCTGTTTACGTTCCAAAGCTAATTTTTTTTCATCCCAAGCCCGGGAAACCGCCGGAACCAGTCGATTCAGCCTATCTTTCATTACATAATCCACTGCGCCTTGCTTCATAATTTCAATCGCCAGCTCTTCTCCGATAGTACCGGAAACAATAATCAAAGGGATATCCGGATTAATCTCTTTAAGGATCCGCAATGCTTCCACAGCGTCAAAACCCGGCATCTTGTAATCACAGAGCACTATATCCGGCTGGCCATCCTGCAAGGCCTGAATAAACTCGGCCTTAGATTTAACCCACCTTAATTCATGCGCCAGCTTACTCTTACGCAATTCCCGGGTAATTAACTCCGCATCGGCAGATGAATCATCTACGATCAAAATATGGATTTGGCTATTCATCGGGTATCTCCTCTAGCCTTTAGGCGGGTTATTAATCACCATCCAATATAATCCCAGTTCCGCCACGGTATTGACAAATTTTTCAAAATTAACCGGCTTGACCACAAAGCTGTTTACTCCTAGCCGGTAGCTCTCAAAAACATCTTTTTCTTCCTGGGAAGAGGTCATCACCACCACCGGAATAATTTTAGTCCGTTCATCGGATTTTATCCGCTGTAATACTTCCTTGCCGGCGATCTTGGGTAATTTCAGGTCCAGTAAAATAATTTTGGGAGGTTTTTTAAAATCCCGGTTACTGTAAGCGCCGGTGCAAAATACAAAATCCAAAGCCGCTTCCCCGTCGCTGACCACATGCACTTTATTAGACAGGTTATGTTTTTTAAACGCCCGCAAAGTAAGCTCTACATCATTCGGATTATCTTCCACTAAAAGTATTTCCACCAATTCCTCTTCAACCATTTTTCCCTCCTTTAGGCAAGGAAAAATAAAAGCTGGCGCCCTGATCCACCTGCCCTTGGGCCCAAACCTTGCCTCCCATGCGTACCACAGCGTTTTTAACGATCGCCAGCCCGATTCCCGTTCCGCCGAAATCATCCTGGGAATGCAAACGGCTAAATACCCCAAAAAGCTTATCCATATATTTCATATCAAACCCTGCCCCGTTATCCTTAACGTAATAAACGTTTTCTTTTGGACCGCTTTGGCCGCCGACCTCGATCACCGCCACCTCCTTCAAGGAGGTAAATTTAAGCGCATTAGAGATCAAATTAAGCAGGACCTGTTTAAGTAGTGTGCTGTCGGCCTGGGCCGGCGGCAAATCCCGGATAGTCAACTGCACTTTACGGTGTGCGGGAAGAGTAGTTTTTAATTCATCATAAGCAGCCTGGGCGATTTCATTTACTTTAACTTCAGTACTTTGCATAGCGTGGCGGCCGGCATGGGATAAGGTTAAGAGGTCATCAATCAGACAGCCCATTTTATTCACGTTCTCATGGATCACATTAATCAACCTCTTAGCTTCCTGATCAAGCTTAGCGCTGTATTCTTCAAATAGAATGCTGGCATAGCCGGTAATCGCCCGCAAAGGGGCTTTTAGATCGTGCGAGATCGAATAACTGAATGCTTCCAACTCCTTATTTATATTCTCCAACTGAGCAGCATATTGACCGATCTCCTTATCTTTTTCATGTGACAAACTTAAATATCTAATTCGTTGATTGAGGTTAAAAGTAATCGCCACCGTCAAGATTAAAAATAAGATCATAAGCACAAAATAGCTGGAGGCCTTCTGATAGGCATTAGCAAATACCTCCTGCTTATCAACTTTAGATACCATAAACCAGGAGGAATGCGGGATCTTAGACAGATAGGAGATGACCTCTACTCCACGATAATCTTTGCCGCGGAAAATGCCCCGTGACCCTAAAACTGCCTGCACCGCCGGAAGCTCGATTTCGCTTAATTGCTGCTCCATTTTTAAAGCTGAATCGGGTTTAAAACGCGTATTATTCAGCCAGAATACCTTCTCCCCCTGCCGCCGGAAGATCAATGTTTCCGCAGACCCCGAAAGAATTGGCCAGCTTTCTATCAACGGAAAAAGGAATAAAGCAGGATCCATTTCTAAAATTAAAAACCCAATATGATTTTTCTCTCCGGCAGCCACCTGAAAAACAGGGGCCACTAAACCTAAATGCGGCTTACCGCTTAAAGAATCCCGATGCAGATCGACTATTACCGGTTTACCGGAGTTTAAAGAAGACTCTAGCGACAAAAGCGGGTCTTTTTCCAGCTGCTGGCGCTGCGGAAGAATGCTGAGCTGGATCTTTCCTGAGGTATCCGCCAAGACCACATTCGAATAATGATACTTTTCCATCATTATTTTAAATTTATTCATAATCTTAGCTTCCAAATCGGGAGCAAAAGATACCCGCCACTGCACTA
>JBFZAU010000002.1:0-12694 GCA_041308825.1 Candidatus Omnitrophota bacterium
ATTTTTTAATGTTGAATCTTTGCCGGAGCTTGAAAATATTAACCGGATCGCTGCAAGTTTGGATAAAATTACCCGGGTGGCTATCCGGATCAACCCGGATGTGGAAGTTAAAACGCATAAATATATTACCACCGGTAAATTAACCAATAAATTCGGGATTGACCTGGAAAGTGCCTACAAAATTTTATTACTGCGGGCTAAATTCCGTAATTTAAATATCTGCGGCCTGCATATTCATATCGGATCGCAGATTACCGAGAGTGAGCCGTTTGTCGAGGCAATTAAAAAAGTTTCGGTTTTTATCCAGCGGTTAAAAGCTAAAGGGATTAGCTTAGAATATTTAAATATCGGGGGAGGATTGGGGATTATTTATGACCGGGAGGCGCCTCAGACCGCTCAAATTTATGCCAACCAGATTATCCCCTTATTAAAAAATACCGGGCTTAAGATTATTATGGAACCCGGCAGGTTCATCGTGGGTAATGCCGGAATCCTGGTGGTTAAAGTTCTCTATGTTAAACGCACGCTGAAAAGGAAATTCATTATTGTCGATGGCGGGATGAATGATTTAGTTCGTCCGGCGCTCTATTCGGCATTCCATAATATTTGGCCTTTAAATAAAACCGCTAAATGCGAAAAAGCCGATTTAGTGGGGCCGATTTGCGAAAGCGGTGATTTTTTAGCTAAAGAGCGCAGCATCGCTAAAGTTAAAGAAGGGGATTATCTGGCAGTGATGAGCGCCGGGGCATATGGCTTCAGTATGTCCAGTAATTACAATTCGCGCGGCAGGGCAGCTGAGGTAATGGTTTCCGGCAGCCGGGCATTCCAGATCAGAAAAAGAGAAATTCCGGCGGATTTAGTGCGTAAAGAAGTTATCGCCGCTGAATTGAAAAATATAAAATGAAAAAGATAAAATTTACGAAGATGGTGGGAACGGGCAATGATTTTGTGGTGATTTTCGGGAAACCTTCTGCTGACTTGCCCGGGCTGGCCAGGTCTATCTGCGACCGCAAATTCGGTGTCGGTGCCGACGGTTTATTGATTTTGGAAAAATACCGCCAGGCGGATTTGAAAATGCGGATTTTTAACGTTGACGGCTCAGAGGCAGAGATGTGCGGTAACGGCGCCCGTTGTGCGGCCTTTGCCAGCGGCAGAAACAAAGTCAGGTTATTGACTAATGCCGGAATGATTAATGCGGAAGTTGGCGGCCAACAGGTCAAGGTTCAGCTTACCCCGCCGCAAGGCGTAAAGCTGGATATTCCGCTGATGGTGAACAACCGGCTGCTCAAAGTAAATTTTGTCAATACCGGCGTCCCGCATGTCGTTGTTTTTGTCAGCGGTATCGACGAGATTGACATCAAGCATTTGGGCCAACTGATCAGGAACCACCGGGAATTCCTGCCGCGCGGGACTAATGTTAATTTCGTGCAGGAGCTTGGCCGGAATTTTATCCGCATCCGGACCTATGAGCGGGGGGTGGAAGATGAGACCTTGGCTTGCGGGACCGGTTCGACCGCGGCGGCGTTGATTTTTGCCTTAAAAAATAATTCCAGCGGCCCGGTTAAAGTGCAGACCCAAAGCGGCCAGCGGTTAAAAATCTCTTTTCAAAAAGAAGGTGATGAATTTAAAAGCGTTTGGCTGGAGGGCGCCGTAGCTGTAGTTTACAAAGGAGAGTATTATGTTTAAAGGCTCGATCGTCGCGATTGTAACCCCTTTTTCCGCCACAGACCGTGGCGGATCCGCCAAGAATCCTGGCGGAAAAAACTCAGTAATTGACGAAAAAAAATTACGGGAACTGATCGATTTTCAAATCGCCAACGGTACAGCCGGAATTGTGCCTTGCGGAACAACCGGAGAGTCGGCTACTCTGGATGTGCAGGAACATGAGGATGTAATCCGGATTACGATTGAACAGGTAAACAAAAGGGTCCCGGTGATCGCCGGGACGGGCTCCAATTCCACGCAAGAAGCAATTATTCTGACCAAAGATGCCCAAGCGCACGGCGCGGATGCTTCTTTGCAGGTCTCCCCGTATTATAACCGGCCAACGCAGAAAGGGCTGTATGAACATTTTAAAGCCATTGCCCAATCGGTTAAAATCCCGATCGTACTTTATAACATCGCCGGCCGTACCGGGGTAAATATCGAGCCCGATACTATTGCCAAATTAGCCAGGGACTGTAAAAATATTGTTGCCGTTAAAGAGGCCTCCGGAAGTTTAGATCAGATGTCCAGAATCAAACAGCTCTGCCCCGATGAATTTGATTTAATTTCAGGGGATGACAGCTTGACTTTGCCGGTTTTAAGTATCGGGGGAACCGGCATCATTTCGGTAGTCGCCAACATTGTTCCCCGGGATGTGGCGGATTTGGTCAGCGCTTTTGCTAAAGGCGACTTTAGAAAAGCCCAGGCACTGCACTATAAATTATTGCCCTTGATCAAAGCGGTATTCCTGGAGACCAACCCTATTCCAGTTAAAACTGCGATGGGGTTGCTGGGGCTGTGTGAGCCCGGGCTGCGGTTGCCAATGTGCGAGATGTCGGTGGATAACCTGGAGAAGTTAAAAAAAGCATTAAAAGACTACGGTTTATTAAAATAACGGGGGATCTGTTGATTATTGATCGGATGATCACCCGGTAAGGAGTGCAAATGATAAAATTAGGGATAACCGGAGCCTGCGGTAAGATGGGGCGGCGGATTTACGAGCTGGCCGGAATGGATAAAGATTTTGAGGTTGCGTTAGCTTTAGAAAAAAAAGGCACACCGTTGATCGGCAAGGAACTTGGTAAAATCAAGGTATCTTCTAATCTGGACGGTTTATTTTTAGTCGATGTATTGGTGGATTTTACTTTGCCGGAAGCCGCGGATACCCATCTGGATTATGTGGCTAAGTATAGAAAGGCTTATGTTTTGGGTACCACCGGCCTCAGCCAGGAGCAGAAGAATAAAGTAGAAGAGGTCTCTAAAGTGATTCCGGTCGTTTTCTGCCCGAATATGGCCGTGGGAATGAATGTTTTATTTTCGGTCCTGCCTGAAATCGCCAAAAGATTGGGGCCGGATTACAGTGTTGAGATCGTGGAGGCTCATCATAAAGCCAAGAAGGATGCCCCCAGTGGGACGGCCAAGAGGTTGGCCGAGGTAATCACCCAGGTAACCAAAAAAGAGATCCCGGTGCATGCGCTGCGTCTGGGAGATATTTTCGGGGATCATCAGGTGATCTTCTGTGGTAATTCGGAAAGGATTGAAATTAAGCACCAGGCGCATTCCCGCGACCTGTTTGCTGTGGGTGCTTTAAAAGCGGCCAAGTGGATTGTCGCTAAACCGCCCGGATTATATTCCATGCAGGATGTGTTGAGGCAGTAGGTAGAATTTAGAATGTAGAATGTAGGGGAAAAGCAAAAAAAGGATTGTTAGATGATGTTTAAAATATCGAAAAAAGTTCAAGCTTTGCCGCCGTATTTATTTTTAGAGATTGATAAGGCTAAGCGTCGTGCCCGCGCGCAAGGACGGGATATTATCGACTTGGGCATCGGCGACCCGGATCAGCCAACCCCTAAATTTATTATCGAAGCTTTGGCCCAGGCGGCAATCGATCCGGCTAATCACCGCTACGCCCTGGACCAGGGAATGCCGCTGTTGCGCAGCGCGATCGGCGATTGGTATAAATCCAGATTTAATGTGCAGCTTAATCCGGAAACCGAAATTTTACCGTTAATCGGTTCCAAGGAAGGGATCGCGCATTTTCCGCTGGCTTTCTTAAATCCGGGTGATTTGACTTTAGTTCCTGATCCGTGTTATCCGCCCTATAAAGGAGGCACGATCTTAGCCGGAGGCCGGCCTTACCTTATGCCTTTGTTGGCGGCAAATGATTTTTTACCGGATTTAAAGAAGATCCCGCTTGCGGCGCGTAAAAAAGCCAGGATTATTTTTATCAATTATCCGAATAACCCGACCGGCGCTTGTGCTGATGATAAGTTTTATAACGAGCTGATCGAATTCGCGGTTAAAAACAAACTGATTATTATTTCGGATCTAGCTTACTCTGAAATGTTTTATGACGGTTACCGGCCGCGCAGCCTGCTGGAGTTTCCCGGCGCCCGCCAGGCCGTTATCGAGTTCCATTCTTTATCCAAAACTTACAATATGACTGGCTGGCGGGTTGGTTGGGCTTGCGGTAACCCCCAGTTAGTGGCGGCCCTGGCTAAAGTCAAAAGCAATATTGATTCGGGGATATTCTCGGCAGTGCAGCTGGCTGCGGTAGCGGCTTTATCCGGAAAACAGGATTATTTGCAAGCAATGCGTGATCTTTATCAACAAAGGCGGGATTGTTTAGTGGACGGCCTAAAATGCTTAGGTTGGGAAGCGATGCGGCCCAAAGCGACATTCTACGTCTGGATAAAACTTCCGGCTAAGACTGATGCCATAAGTTTCGCGGCGCATCTTTTACAGGCGGCTGATATCGTGGCAACTCCGGGAGTAGGATTTGGCCGCTGGGGCCAGGGTTATATCCGGATGGCTTTGACGGTTTCCGAAGACAGAATGAAAGAGGCTTTAAGGCGGATTAAAAAAATCTCCTGATGGTTATTGTTTACCTTGGCGTTGGCTCAAATCTGGGCGGGCGCAGAAAGAACATAAAATTGGCAGTTAAAAAGATCCAGGCCCTGGAAGATACTCAGGTAATTAAGCAATCGAAACTGCTGGAGACCGCTGCTTGCGGCGGGCCGGCCGGCCAACCTAAATATTTGAATGCTGCTTTAAAAATTCGCACCGGATTCTCACCCTTAAAATTATTAAAAAAATTAAAAGCAATCGAAAAATCAATGGGTCGCCGCAAAACCGTGCGCAGCGGCCCCCGGATTATCGATCTGGATATATTGCTTTATGGAGATGAAGCCGTGCGCACCCCCAGGCTGAATGTTCCGCATGCGCGCCTCTTTGAACGTGAGTTTGTGATTAAGCCTTTACTCGAGGTTCTATGAAGATTCTTAGCGACCCGCGCAAAATTAATCAATTAATCCAAAGGGCAAAGAGTAACGGTAAAAGCATCGGGTTTGTGCCGACGATGGGGGCGTTGCACGCAGGGCATTTGAGTTTAATCCGGCAGGCTAAGCGTGATAATGATCTGGCGGTTGTCAGCATTTTTGTTAACTCGGCGCAATTCGGGCCGCGGGAGGATTTAAAACGCTATCCCCGGCCGTTAAAGAACGACCTTGCGCTTTGCCGGAAGGAAAAAGTAGATTTAGTATTTATTCCGGAGAGTAAAATGATGTATCCGGAAGGATTCGGTACCTTTGTTAACGTAGAGAAATTAAGCGGGCGGCTTTGCGGGGCAGCGCGCCCCGGCCATTTCCGCGGCGTAGCAACCGTGGTAACTAAACTGCTTAACATTATCTCTGCGGATGTGCTTTATCTGGGGCAGAAAGATGCGCAACAAGCGGTGATTATTGCCAGAATGGTTAAGGATCTTAATTTTGCGGTTAAGGTTAAGGTAATGCCGATTGTCCGGGAGAATAACGGGCTAGCTTTAAGCTCCCGGAATGTTTATCTGAGCAAGAGCCAGAGAGAAGAAGCGCGGGTTTTATTCAAGGCTTTGCATCTGGCCAAACTTATGATTAGGCATGGCCAGCTTAATTCCAGCCGGATCATCGAAAAAATGAAAGAGTTAATTAACAGAAAGAAACAGGCTAAGATTGATTATGTAGCGATTGTTGATCCGAAAAGCCTGGGGCCGTTAAATAAGATCGGCCGGGATTGTCTGGTTTGTTTGGCGGTGAAATTCGGCAAGACCAGGTTAATTGATAATCTGAGGATTACTTGTGGTTAAAAATAAAAAGCTTAAAATCGGGATTGTCGGCTGCGGGGCGATCGGCAGTTCGCTGGCCAAAGAAGTAACTTTGAATTTTCGCAAAAACGCTCTCTTGTCCGCCTTGTATGATATTAAACCTGAAAAAAGCCTGGCGCTTTCCCGAAAATTAGTGAAGAGTTCAAGGTTATGCGTTAATCGGCTGGATAATTTGATTGAAAAATCCGATCTGGTGATCGAGGCTTCTTCAGGTAAAGTTTCCCGGGAGATCGCGGCTAAATCATTAAGCCGGGGCCGCAGGGTTATGGTGATGAGTATCGGCGGATTATCCGGACATTTAGAGGAGTTGCTGGTTTTAGCCTCCCGCCACGGCGGCCAGGTTTACCTGCCCAGCGGCGCGGTTTGCGGCATTGACGGGTTAAAGGCGGCAAATATCGCCGGCATCAGCAAAGTTACGTTAACTACCCGTAAAAATCCTGCGGCATTTTCCGGGGTAGAATATGTAACTAAAAAATTCAAATTATCCGGTTTGAAAAAAGATAAGGTGCTTTTTAATGGCAGCGCAGCTTGTGCGGTGAAATATTTCCCGCAGAATATTAATGTCGCTGCGGTTTTGGGGTTAGCCGGGATCGGCCCGGCTAAAACTCGCGTGCGGATTATTGCCTGTCCCCGGGTAAAGAAAAATATCCATGAAGTTTTAATTGAATCCAAAGCGGCTAATATTTTTAC
This sequence comes from Candidatus Omnitrophota bacterium, assembly GCA_041308825.1. Classification (GTDB taxonomy): domain Bacteria; phylum Omnitrophota; class Gorgyraeia; order Gygaellales; family Profunditerraquicolaceae; genus UBA6249. The sequence continues at coordinate 6,533 of JBFZAU010000002.1, forward strand.
GCGTACCGAGAATGTATTGCATCCACAGAATCCCAAAACTTCTTTTTTGGCGGTATTATCGGCAATCGCGACCTTGAAACAGATTTTGCAACCGGTGAAGATCGGGACATAGAATAGTGAAGTCCAGTCGGTTTAGAAATTCAACTGGACAAATTCGGGCATTAAGTTATGTCGCGCTTAAGCGCTCCATAAGTTGTGCGCTCATTTAGTACCCGGGACAAAGTGAGGGGGTACAAATTCGTGCATTGACTTACGGACACTTTCGTATCCGTAAGTCAAGCACTCATTTGAAAGGGGGTGAGTAGAACAATGGCAGATAAAGTAGTGAAGTTAGGAGTAAAGAGAGAGAAAGGATACCTCTATTATATTGACAAACAGGGTGATGTTTCTTGCGCGAAAATGGCAAGAGGCGCCAAAAAAGGAGGTAGTCCGAAAAAGGTAGCCAAATGCGGCATCAAAAGAAAGGTTGGATACCTGTATTTTCTGGACAAGAAGGGTGATGTTTCTTGCGCCAAGATGAAAAGAGGCGGCAAGAAAAAGAAGTAACCCGGTGTCTTAAAAAAGTAATGCCCCTGTAAAAAAGCCAAAGTCAGCTGATTTGCAGGGGCTTACTTTTTTGTTATAATATAAATATGCCTAATAAAATTTTCATAGTTGTTTTGGCCTGCGTTTGTTTAGGGATTTACGCAGGCTACCTGAATAATGATTTTGTCTTCGATGATAAGATCCTGGTCGAACAAAATCCTCTGGTTAAGTCGCTAAATCTCCTGCCGCGTGTTTTTAAAAGCGGAATCTATGACTATTGGTTGGGGCCCCAAGGCTATGACCGGATGTACCGGCCGCTGCAGATGTTTTCATATTTTATAGATTATCGCCTCTGGGGAAATTGTCCGGCTGGTTTGCGGTTTACGAATTTACTCCTGCATTATTTTAATTCCATCCTGGTGTTTTATCTGTTGGGGATGTTTTTTAAAGACCGCCTGCTGGGCCAAGGTGCCGCACTCTTGTTTTTAGTGCATCCGGTGCAGATTAGCACGGTAGTTTATATTTCTTCACGGGCGGACCTGCTCGGCGGTTTTTTTACATTATTAACCTGTATTTTATTTTTAAAATTCCTGGATTCTGCGGTTGTCCGGTTATATTATTTTAGTATTTTAGCCGCCGGATTAGCGCTCCTGTCGCGGGAGAATGCCGTATTGATTATTCTTTTTCCGGCTTTGTTGAGCTATTCTGCGGGGCAATTAAAGTCAAAGTATAAAGTTTTGACGGGGTTTGCTGTTCTCAGTTTGATGTACCTATTAATGCGGTTTATTATCTTTGGTTATGGCGGTTGGGCAACTCATCCGGTTTATTTAAGCAGGCTTTGGGCGGCGGTTAATTTTTGCAATATAGTTTTTCGCTACATACTGTTGCTTTTCTGGCCGCATAATCTGCATATGCTGCATACTACTCCTTTTATTCAAAAATTAAGCCTACCGTTTGCCGGTTTAATGATTACCGGGTTGTTTGTTCTAGCAGTAGTTTTAATTTCCCGGAGAAGGAAGGCAGGCAGGTTTTATCCTGTAAGCAGGTTCGGTTTATTATGGTTTTTGCTGGGATTGCTTCCGGCGTATTTCTATTTTGACGCTTACTCTTCTTTGGGCGGCGGGTTAATGGCAGAAAGTTGGCTCTATTTGCCCAGCATTGGATTCTTCGCCATAATTGCGTATCTCTGCCGGTTAAATAAGGCCGGCAAGTTTATCCTGTGGGCAGCTGTATTTATCCTGGCGGGGGTGGTTTTGAACCAGCAGCCTTATTGGCGCAGTGAGGTTGCTTTTTATGAAAGAGTAACGCAATTTCTCCCCCCGGATAATATTATTCAGAAAAATCTAGCCGCAGCCTATATTCAAAGCGGCAGCTTCAAGCAGGCAGAGCAGTTGATCAATAAGCTGGAAAAATATTATCCGGATACTCCGGTAGTTTTTTCGCTGCGGGGGCAATATTATTTGGCAAAAGGCCAGGCCCGCTTGGCGCTTGACTATTTTGACCGTATCCTGGGGAAGAATTTTTTTACTAATTATTTGGTGAGTTTGTGCTATGCTAAATTAGAAAACCTAAAAGCAGCAATCGAATTTAGTTCTGCCAGCTTTAGCCAGAACCAGCTTTACCGGCCTAACCTTATTCAATTAGCCTTACTTTATCAATCCGCCGGCCGCGGCGAGTTAGCACAAAAATATCTTGTTTTAGCCAGGGGGCTGGATCCCAAAGCAGCGGTAATTCTAAAATGAAAAGCGAAAATATCATTATTCGTGGGGCGCGGGAGCACAATTTAAAGAATATAAATTTGACCCTCCCGCGCGATAAATTGATTGTAATTACCGGTTTATCCGGTTCGGGCAAATCCAGTTTGGCTTTCGATACGCTTTATGCTGAAGGGCAGCGGCGGTTTGTGGAGAGCCTTTCCAGTTATGCCCGCCAGTTTCTGGAGCAGCTGCAAAAACCCGAGGTGGATTTTATTTCCGGTTTGTCTCCGGCGATTGCCATTGAGCAGCGCTCTGCCGGCGGTAACCCCCGTTCTACGGTAGCTACGCAGACCGAGATCTATGATTATTTAAGGCTTTTATTTGCCAGGATCGGTAAGGTTCATTGCTATCAATGCGGTCAGTTGATCCAAAGTCAAAGCGCCCAGGAGATCGTGCAGATTATTCAGAAACTATATTCGGATAAGGATGTGCAAATTTTATCCCCTTTGATCCAGGGGAAGAAAGGGGTGCACCGGGATATTTTCCTGCAGATCCAAAAATCCGGGTTTGTGCGCGCCCGGGTGGACGGGAAAATTTATGAATTACCGGCCGATATAAAATTAGCCAAATATAAGATGCATAATATTGAAGTAGTGGTCGACCGTTTATTGATCAGGCCGCAAGGGGTTAAACGGTTAACCGATTCGGTGGAAACCGCGCTTAAAGCCGGCTCCGGGTCAATGATTATCAGCTCCTCCGGAGTAAAAGACCTGTCTTTTAGTGAGAAGCATGCCTGTTTGAACTGCGGTATAAGCTACGGTGAGATTCAGCCGCGGAATTTTTCTTTTAATTCCCCCTATGGGGCCTGCCCGGAATGCAACGGTTTAGGGACCAAGCTTGAGTTTGACCCGGATTTGATTATTCCGGATAAATCTAAGAGTATTAACGGCGGGGCGCTGGCTCCCTGGAAACGCGGCGGCCGGGGTTATATTCTATATTACCGCTGGTTACTGCGGGAATTAAGCTACCGTTTAAAGTTCGATCTGGATACTCCTTTTAAACAATTAGCAAAGCATGTGCAAAAAGCGGTTTTCTACGGGACCAAAGAGGTAATCGGCAATAAACCTTTTGAGGGAATCATCCCGCATTTAGAAAGATTGTTCCGCCAGACCGATAGCGAATATTTAAAGGAAGAGATCAATAAGTTTATGTCTACCCTGCCTTGCCCGGCTTGCCGGGGGGCAAGGCTTAAGCCCGAAAGCCTGGCGGTATGGATTAACCAGAAGAATATCTGGCAGATTTCTTCGATGTCGATTAAGGAAGCACAGGTATTTTTCGCCGGGTTGCAGTTGAATGAAAGAGAGAAACTGGTCAGCTATCAGGCATTAAAGGAGATTACGCAGAAGTTAAAGTTTTGCGTGGATGTGGGGCTGGATTATTTGGCGCTGGATCGCAAGAGCTCTACTTTATCCGGAGGGGAGGCGCAGCGGATTCGTTTGGCCACCCAGGTCGGTTCGGGACTGATGGGGGTGTTGTATGTTTTGGATGAACCCAGTATCGGCCTGCACCAGCGGGATAATCAAAAGCTGCTGACGACTCTGGGGGCTTTACGGGATTTAGGAAATACCCTGGTGGTGGTTGAGCATGATGCCGCAACCATCCTGGATGCTGATTACATTGTTGATCTAGGCCCGGGGGCCGGACGTTTTGGAGGAGAGGTTATTTTTTCCGGAAAGAAAGAAGAGCTCTTAAAAAGCCCGGTTTCTTTGACCGCTAAATACCTGCGCGGTGACTTAAAGATCCAGGCGCCGGTGAAACGGCGTAACTGGCAGAAGAATAAATATATCGAAATAAAAGGAGCCCGGGAGCATAACCTGAAAAATATCGATTTACGTTTTCCGCTGGGTACCTTTATCTGCGTGACCGGGGTTTCCGGCAGCGGAAAATCAACTTTAATCAGTGATATATTGTATCCGGCCCTGGCGCAGAAGATCTATCGATCTAAAATAAAACCTGGAGCCTTCAAATCGATACTCGGAGCGCAAGAGATCGATCAGGTGATTGTCGTAGATCAGTCTCCGATTGGCCGGACTCCACGGTCTAACCCGGCCACCTATACCGGGGTATTCGGTCATATCCGGGATATTTTCGCTCAACTGCCGCAGGCCCGCCTGCGGGGGTATAAACCCGGCAGATTTTCCTTTAACGTTAAAGGCGGCCGCTGCGAGGCTTGCGGAGGGGATGGGATTAAAAAGATTGAGATGCATTTTTTGCCGGATATCTATGTTAAATGCGATTTATGCAAGGGCTTAAGGTTTAATCAAGCTACCTTGGAGGTAAAATATAAAGGTAAGTCGATTGCCGATGTCCTTAATCTAACCGTGGAGGAGGCAGGTGAGCTCTTTAATAATATCCCCAAAATTAAAAATACACTGGGTTATTTATTTGACGTCGGTTTAGGGTACTTGCAGCTTGGTCAAAGCGCAACTACTCTTTCCGGAGGGGAGGCGCAGAGAGTTAAGCTTTCTTCGGAGTTATGTAAACGCTCAACCGGCCGGACCCTTTATCTTTTGGATGAGCCGACTACGGGGCTGCATTTTGCGGATGTCGCCAGGTTAATTGCGGTACTGCAACAGTTAGTCGACCGTAAAAATACAGTGGTGGTGGTGGAGCATAATTTGGAAGTAATCAAATGCGCCGACTATATTATTGATTTGGGACCGGAGGGCGGTGATAAAGGCGGAGAACTGGTAGCTGCCTGCACTCCGGAGGAGTTAATCAAAATCGCTAAGTCACATACCGCTAAATTCCTTAAAAGTGTACTATAGATGAAAATAAAAATTGTCAGTTTACTGGTACTGGTCTTATTTTTAGCCTCCGGCGTAATGGCGCAAGGTGACCCGAAAGAAACCGAGCTGCTCTTTATGGCCAAGAAAGCCTATGAAGATGGATTCTATGAGGTTAGCCTGGGGATGCTGGAAAGGTTCCACAAGAATTACCCCGCTTCAGCCAGGATACCGCAAGCTGTGCTTTTGAGCGGGCAATGCTATTTTTACCAGGGGCGTTATCTTGAGGCTTTGAAAATCTTTGAGGGCTTATTAAATAATCCTGCGGCCAGTCAAATGCTGGATGCGGTTTATTTTTGGATGGGGGAGGTGCATTTTAAAGGAAATAATTTCGAAAAATCCGCCATGCTCTATCAAAAATTAATCGATTCTTTTCCGCATTCTTCTTACATTCCTTCGGCCTATTATTCTTTAGGTTGGTCCCTGGCTCAGATCGGCAAGTTTAAACCGGCCATCCAAAACTTTCAAGCTTTGATCGCAAAATTTCCCCAGGAGCCTCAAAGCAAGGAAGCGGCTTTTAAATTAATCGAATGCCTTTATAACCTTAAAGAATATGCCCAGTTGAATGAGAGGATTAAACCGGTATTTAAGCTTTACCATAATGATTTGGTGAGACTGCCTTATCTGTATTTTTATTTAGCGGAAGCTCAATATTATCTGGAGCATCCGGAGGAAGCAGCTAAGAATTACCTCAAGTCGGCGCAGGGTTTTACCGACCCTGAAGCGAAAGTTTTGGCGAAATTGGGTTTGGGTTGGTCTTATCTGAAGTTGGCAAAATATAAGGAAGCGGAAGATAGTTTTCTGGAAATTATAGCGGAGAATTTAGATAAAAAAAGCTTGGATGTTTATTTGCTGGGGGAAGCGCTTTTATTTTCGGCGACTAACCGGGTTTATGAGGCCAAAAAGATATACGATCAGATTATTGCTCGAAGTAATGATTATCTAATTATCCTGCAGGCGTATTTGGGTAAGGGCGACGCCCATTATAACCTGGCGGAATATACGCAAGCCGCGCAGGTCTATAAGCAGGGCTTGGATAAGATCGAGCGGGAGGGGTCTTTAACTATCCTGCCTTTAGAGTTGGTAGATAAATT
>JBFZAU010000003.1:0-6540 GCA_041308825.1 Candidatus Omnitrophota bacterium
ACCTCAAGTTCTTTACGGGTTTTTTCCAGGCCGGCTTCTGTTTCCTTGCGCTCGGTTATATCCTCGATCGCCAGAAGGATGATCCGTTCCTTACCCATCCCTCGTTCAATTTGCCGGGCATTTAAAAGCATTATGCGCCTGCCGATAGTAGTAAAATCGTGTTCAACCTCATAGTTATTAAAGGTTGTCTTTTGGGGAAGGATGGTTTCCAGTAGTTCCCGCAGCTTGGGGATATCCCACTGTTTATTGCCCAGGTCATATATAAGCTGCCCCACCGTCTCTTCAGGCTTTACCTTAAAGAATTCATAGAAAGAACGGCTGGCGGTTACCACCCGTAGATCCTGATCCAGAACAATCAATGGTTCACGCACAGTGTTGATGATGCTCTCGGAGTATTCGCGGGCATCCAATTCTTTGTTTTTCTTTATATTTTTCATGATTTCGCCTTTATTAATGAGAAAGGTTATTATCTAACCCTCCCGCTAGAATGATATATTTAGAAAACTATTTTTAATTATTGTGCAGACTATATTCTTTCATTAATATGGAACAATTAACAATACCTTTAATTTTTATCTTAAGAGGAATTCGCAGGCTGCTTTTTTCGAGCCAAATTTCAAACGAATCGGGCACACTTTTAAAATGGTAGGCTTGGAATTTACCACCAGGGACTTTTATTTCATCTATTGAAAGTAATCCGAAATCGAATTCAACGAGTTTAAATTCAATGGGGACTTTCGCAGTAAAATGCCATCCTATTTTAAGGTCGGGCTGCTTACGCAGAAAGAAAAGAAGCGTGTTCATATTTTGAATAGGGCCACCTGCTTTAATTATCTGCTCCTTTACTAACTTTTTTCCTTTAAACTTTTTTATTACGACTGTAAATTTCTTCTGATCGTATTCTTCTGTTCTAAACTCTTTAATCCAAAAACCTGAATTAGTGCGCTCTGTTTTATATGGCAACGAACTTTCAGGGTCGTAAAAAACCTTTTCCATGACATCGACAAATAATATCTTGCTCTTAAGCGTTATCAAATTCGCTTTCACTCCCTTTAAATCAACCGTTCCAAGATTTCTATATTCTGATTTTCCGGCAGGCTGTATGCCATACTGAATACTCTCACCGCTAAATTCATAAATATCAGCTTCTCCCCTGAATAAATTATTATCTAAAAAAACCATTAAAACTATTACCGATAGAATAAGTATTATTTTAATCTTCATAGTCTTTTAGTGGTAGTATCTTTATTCTTTATGGGTTCTGTTTTCTGAAAGCCTCCTTCGAATACTGAAGTAACTACGGATTTAATATAATTGCTGCAAATATCCCACTCTGCTTTCATACGCCACAGGATTAGATACCGCGAACTATTTTTTTTGCCCAAAGAAATAGATCTTCTTGATCTAATTTTGTCATAAATCTCTAACATATGTTTAGCAACAGACTTAATCGGGTATTTCTGTACCGTCATTCTTACGATCTGCTTTATGGTTTGCAACTCTTCAGGAGTTCGAGATAAAGCCCAAATAAGAGCATCAACAAAACTTTGCTGATCCATCTGGCCGAGCAATCGGCCGTTGTGATAATCTTCTACGACTTCCCGAGCCCCCGGCGCATCCAACGCTACCACTGGAAGGCCTGCTGCCATGGCCTCTATGAGAACAATCCCCTGCGTTTCGCTTAATGAAGCAAATGCGAAAACATCCATGGCAAAATAAGCATCAACTAAATCCTGATAACGCAAAACCCCGGTTAAATGTAATCTTTCTAGAAGGCCAGCCTGCCTAAAGGCATCCTTGATCAAACTTTGCGATGGGCCAAGGCCCACGATTAAAGCATGGACCCTTGGATCTTTTTTTAATAATTCGACCAGACAATTTGTCAGGAATCCCAAATTCTTTTCCGGCGCCAGCCGCCCGGCATGGCCTACCACTAAGGCATCGGGGGGAATCTGATTGCGCTCTCGGAAAGCCTTTCCGTCGCCTTTTGAAAAACGTTGGGCATCTATCCCTGTCGGAATAACCTCCATAGGAGTCTTGACGCCTCTTTTAAGTAAGATGTCCTGCACGCTTTCGCTAGGCACGATTACCTGATCTACCAAATTTGAATATCCGGCAGCAAGCTTAACCATAAATCTTTTCACTCCCTCATTTTGAACCGGCCAATCATGCACGTACTGCTCAAACATACAGTGATAAGTAAATACAAGCGGTATGGCGTGCTGTCGACTAAGGCGTAAGGCGAAATCACCCATGAAAAACGGCCCGTGGCTGTGCACCATATCCGGCACGAATTCTTTCATGTATCGCTTCAAGAGCCCAGAAGTCGGAAAGTTAACGGAAAAAATAGTCCCGCCAAATTTTTGGAAAGCCGGAATTCGAATAACACCAGGCTCCTCTTGCGGCGCGCCCCCAAAGGCCGCAGTTACAATCAAAACCTCATGCCCTAAACTTCTAAATGCCTCGCTAAAAGAATAAACCGATTGCTCTAGCCCTCCTACCATAGGAAAATAGGTATTCGTCATCATAAGGATATTCATTATTTATCCTCCGTACCAACGGAGCACCGGCCGATCCGATACGGCCGGGTGCATTGAGATTGAGTCTTTAATTCTATGAGCGCTCGTCTCGCCGCCACGCATATCGCGTCGTAACTATCTTGCGCGCCCATGGCCAATCCTTCTTTTTCTAAATCTTCCGGAAGAAACGGCTTGCCGAATCTGACTCTAATCGGATGAAGTTTAGGATACCTTGCCGTACTGGGCCATGCCTCATAAGCTCCTTCTATAGCCACAGGCACAAGCTTTGCCCCTGTCTCTTTAGCTAAGATACCAAACCCTTTCCTAAACTTTCCTACTTCACCAGTAGCACTGCGCAAACCTTCCGGAAAAAAACACAAGCCCTTTCCGCGCTGTAATACTAAATAGGCGCTACGTAACGCCTCTAGAAAATGCGTTGAATAATCAAAAGGAATAAGTCTTTCCATCTTTACAAGATTCCTTAATAGGCGGGATTTTATAAACGGCCTAAAAAAATACGGTATGAATAAGAAGTAAAAAATCTGAAACACCGGCCTACGCGGCAGGCAGGCGTTAATAGCCGGGCCATCAAGATCACTCGTGTGGTTCGGATATAGAATATAACCTCCTTCTTTAGGCACGTTCTCTGCCCCTTCTGCCTTAATACTGAAAAACAATTTAAAAATCAAACAATCTATGGCCGTTATGCTAAATCGAAGCAGCCAGGCAAAAAAATCGGTACTGAATTCCAGCGCCCCCAGATGTTCTTCTTTCGGTAAGACTTGCAAATGTTTTTTCCAGTAGTCTGGTTCTAAAGGTACCCCTTGATGATCCTCTAAGGTAATCTCTTTAGCTCCTTTCAACGCTCCCGTTATCCCCAAAATAAGATCCTTTACAGTAAAGGCTTGCGAGATTGCCTCGTCTTTTATATTTACTTTAAAAGCTAACTCAAGAGCCGAAGCCAGCTCTATCCTTCCTAATGAATCTATTGCCAAATCCAGCTCTAAAGAATCCTCAAGTATTATCGGCCTTTTAACACCAGATATCTTCTTTAAACATTCCAAGATTTTTATGCCGGTCCTAGATTCTATCAACAAATTATCCGCTGCCGTTAGCTCTTCCAATACCGGGAGAGCACCTTCTATTCCTGCTCTCACCCTAGGTTCATATATTTTTTTAACCGCATATCTGTCTAACTGACCAAAAATATCATGCGGTAGCTCCTCAAGTGTAACAGTAAAACCCTTAAGCCTTTTATGAATAGGAAGCGATGGCGAGGCATTATCAAATCTCTCCTTAATGGCTAAATGCAGGTTCACTGAGGCAAATTTCCTAAATTCATCAAGATCCGGATGAATGACGGCCCAAAGAACTTTCGATCTCTTTACACCTCCCATTCCGGAGACTGTAAAAACGCACATCTCTTTAACAGGACCAGCCTTAGTATAGAACTCCTCAATTTCTTCTGGGTAAATTTTCTTTTCCAAATTCACTACTATAAAATCTTTTAACCTAATTCTGAGGTCTTTTATCATTTATCCGCCTCAATTTTTAATTCAAGAGAATTTGTTGCAGGTATAATTCTTGCGCTCTTAAAACCTTGTAATTGAATATCAATCGGAGGTTCTTTCGCAAACCAAAGTCCTCGCCATTCAATCAGGACATTTTCCCCTCGTGGTTTTAGGGAAATTTGAATATCCCCAAAACTTGTTGGCGCAGGCCCAAAGTAAATTGTTTGATTTTCTTTAAGCCACACTCGCGGTATTCCCGAACATAAAATTAACCCATCGCCTTCTTCACGTACAAAACAATTTCTTATAATCATTACCCATTCCGCTGAGGCCCAGACTTGCTGCCCGTCTCCCATACATCCTCCACCCGTACGCGGATGTACTGACTCAGGCCATTGTCCTGTAGGTGAAGCCAGTTTTGCCACCGCTTGCATCAAACCAAAATACATGGGATCCCCTGCACGCAAAAACACTTGAGCCAAATGCAATGTAAGGTAAGGATTTATCCCTGAATGGGTCATGTCATGGAAAAATCCTCCGTGAACCAAACAATTTTTCATTAAAAAATTTGCTGTGTCTAAAATCCTTGGATCGTTCTGTTGGAAAATACGAAGAGGATAGCTGGCAGCCAAAGAGCCGATCGCTCCTGAATCCAGACGGCGGTAAGGAGAAGCTGGCATCGCAGGTCTTTTTAAACGAACGTCTACTTGCTTTAAACTTTGATTAATGCTTTCCAACAATGCATGTGATTCACTTTCAAATAAAAAAGCCTCGTCATTATCCTTGTAAGCTGCGCACAAAAAGGCCGCAGCTTTTAATCCCGCAACAGACCAGAAATCATCCCAATAATAAAAATCATTAGGCCCAAGATGCTCAGCGCTAAATCCCGAAGGTAATAAGCCTGCATGTGGGGATTGTAAGTTACTAGGAATGCGCTTTTTAGAAATCCACTTCCCCGCCTTAGTAATTGATGCTTTCCACTCTCTTGGTGGAATATTTCCCGACATCTGGCAATACTGACGCATAATCCACAAAGCCTCTCCGTTAGAATCCCATTCCCCTTCCTGAGAGAGGAAATAGCCTTGGGCTGTCTGACGGGCGCGGAAGCAATCCAATGCCCGTAGAACACGTTCCTTTAATCCGACACACAACAGGGCATTCAATATAAAAGCGGCATCACGAAACCAAAACTGCCGGTAAATATAAGGCCCGGGATAAACTTCCTTGGGAGAATGCAAAACCATGGTGTGGATAGCAGCTGTATAAAGAAACTTAAAAAATTCATCGGGAATCTGCAAAGAACAGACGCCTTGAAGACTCTTCTTCCACTCTAGTTTCGTAGTTTCTTGATAGCTCAAAAGGGATTCTAATTCAACTTTGTTTTTCGTTAAAGGCACGGAAATAGTAATTTCTTCTGATTTATTCGCTTGCAATATATAAACGGCTGCAGCGCTGGCCATACCGACTTTACAGGAAACTTCTAATTCGCTTTCCTTCAAAGACAACCGGCTATAAACATCACCCCGGTTGTAATCCGAAAATACATATTGATCCGCAGGCTTATTAAAATAGACAAAATTCTTTTGATTCACTTGCCAACCCAGTAAATCTTCAAGGAGAGTAATATTATTTATAAAGCTCACGCCTTCGGGGTTATAAGGCCTAAGAGAAACAACTAACCGAGCCTTCACGCCAGCAGATCCTGTAATTTTAACTTGACAAATAGGTGATTGGGACGAACCTATAACTTGCGCCTTTAATTTAATTTTTAATTGATCGAGGTGGGATTCAGTAATCACGCAAAGATTGTCATCCAAACCCAACTTTTGTGATACGTTTGGGCTACCTACCTGTCCCTGCACGTCAGGCAGGCGGGCGGCAGGCAGGCGAGACGGGATTAATGGTTTTCCTTCTTCCGGAATTATCCAAACATCAATAGACCAGCTATCGTAATAGGGAGTAACCAGGCCGCGAGGATCAACAAGAGGAAATTCTGTGCAACCGGGAACTCCCAAAGCTGTCCAATTTCTATGGGTTAGATTAATCTGAGTTAACGAAAATGACCGTGGAATAAACGCCTCATCACGAGGATTATATTGACATTCCACCCAATAAGGCCAGATCCAATCCAGGTTATGCTGGATGGCTAAGCTGTTAATCAAACCACGGGCGTGCAAAACAACACCAAAACGCAACAGTTCCATAGGAACTGTCACCTCTGAAGGTTTCGCAAAATTCTGCAACTGAGAGATGATTTTAATAGGGTCCAAAAACCCCTGCCGGAGTGCAACGGCCCTTACTATAAATCTCAAAGGGAACCATCTGGGCCGCATAAAATAAAACCCCTCTTTCTTTAAGGTTCTAAAGACCCACCATTTAAAACAAGCATAGGTAAATAAACCCGTTATTACCGTTGCGCTGATTAAAGCTAAAAAAATATTCCCGTTCCAAAGTTTAAGGATACCTTGATTTGTTAAAACATTAATGCCTAAGGCTAAAGAATTAATTAG
>JBFZAU010000004.1:0-11989 GCA_041308825.1 Candidatus Omnitrophota bacterium
ATTTTTAAAGTATATACTCGGGCTTCTTAATTAAAGGCTTGTTCTTTATTTCTTCAGTTACCGCCGCAGGGATTCCGGGCTTACCCAGCTTGTAATACATATAATTCTTATACCCCTCAACCCCCGGCTGATCAAAGGCATTAACGTTCAATAACTCGCCTTCAAAAGCCGTGGCTAACTGGAAGAAAAATAACAGCGCTCCCCAGTTATACGCGGAAACCTCCGGAATAATAATCGTGCAGTTAGGCCGGTTTTGGCTGACCAAGGCCCATTCCGTCGCCTCCTGCGCCAGCTGCATCAACTGCGAAAAACTTTTGCCGCTCAACAGGTCGCCCTTGCCGGGAATTTTTAAATCGGTTTTAAATTTCTCCACCCGCATAAAAGTAACTACTTTATTGTTCTGCCCTTCGACATTATTCTGCTGGATTGAATGCAAGTCGTTAGTCCCGGCAGCGGCAATCGGGGTGCGGCCTAAATTAAACAAATCATTCTGGCTATTCACCCAGGTTTCTACTCCCTGGCTGTCTACCTGAATTTCCCGGTGGTGCTTTTTACCCAAACTCTCCGCTAAAAGCTGGACATACCAGTCAGCGGTGGATTTTAAGGTTTGGGAAAAAGGCATAAGAATCGCCAGGGATTTTTCACGCCTCAAATAAAGAATGTAATGCAGTGCGGCATACAAATAAGCCGGATTCTTCAAAAGATCATCATTCGAGCATTTAGCGAGCATATCTTTAGCCCCTAAAAACAGCTTACGGATATCTACCCCGACAATTGCCAAATGCACAAGCCCCATGTTAAATTCGGAAAATCTTCCGCCTACCCCTTTTAAAAGCGGCAGAGAACGAAAACTTAAAGCATCTTTACTCTGTTCAAGCTGCACCCTCTTACGCAAAGATCCGCTTACCGGATCCGTAATCGCCAGAATCTGGCGGCCGTATTTAGCGCCCACGGTTTTCTTCAGCCAACCCTCAACCAGAATCAATGCCGCCTTGGTCTCGGTAGTCTCTCCGGATTTAGAAATTACTACCACAAAGGTTTTTTTAGGGTTAAGGTTTTTTAATAACGCGGTTAAGGTATCCGGATCAAGATTGTTGCCTTCAAAATAAACCCGCGGGGCTTTCTTGCGTAAATCTTTAAACTCATTATAGTACGCAGGGCACAGCGCATCCTGGGCGGCTTTTAAACCCAGATACGATCCCCCAATCCCCAAAAACAGGACATTTTCAAATTTCATCCGGATGGAACGGGCAATCTTTTCAATGACGGCGATATCCGCTTCTTTTTGTTCGGGTAATTTCACCCACTCCAGGCTCAAATTCACCCTGGATACCGGGTCGGCAATGATCTTTTTTAAATGCTGCGCGGCAGCTTCTGCCAACGGCAGGATCTCCTTAATTTCTTCCTGAGTTACCCCATGCCCCTGCACGCTAAAATCAAACATGTTATTGAAATCAAATTTTAATCCCATTTTGCTATCTCCCTGCCCACAAGGGCTATCCACCTTGGCCTATCGGATAGGCCAAGTGTCACCCTTCCGGGTGAACCGACGCAATTCCAATCTGCGCCGGGTGTAGCCAATTACTGCTACAATATTAATATACCCTATTTACTCTTATCCGCTAATTTTAAAATCAATTCTTTTGTCTCATCCCAGCCCAGGCAGGGATCGGTAATCGACTGGCCAAAGGTTTTTCCTCCCGGCTCCTGGCGGCCTTCCTTTAAGTAGCTTTCCACCATTAAACCTTTGATTATCTTCTTCAATTCACTGGATTTAGAGCGGCTATGCATTATCTCTTGCGCGATCCTGGGCTGCTCCCAAAAATTTTTATTGGAATTGGCGTGGTTGGTATCCACAATTAAAGCCGGATTGGCTAAATTACGTTTCAAATAAAGCTGGGTAAATTGGATCAGATCTTCGTAATGATAATTGGGGATACTTTGGCCGTGATGGTCAATCGCCCCGCGCAATATACAGTGAGTTAAACGGTTACCCGGGGTCTTAACCTCCCAGCCGTTATAAATAAAGGTATGCTGGATCTGCGCTGCCTGTACCGAATTTAATAAAACATTCAAATCACCGCTAGTGGGATTTTTCATTCCCACCGGAATATCCAGGCCGCTGACCGTTAAACGGTGCTCCTGGTTCTCCACCGAACGGGCGCCGATAGTCACATAACTTAGGATATCCTCCAGGTACGGATAGTTGCCAGGATAAAGCATTTCATCGGCAGCGGTTAAGCCGGTTTCATTTAATACCCGCACATGCATCCGGCGGATGGCTTTAATCCCTTGAGCGATATTAGGGCCTTCACCGGCCTTAGGGTGAGTGAGCATCCCTTTATAACCCTCTCCGGTCGTGCGCGGTTTATTGGTATAAATGCGGGGGATCAAAATCAAACTGTCCCCCACCTTATCCTGCAGCTTGGCTAAGCGGCCGACATACTCGCAAAGCGCCTCCTCATCATCCGCCGAACAGGGCCCGATAATCAAGAGCATGCGCCGGTCATTACCTTTTAAGACATTTAAAATATCCTTATCCCGGTTAGCTTTTAATTTAACCAGCTTAGCCGATAACGGCATCTGCCGCTTAATCTCTTCCGGAGTAGGAATTTTCTGTAAATATTTAAAGCTCATCTTATTTTTGGATAATTTTTACGGTGGTACGCTGTCCGTCCTTCCAGGGCCAAAGCATGGCTAAGATACTGTCCTGCCCTAAATCTTTATAATACAGGGTCTGGCCCGGCATCACCCCGCCAAAACCGTCGATCGTCTGACGGACCTTATGCGCCAGCTTTTCCTTAGAAGGATAAACCGGTTCCCCGAAAAGGTTTTTTAACTGTCCGTTTAGCTTTTCTACCTCCTGGCCGACAATCACCCCTTCGAAAAAATTATCGCAATCCGTACGCAGGGCTTCGAAGCTAAACATTTTCATATCTTTTCTAATCAGGCTAAAATCCATCTCTCGCCTCCTTAACCCCAGAAACAGTTTCCATTTTAATCGGGACAGTGTACCCGGATCAAGCTGGACAGTGCGCTTTATTCTTGATTTATTATATCACGCCTGCGCAATATTGAAAGCTTAGCCTTATCTTACCTTGCGGTAGGGCTTTAACACCTCAAGAAACCTCGAATCAACCTCCCCACCCAAGGCAATCACTTTATCGCAGTGTTTAATTGCCAAATCGTATTCTTTACGCATAAAATGAAACTTTGCCAGGTTAAAATGCGCCGTGGTAAAACCGGGGTCGATCTCTAAGCATTTATTCCAGTAACTGATCGCCAATTCAAGATTACCGTCTTGCGCTAAGCCGGCGGCCAGGTTATTGCAAGCTTCAAGGTATACCGGATTAAGCTGAACGCTTATCTTGAGCATCTCAATCGACTTGGTATTTTCCCCTAAATTATAATAGGCATTGCCCAGATTATAATATGCCTCCGGAAGCTGAGGATTAATTTTTAAAGCCTGCTGGCAGTAAGTAATTCCTTCTGCGTTGCTCCCTGAATTAATATAAACATTGCCGATATTATTATAAGCTTCGGCGTAAGCCGGGTTCATTTTAATCGCCTGGGAATACATTGCGATCCCGCGCTGGTTATCCTGCAGATCGCAATAAATATTCCCCAGGTGATAATATACCCTCGCACTCCCCGGCGCAAACTTCAATGTCCGTTTAAAAAAATCCAACTCCGATCTCCAGTAGCGATTTTGATTAATCGTCAGGCCAAGATAAGCCGCCAGCAAACCGGCGGCAAGCAACAATGCCGCAAAACGCGTTTTCTTTCTGGCATACCCGTCGGCAAACCATTTACCGAAAATTATAAAAATGCCGATGGAGGGTAAATAAAGCCAGTGCTCCGCCATATAAGCGTTTAAGGGGTAAAAATTAGAGGCCGGTAAAAGCGTGGCCAAGAACCAGATCAAAGCGAAGAAAACCGCTGCATTTGCCTTCCTGCTCTTTAAGATGCAGGCGGTTAAAAAAATCAAAATCCCCATTCCCAGCAGGACTCTAAAATTAAAAAATTTAAATAAATCCCCGCCGTACTCCATATGCAAATCAACCGGCAGAAACATAATCCTGGCGTAATTGGCCAAAGCGGCGAAGAATCCCGGCAGCCGCTGGATCAAGGTTGTTTCAACCGGCGAGTCGGATAAAACCGTATTCATCAGCGCAAGCCGCAAGGCCAGGTAAATACCGGCAATCAAAAAGAAGGCGCCGCATTTTTTAACTGCCGGCTTTGGCTTAAAAGCAAAATGGTAAGCCAATAATAATACCGGCAAGACTAAAGCATTTTCCCGGGACAAAAGCGCTAAAATAAAACTTAACAGGCCAAGCAGGTAATCGGTTTGCTTTTGGGTTTGTAAAAACTTCAGGTAAAATCCGAAAGCCATAAATATGAATACGGCCGCCAGGGGATCGGCGCGCCCTGAAATATAAGCTACCGCCTCCGTCTGTACCGGATGGCAAACAAACAACAAACTGCTCAATAAAGCCAAAAGCTCATTCTGAAAGATCAGCTTAAGCAGCCAGTAAAGCGTGATCCCCGCCAGGATATGCAGCAATAGATTAGTAAGATGATAACCGAAAGGGTTTAATCTCCAGATTGAATAATCAACCAGGTAGGTGGCGATTTGCAGCGGCCGGTAGGCCCGGGAACTCTCTCCGATCCCCGCCCAGATATTGCCCGCAAAAATTTTAGGCAGGCCGGATAAACTGCGGATATAAGTATTTCTTTCCACTAGCCCCGCATCATCCCAGATAAACCCCCCTTGCAGGCAGTTAAAGTAAGCCAACGCCCCCAGCAGGATAATCAGAATGACGGATACGGATTTAAAAGATAATTTGGCGGGCATCGCTTATAAGATCTTAAGCAGGTTAATTGTGTACGGACACAACACCCGCGCAATTCCAATTAGCGCGGGGTGGGTTAGGTCGCTTATTTGATATAATGATCCGGCTAGATAATCTTTAGTAAATTAAGCCCGGTTTTTGGGTCAATATCTTTAGTGGCTTTGACTCCTTTTAACTCCAGGATAACCGCTTCAATGACCAAAAACACTTTAGAACGGCCGCGCACGCACCCGGTGAGGACACTCTTCTTCTTGCCCATACTGGCATGGATATGAATCTGCGGGCCTTTAGCGTTGGTAAAAAGCGTGCCAATCCCCATTACCTCCCAACCGTCTTTAAAGGTCAGCTGGTTAGGTTGCGGGGGGATCACCGGTTTTTTCGGCCCCGTAACCAATTCCCCCTGGCGCAGGGCGCCGATAAAAATCATGGTCGCGGATTTAATTTTTTCTTTAACCGCTAAATCCGCTAACTTTGGGATCAAGATATCCTGGTTCTCGAACTTAACCAAAAACACCCTGCCGATTGTACCTTGCGTGTATTTCATAGGTTGGAAAGATAACCGGAGGTAATCGATTCAAGAGATTTTTCCATAAACTTGAACAAAAACCAGGTCAACGCTAAAACGATAAGCGAAATAATAATTTTTAATTTTAAGCTAAAACGGGGGTTTTTCCAAACTAGCGGCAGCATAAAAGGTCCGGCGACTAAAAACGAAACCACCAGCGGCCAGGTTTTAAAATACCATTTGGGCTGTTTTGGGTTATCCATTCTGCTTACTTTTTTTAGCCTTAGCCTTCTTAATGTTAGACCGATGGACAACGCACAGCACATCGGCAATCGGCGCGATCTTGCCGTTTTCAAAAGGGAATTCTTTACAGGTTACCGGCTTAAGGTTGTAATCGATTTTATGAATCCGGCATAAACCGTCGACATCCTGAAAAGCGCAAGGCTCATCCATATAACTGGTACCTACCTTATATCCGGATGGGAATTCCTTATCAATCTCTAAATGAAAAAAATCACCCTTGATCCCCAAAGCCAATATTTTCTTAGCCTCCTCCAGGTCAATCCAGGCCCCGAACCGGCAGCAATCCGCTTGATTCTTGCATTTTAAACAATCAATTACGATTTTTTCCTCTTTTCGCTTTTTCATAATAACCAATATTATACTCTTTTTACGCCGAATCCCAAGTAAAATAAGAAATTATTATTTACTTGGCTGATAATAGCTTTAAGAATTAACTCTAATATCTAAAGTGAACAAATATTCTTCCGAAATTCTTATCATCCTTTTCAAGCCGATGGTAAAGCTGCTTGATCCGCGGCTGCTCTAAAAACCGCAAGACGCTTTTTTTAAGCTGGCCGCTACCCTTACCCGGGATGATTTCGACTTCTGTAATTCTCTTACGGGTTGCCTCGGCGATTATATTTTCAAGCGCTTCGTCAATCTTGCGGCCGTTGCTGAAGATATCATGTAAATCTAACTTTAATTTACCCATATTTTTGGCAAAGATTACAGAGATTAAACCATCGGTTTTAATCGCTGTAATCAGATTTCTAATCGCTGTACGCAGTGATTGACTAAGCCGAACTCAGACCTAGATGATGCGGTTAACTCCATCGAGCTAAGCCTGAATTAAGCGGTTAAGTTAATTTATTTGAAACGCTCGATGTAAAATAAAAATTGCTATTTTATTTGGGGCAATTTTTATTTTAATTCGAATATTGTATCGTTCGGCACGTATTAAAAACCTTGATGAAAAATAGGGGTTTTTAATACAGCCATTTCCAATTGCGTATTTCCGGCATGTCCTCGCCGTGAGCCATAATATACTGCTTGTGTTCGATTAACTTGCTATGCAACCAATCCTTAACGTGCGCTGCCTTATTTTGCAACCTGCCTACCCGGTCAATCACATCATCCGCCAGGTTGAAACGGTCAATCTCGTTTAGCACCGTCATATCAAAAGGAGTAGTAGTTGTCCCCTCCTCCTTATATCCGCGCACATGGACATTTTTGTGGTTAGTCCGGCGGTAAAGTAACCGGTGGATTAACCAGGGATAACCGTGAAAAGCAAAAATCACCGGTTTATCTACCGTAAATATACTATCAAAATCTTTATCGGCAAGCCCGTGCGGATGTTCACTTTGCGGCTGCAGGGTCATTAAATCCACGACATTAACTACCCGTACCTTTAGATCGGGAAACTTCTGCCTTAAGATATCCACCGCGGCTAAAGTCTCCATTGTCGGCACATCTCCGCAGCAAGCCATCACCACATCCGGCTCGTTCCCATGATCATTGCTTGCCCAATCCCAAATACCAATCCCCTTAGTGCAGTGGGCAATTGCCGCATCCATATCCAAATACTGCAAACCCGGATGCTTGCCCGCCACAATCACATTCACATAATGCCGGCTGCGCAGGCAGTGGTTAGTGACCGAAAGTAAAGTATTGGTATCCGGCGGCAGATAAACGCGGATGATCTCGGCCTTTTTATTGACGACATGATCGATAAAACCCGGATCCTGATGGGATGAACCGTTATGATCCTGCCGCCAGACATGAGAGGTCAAAAGGTAATTCAGGGAAGCAATCGGCCGCCGCCAGGGGATATGCTTAGAAGTTTTTAACCATTTGGCGTGCTGGTTAAACATTGAATCCACAATATGGATAAACGCTTCATAGCAGGAAAAAAGCCCGTGCCTGCCGGTCAATAAATATCCCTCTAGCCACCCCTGACAGGTATGTTCGCTTAAAATCTCCATCACCCTGCCGTCAGGCGCCAGATGGTCATCCTCCGGTAAAATCTTAGCCAACCAGGTGCGATTAGTAACCTCAAGTATTGCGCCCAGCCGGTTGGAGGTGGTTTCATCCGGGCCAAAAACCCGGAAGTTCTTACTTTTAAGATTATCCTTCATCACATCGCGCAAAAATACCCCCATTACCTTGGTCGGCTCGGATTCAACCACTCCGGGCTTGGGGACCTTTACCGCGTATTTGCGGAAATCCGGCATCTTTAAATCCCGCAACAATAAACCGCCATTAGTATGCGGATTATCGCTCATCCGAAATTTTTTCCTGGGTGCCAATTCCGCCAATTCAGGAATTAATTTTCCCTGCTGATCAAAAAGCTCCTCTGGCCTATAACTTTTCATCCACTGTACCAGGGCCTGCACATGCCCGGGCTTCTGTGCCATCTCCGCAAAAGGCACCTGATGCGAACGCCAATACCCTTCGGTTTTTAAGCCGTCAATACTTTTTGGCCCGGTCCAGCCTTTAGGCGTATTTAACACAATCATCGGCCAGAACGGCCGGGCGATTGATTTTTTACTGCTGCGCGCTTTTTTCTGGATAGCCCTAATCTCTCCTAAAACTTGCTCCAGGGTCTTAGCCATTAACTGATGCATTTTTTCAGGATCAGCGCCTTCCACAAAATAGGGTTTATACCCGCTGCCGATAAAAAACTGCTTAAGTTCATTTTTACTGATTCGCGCCGGTATTGTGGGGTTGGATATTTTATAACCGTTTAAATGTAAAATCGGCAGAACCGCTCCGTCAGTAACCGGGTTAAGAAATTTATTAGAGTGCCAGGCAGCTGCCAGCGGCCCGGTTTCGGCTTCCCCGTCACCCACCACAGTTGCCACGATTAAATCCGGGTTATCAAATGCCGCGCCAAACGCATGAGACAAAGAATACCCCAGCTCTCCTCCTTCATGCATCGAACCGGGAGTTTCGGCTCCCACATGGCTGGGGATACCTCCGGGAAACGAAAATTGCTTAAACAGTTTCCCCATCCCCTCGGCATCCTGTGAAATATCCGGATAATATTCGCTGTAAGTACCTTCCAGATAAGCATTCGCCACTATCCCCGGGCCGCCATGCCCGGGGCCGGTGATATTAATAACATTTAAATCGTATTTTTTGATTAACCGGTTAAGGTGCACGTAAATAAAATTTAATCCCGGGGTCGTCCCCCAATGGCCCAGGAGGCGCGGTTTGATATGCTTAAGCATTAGCGGCTCGGTAAGCAACGGATTATCCAATAAATAAATCTGGCCCACCGATAAATAATTAGCCGCCCGCCAATAAGCATTAATTTTACGCAGTTGCTCTTTAGATAATCCGCCCGCCCGATTATTTTTCATATCCGCCTCTTGAGTAATTAATCAAATACCGATTCGGTAAACCAATACCCCTAACCACAATTCTGCCGCAATGGCGCTTGCCTGCCGGGGATGCCATCCCGCGCTTTTTAGCTATGAAGGTCACTGTCATATCAGCTTTTACGCAACGGCCAAGCAACCTTCCGTTTGCAGCATCCAGACCTGAAGGAACATCCACGGCTAGAACATATCTGCCCGCGGAATTAATGCTATCGATAATCTCCTGCCCAAGCGGCCGGACCTGCCCCCTTACCCCTACCCCTAAAAGCGCATCGATAATCAGCCCGGATTTCTTTAGCGCTTTCCTTAGCCGCCCGAGATTGGCAGGTTTAATTTCCGTGATTTTCTGTTTTAATTTTAACCAGGCTTCTAAATTAACTTGCGCTTCATTTTTTACGCCGCTTATCTTGCCGGCCAGATAAACCGCAGGTTTAAACCCCCGGCAGAGCAGCTGCCGGGCGGCACAAAATCCGTCTGCGCCGTTATTACCGCTACCGCAGATAACCGTGATCATCCCCGGGTGTTTGCGATAGGCTTTTGCCGCCGCTTCGGCTATGGCGATCCCCGCATTCTCCATTAAAACCAGCGTGGGAATACCGAACTTTTCGCGCGCTTTAAAATCTAAAGCCTTAGCCTGACGGGCAGAGAGTAAATAAACAGTATCCTTCATTATAAAGAATTATTAAACAGTTTAGCGGTATCTTCACTGATCAGACTTTTTAGGCGTTGCGGGTCCCAAGGGTAAAATTTAAGATTTTCCTCCCTGATTACCCGCGGCAACAGTGCATCCAGCGTGCCTTTTAAGGCCATGGCGATAATCCGGTTGCCCTTATTGCGGCTTTTTGTAAGCTCAAGATCCACCCAGGCATCGGCGTATGTATGTGGACTAATCAAGCAAACGGTAATCCCGCACTCAATAATTTTTTCACCGATCAAGCGCTTGATTTGTTGGGCCCGCGGCAACTCTATACTTATATCAAGCTGCCCATCGTAAAAATCCAATTCGTATTCCGGGCTGGCAAGTAAGGCAAATAATTTTATTACTTTTGCCTTGTCCTGCTCGGCAAAAGCCAAAAAAACCCTCTTCATTTACGCTTAATAATAAACAACAGTTATGCTCCCAACATTCTCATATGGCTTTTTACCGCACCCTTGTGTATTAAAGCTCAACTCAATAAACGACTGGCCATCTTTATCAGTGAGCAACACAAAATCATTATAATAAACAAACTGCTTGCACATTTCCCGTCCGCCCATATCGAATACCGTAATCTTAATTCTATCCATCGCCCCCTTAAACCTACCTTTGGAAAGAGCAGCATTTACGCGCTCTCTAACTTTAAGCGGCGCATCCGATACATTTTTATACAATATTTTCATATTTAGACTACCGCTGGCAACCGGCATTGCTTCGACAACTCCTCCGCCGGCGATATTGAAACTCTTAAATTCCAACTCAGGCAACGTTACCTCATCCTGCGCAATTAGACCAGTAACACTTAAAAAAATAAATGTAATTATGCACAGTGTTTTTTTCATTGTCTCCTCCGGGCTAAATTAAAACGCTTAAACTAGCTTTAATTATACCCTTTTTAGAATAAAAACCCAAATCTTTCCAGCATACAGGCTTAGTGAACGCTAAAATTTCCGTTAGACAAACGGCCTTAAACTCTCCCGCGCAAATTTCATTAATTTTTGCTGCTGTTCCAGCTGGATATTGATAAAAGATACGCCGACTCTGAATTCACCTTTTTCGGCCGGGCTGCAAGAGCGCACCTTGGCATGTACTTCGAGCGGGATCGTCAACCGGTTATAATTACCGTCTTGCGAGCTGAAAATAATAAACTTTAAGCCCAGCTCGGTAAAAACCGGAATACTGAAACTGCTCATAAAAGCCATACCAAAGGGGCTGATATCTACGGTCACCGCCTCACGTTCAGCCGCTCCCAATTCACCCGCAGGCGAAGCAGCCTTTAACAGCTTATACCAGACCACCAGATTAAGATTCAGTCTTTGGAACCGGCGGCGATCCTGCCCCCACTTACGGTTATACATGAGCTCCCCATTAATCAAAAACCACACCAGCTAAAACAAAAATAATAGAAAATATAATTTTCCGCATTAGTCAGTGCTTATTTACAGCAAGAACTAGTTCCTTTACTGATCCTTTTAATTATCCCGCTCACGATAAAACAGACTAAAGATAAAAATATCACCAGATTGTCCGACCAGGGTAAAATATCAAACGCCGCCGCTAAAAGCAGTAAAATACCCGCTCCGCCCAGAACGCAAGTGCAGATACAATTATTTTGATTTGCCATTTTTACCCTCGCTTTCTTCGGTTACCGATCTTGCTTTCATACTTGCCTGCTTTGCTTTAACTTTATCCTTAACTTCTTTAATCAAATCCTGACTGATCTTTTCCCCGCGGGCATTGGCCTCCAAAAAATCTGCTAAAGCCTTCGAATATTCATGCAGATTATGGTAAGCGGAACCCCGCAGTTTATAAGCCGCGCCATAATAAAACCCCACTTTAATTGCCTGCGTGCAGTCAGCGATAACTTGAGAGTATTTCTTTAAAGCAGAATAATTAACCGCCCGGTCATAATAAACTACCGAATTATTAGGATCCAGCTCGATAGCCTGCGTGCAATCCTCGATTGCCTTGAGATGATTGCCTAAAGCCGCATATGTCAACCCGCGGTTATGAATCGCCTCCGGATACTTGGGCTGGATTTCAAGCGCCCGGTCGAAATACTGGACTGCCTGATAGTAACTTCCGCCTTTAAAGCTGGCTAAACCCTGGCGGTTATATTCGACTGCCTGCGGGCTAACTTCAAAACGCCCGCGGGTAGCAGTAGAACTTAGTTCTTCCCGCTTTTCTTTATCCTGCCAGGGCACGTAAGCTTGAACAAACCCGCCGCCTGGCTGAACGACTATGGCCTTACCGGTGCGGGCGTAATATTCTT
>JBFZAU010000005.1:0-7947 GCA_041308825.1 Candidatus Omnitrophota bacterium
TACGGATAATCGGTTCAATTGAACGCGCATGATATGCCTGATAATATCCCTGAATCCCGGAGAGCTCCCGGAAAGTAATCCATTGGCCGCTTAAAGCAGGTAAGCCTTTCAAGCTTGCCGCTAAATAATGCAAAATCAGTATGCTTAAGAAATCTTTAGCCGGCCGATTACAGGACAATGAAAGTACCTGCCGGGATGTAAAATCCAGGCTGTATTCATCAGCCATGAATTTTACGGATAAGTTATTGGGCGCCTTAAGGAAAACTAAATCATCCCAGGCTTTTTTAAGCGCCGCCTCGTAACCCATTGTTTTATTATATTATTTTTCATAGATAAATCAATGGTTTTAGCTTATAATATAAATGAGCAGACAGCTTACGGAACGAAGTGACGTAAGCTGTAGGCCTGTAAGGCCGTCTGCGAATTCGAGCACCTTATGTTCTTGTTAGCGAAGTCCTTGCGAGTGAAACGAGCAAGGATTTATTTCGCCGAAACGCAAAAATTCTCTAGAATTTTTGCGGAATCTGAGGCGAATACCCCCTAATACCATTTAATGCGGATAATCACTTAATGATCTACGACCGTTTCCAACAAGAATCCATCGACCACATCAAAAACGGACATTCCGTAATCGTTTCTGCTCCTACCGGAGCGGGGAAAACCGCGATTGCCGAATATATTATCAGCGGAGCAATCCAAAATAATTTAGGGGTTATCTACAACGCTCCGATCAAAGCCCTTTCTAACCAAAAATTCCGCGATTTTAAAGAACAGTTCCAGGATAATATCGGCATCTTAACCGGGGATGTCTCAATCAACCCCCAGGCGCCGGTTTTAATCATGACCACCGAGATCTTCCGCAATAAAATCCTGGATGAACCCGACAGCCTGAATAAATACTCCTGGATTATCTTCGATGAAATCCATTATATTGACAATCCCGAACGCGGCACGGTCTGGGAGGAATCATTGATCTTTCTACCCAAACATATGAACCTTTTAGGCTTATCGGCGACAATCCCGAACATTAAACAGTTCGCCGGCTGGATCGAATCCATTCACGATAAAACCGTAAAAGTAGTAATTGAAGACAAACGGCCGGTTCCTTTGCATTTTAGCTTTCAATGCGCTAATGAAGTAACTGATAAATTCGAGCAGCTCAAGCGCCTGCGGGGCAATCGCCCCAACCGCCTGCAATCACTGATCCGTTATGTGCAGGAAAAAGAAGGGCTGCCGGCGATCTATTTTGTTTTCTCCCGCAAGCGCGCCGAAGAGCTGGCTTTTGAATTAACCGGATTTAAATTCCTCAACGCTCAAGAAACTGCCACGATCACTCAAATGTTCGAAGATCTGCTCAAGCGGTTTAATTTACAAAATGAACGCAGCGCGCAGTTAATTTATCCGCTGATCCAGCGCGGGATCGCCTACCATCATGCCGGAATGCTCCCCACCCTCAAAGAGGTGATCGAGCGGCTATTTACCAGCCGCTTGCTCAAAGTCATCTTTACCACCGAAACCTTTGCTTTAGGGATCAATATGCCCAGCCGCTCGGTGATGTTTGACGGTTTGCGTAAATTTTACGGCACTTACGTACGCAATCTAAAAACCCGAGATTTCTTTCAAATGGCCGGCCGGGCCGGCCGCCGCGGAATAGATAGTGAGGGTTTTGTCTATACCCGGGTCAACCCGCAAAGAATAAACTTCGAAGAGGTCCGCCGGATCATCTTCGGTAATCCCGAAGAGGTAAAAAGCCAGCTGAATACCTCCTACGCTACGATCCTTAATCTTTATGAAAAATACCAGGAGGATTTATTCAAAATCTACCCCCTCTCCCTGCATTATTACCAGTCGCGCAAGAACGAACAAAAACAGGCCTTAAACCTGCTGGATGCAAAACTGCGACTGCTTAAAGACCTGGGATATATTTACGACGGAAAACTTACGGACAAGGGAAAATTCGCCAAAACCATTTACGGTTACGAACTGGTCTTAGCGGAATTATATGCCGATAATCTCCTGGAGCAGCTGGATGAAGCCGGCTTAGGGGTCGTGGCTGCCTCGGTGGTCTTCGAGCCGCGTAAAAATCAACGCATGCCCACCGGTATTTCAAAATCAACCCAGCATTTAAAAAGAATTTGCGAAGAAACTTACGACCGGATCAAGAATAAAGAACGCCGCTTTAAAATTTATCCATTTAGCAAATTGCCTTACTTCCATCTTTGCTCCAGTATGGAGGCCTGGTTACGGGGAACTAATTTCAATAAAACCCTGCAGTTTACCGATTGTGACGAAGGCGAAGTCGTACGCTATTTCAGGATGAGCGTACAGGTCTTACGGGAAATCTCCCAGGCCCCGGTTGCCTCCTACCTGCTGAAGGACAAAATTAAAGAAACGATCAGAGTAATTAACCGAGACATCGTTGACGCGGAGAAGCAATTACGGGAAGGCTAATAACGGTCCATCGGGCTAAGCCTAGATGATACGGATATTATAATTCGCGGGTTGTAACCGCCCGATGCAAAATAAAAAAGAGCCAATCGTTAGAATCGGCTCTTTTTTATTTTGAGGCCCAGCCCGATGGAGCTAATAACAAAATGGGACGTTTCTTACGCACAAGCGTACACCGGCGCAATTCCTTTAAGCGCCGGGTGCTTAGCGGATAATAGACGTCCCTATTTATTTTTAGTTCTTATTTTAATTTAAAATACTCTTTTAAAATTTGTTTATGGTCAAAAGCGAATTCCATCTCTTTGATCTGACTTACTTTAATCACTTTAATATCCGCGGCATCATCTCCGGCCTTGGGCACTCCTTTAGCTTGGGCCGTAAAAACCGTACCGATAGTGTGAAAACGCGGGTCGCGTGCGGGATTTGAATAAGTGTGGAACTGTTTAAGCTGGATTAAATCCAAACCGGTTTCTTCTTTGGCTTCTCTTACCACCGCATCCTCTAAACTCTCCCCGTAATCCACAAAACCTCCGGGTAATGCCCAGCCAAAAGGCGGATTGCTGCGCTTAATAATCACGATCCCGCCGGCCACCTCAATAATCGCATCTACCGTCACATACGGCCCGCCGGCGAGCTTGGTCGTCACATACTCTAAATAACCGATCGCCCCTTGCTTGAAAACCGTAAAGGCTTCCCGGTTATTCAGGCAAAAAATTATCTCTTTAAGCGGGCTTGCATTCTGGCGCAGGTGCCTTAAGCACTCTTGCGCCATAATTTTGGCGCTGGCTAAAAGCGCAAATCCTCCGGTGCCGCAGCCTAAAGCCGGAAAAGCTACGGAAAAGATATTAAGCTGCCTGGCGGCATACAGGGCATTCCTGGCGGCATTACGAATTTTTATTTCATCGGTTTTAAAATCCATCCCCATGGTTGCGGCATGAATTACATATTTAGCCGCCAACTCCCCGGCGCCGGTAGCAATGGCTTGCCCGATCTCAATCGGGCCCTTACTGAGCGCTTCCTCCTCGATGATCGCTCCGCCCTTTCTTTTAATTGCCCCGGCCACCCCGCCCCCCATCAACAATTGATTATTAGTGGCATTGACAATCGCATCCACCCGCAGCTCCGTAATATCCCCCATCACAACTTTAATCTCCGTATCCCTGATCTTCACCATAACTCTCTACCAGTAAAAAGGTTTAAAATATTTAAGCGGCGAAAGAAAATTATTCAAGCTGACAATCAAAAGCATGTTGGAGTATTTATCGGTCCAGGCGCGCAACAATCCGCGCCTGCCGGGAGAATACTGTTTCCAGCCGAATTCCGTCAAAAACCTGCCGTAGACAGGCTGATCCCAGGTCAAAGCAAACCAGGAGGTGCCGAAAATATTCTTTTTAATATTCTCATCGTTAGATTTCATACAGGAGTAAGCGTTAAGGGCGTTGGCGTTACTGAATAAAACCGGCGCGAGGTTTAAGTACCGGTTAGAGATATGGAACAACAGTATCCCGCCGGGCTTTAAATGCCTGCGGTACTCCTGGATCGCTTCAACCGTCAAAAGATGCACCGGAATAGCATCGCCGCTAAAAGCATCCATAATCAATAAATCATAACGGTTGGCCGGGGCGTCTTTCAAGGTGATCCGGGCATCCCCGAAGATAAAATTAATCTTACCCTGGCTTCGCTCAAGAAAAGAGAAAATATTGCGGGCAATGTAATACATATCCGGATCGATTTCATAATAATCGATCTCCTGGTCAGCCCGGGCATAAGCCATCAGGCCGCCGGAGCCCAACCCGATAATCCCGATATTCTTTCCTACCTCACTGCCGCTTAACAACTCACCGATCGGAGTAGTAGGGTGATAATAAGCCAGGGGTTGATTGGCTTTAGCCTTATCCAGGAATTGCACCCCGTGAATAGTCGTGCCGTGATTAAGCAGCAGCTTGCCTTTCTCAACGTAAACTTGATATATTCCGTAATAATTACGGTGCAGATAAACATATTTGTTTTGCGTCCAATAGGAGCAAATCAGCGGCGTAATCACCAAAATCAACAGGATGCTCAATAAAAATGCCCGCAAATGTTTAATTAATACACAATAGCAAATCTTAAAAACCCACAAAATAATCACCACCCCGAAGATATTGTAATCTTTAAATAAATGCGGCCAGGCGATTAAAAGAATACACAGATAAGCAATCAGCACAATACCCCGCCAGCCTAACTTTTCGCCCTTACTCCCGACGGACAATCCGGCAGCAATCACCGCCAGGCCCAAGAGGTATTCCGAGGACCAAACCGATAAAAGGGGCATTACCCAGGTAGCGATCACTCCTCCCAAAAGCCCCCCTAAAGAAACCGTTAAATAAAATAACGGCAGATTATCCAGGTTATCCGGTTTAGTTTTGATTAATTGCCGCTGGCAGAACATGCAAAGATGGAACAAAAACCAACCGGTGATAACTAAATCAAGCACCACCGGGACAATCCGCATCAGCGTAAAGAAATACAGAACAATACTCCAGGCGAAAGTTAAATAAAACTTATTTTCAACCCAGGGCGGATTAAACGGCTGGCGTTTAAAATTTAAAACAAACGATAAAAGATAAATACATAAAGGCACTACCCACAACAGGGGCAACGGGGCAATCTCGTAAGTAAAAACATTGGTCACCGATAAAAACATGATTACCCCGGCGGCGCTAAACAAAAGCCAGCGCGCGAAATCCTCCCCCCTGACCCCGTTCATACTCCAGAGCTTACCGCCGCCAGAACCGGCGTTGACTTTGATCCGCGTGACCGAAAGAATAACCAGGCCTAAAAGCAGAAAATACAGAAGCCTCCAAATCAAAAGCTGCTGGTTTAAATCCAGGTAAACTTCAAAGATGAACGGATAAGTAATCAACGCGCCAAAAGAACCTAAGTTAGACATGGCAAAAAGCGCATAAGGATTATTCTTCTGGGGCAAGTCGGAGTTGCCCAGCCAGGCCTGCACGATGACGCTGGTAGTAGAAAGCACAAAGAAAACCGCGCCGATGGATAACAAAAGATGCCCGAAAACATTAAACACTAACGGGATGCTTAAATTAACCGCGGCCGGTGAGGCCAAGCTTCTGCCGGGAAAGAAGCATAACGGCAGGATGAATAAAACGGCGTAAAGCAACAGCGTGCGTTTGATGCCGGTCTTTTTAAGTAAAGAGTAGGAAAAGAAATACCCTAAAAACAAAAACGCCTGAAAGAAAACCACACAAGCCCCCCAAACCATGTAGCTTCCTCCGAAATCCGGCAAAAGGAACTTGGAAATAATTAACTCGATTTGAAACAAAAGGAAGGCCGAAAGAAAAGTGACCAGGTTCAACAGGAATATTTTACGCATGAATTATTCTCCGATAATTTTAACTAAAACCCGTTTTTTTCTTTGGCCGTCAAACTCCCCGTAAAAAATCTGCTCCCAGGGGCCAAAATCCAGCTTTCCTCCGGTAACGGCAACCACTACCTCTCTGCCCATCAGCGTGCGTTTTAAATGCGCATCCGCATTATCCTCACCGGTCAGATTATGCTGGTATTTATCCTTTCCGAACGGGGCCAGTTTTTCCAGCCAGACGGCAAAATCCCGGTGCAACCCGCTTTCATCATCATTAATAAAAACACTGGCGGTAATATGCATCGGATTAACCAGGCAAAGCCCCTCTTTAATCCCGCTTTTAGCCAGGGCAGCCTCTACTTGCGCAGTTATATTAATATATTCCTGTCTTTGTGCGGTTTTAAACCAGAGATACTCGGTGAAGGCTTTCATTTATAATTTCTCGAGGATTAGTTTATCGTTCTTCTGGTCAATCTTAAAATTAAAATTCTTCAAAAAAGACATCCCTAATAAACCGTCCTGCTTAATTATGCCGGATGCCTGGTCCGGCAGGATCGCCGCCTCAACATTAGCGACCTCCGAACCCTGGACGCTTACACTCTCAAGAAAGATCCTTTTGGCTTTTACTTGACTGCCATCCGCCAGAATCACCTCAATCACACTATCCGGCTGACCCGGCTTAATTTCGGCATTCTCCCCTAAACTGGCAGCCACTTTACTGGAGAGCGCTAATATCGAAGCCCCGGTATCCAGGATCAGGTTAACCTTTACTTTTTTATTTAATACCGCCGCCACCATCATATGGCCGGTCTCTTTATTTAAAACCGCCTGCTTAGGCTCACGTTCCTGCTTTTCCCTGGCCTCCTGGATCCTGGCCTCCTGCTTTTCTTTTTCTATAACCCAATCATCCCTAAGCTGCGCATCAATTTCCGCCGAGGAACGGGTAATACTGGCGATCTGCTCCCGGGCAAATTTAATCGAACCGCTGTTGACCTCCAAAGTAATATCCCGGTCATCCTCCTTCTGGATAATCCCTTCAATCGAGCGGCCGTTTTTAAGATACAAAGTATCCGCAAAAACCGCTGCCTGCAAATCAAAGAGGAACAAAAAAACCAGCGCCCCGATAATACTGCGCTGGCTAAAGATCTGACGGTAATTTAATCGATCGCGCATCTTAGCTCCCCAGTGCTTTACCATTTACCGGTTTTTATTTTTTTTACCGGCGGAAATTTCTTTAAAGCGCACAGCGAATCCCGGATCTTATGCACAGGTAAAGAATAGCGGGTAAGTTTTCCGGAAATAAATTTTTCATAACCGGCTAAATCCATCAGGCCGTGCCCGCTGTAGCAGAATAAAATTACCTTCTTTTTACCCTCTTGCCTGGCCTTTTTGGCCTCATCGATCGCGCAGGCAATCGCATGCGAGGTTTCCGGTGCCGGGATCATCCCTTCGGTCCTGGCCCAGAGCATCGCTGATTCATAACATTTAACCTGATCATACGCTCGCGGTTTGATTAAACCTTCTACCGCCGCCTGGCTGACTAAAGGGGCCATCCCGTGATAACGCAATCCTCCGGCATGGATCGGCTCCGGAATAAAATTATGGCCCAAGGTATACATCGCTAAAAGCGGAGTCAGCCCTGCGACATCTCCGAAATCATAAGCAAACGGGCCCTTGGTTAAAGTCGGGCAGGCCGTGGGCTCAACCGGTATAATTTCAATTCTTTCTCCGTGGATTTTATCGCAGATAAAAGGAAAAGCGATCCCCGCAAAATTACTTCCTCCGCCCACGCAGCCGATCACCACATCCGGCTTCTTCTCCCCCGCAATCTTTAATTGTTTTTTAGCTTCCAGGCCGATAATGGTCTGATGTAATAAAACATGATTCAGCACACTGCCTAAGGAATAACGGGACTTACCGCTTTTATCGGATAAAGCATCCTCAACTGCTTCGCTGATGGCAATCCCTAAACTTCCCGGGGTATGCGGCATCTTTTTTAAAACGGCGCGACCGGCATGCGTATGAGGACTGGGGCTGGCAATACACTCTGCCCCCCAGGTCTGCATCATCGTCCGGCGCATCGGCTTTTGATCAAAGCTGATGCGCACCATATAAACCCGGCACTTCAGGCCGAT
>JBFZAU010000006.1:0-4459 GCA_041308825.1 Candidatus Omnitrophota bacterium
TGCACGTTTAAATTTTCAAATTCACCGAGGATGCTTAATCTTTCACGGATGGAACGCTCCAGGCGCACCAGGCCGATCCTGACCTGGTTCTGGACCAATTCCCCCACGGTCTTGACGCGGCGGTTACCCAAGTGGTCGATATCATCAATCTTGCCAACGCCGGCGTTGAGCTTAATCAAATACTCGATCACTTTAATCACGGTATCCGAATCCAGGATCCTTTTTTCCAAAGAAACTTCCATCCCTAATTTACGGTTTAAAATAAAACGCCCTGCTCTTTCCAGGTCATATCTAGCGGGGTCAAAAAATAAACGGTAAAACAGGTTTTCGGCTGCCTCTTTAGTCACCGGTTCGGTAGGCCGCATTTTACGGTAAAAGTCCAAATAAGCTTCTTCTTTGTTTTTAGTATAATCCTTCTTGAGGGTATTAACGATTTCAGGGTGCTCTTTGCCGAAAGCCGCAAATAGCTGGTTATCTTCGGAAAAACCTAATATTCTTAAAATTTGAGTGGCGGGGAAATTTCTGCGGCGGTCGACATAGGCGGTAATCGTTTCAGTAAGGTCATATTTAAACTCCAACCAGGCACCCCGGTAAGGAATCACCCGGGCGTAAAATATTTTTTTGCCGGTAGGATGCAGCTCTTCTTCGAATGATACACCCGGAGAACGCTGCAGCTGGCTGACTACAACCCTTTCATCCCCATTAATAATAAAGGTCCCGGTTTCGGTCATTAAGGGAATTTCACCGAAATAAGCATCCTGCTCTTTAGTCTCATGGGGGGTGGTTAAGCGGAATTTTACTTTTAAAGGAGCGGCATAAGTTAATGAGCGATTTTTAGATTCAGCGATTGTATATTTAGGCTTACCCAACGTATAGCTGATAAACTCCAGCTTCACCGAACGATCGGCATTTTCTATCGGGAATATCTCTCCGAAGACTTCTTGCAACCCCTGGTTTTTCTTCTCTTGATTGGGGATGTCGATCTGTAAAAACTCACGGTAAGTATCGAGCTGAACATCTAAAAGATCGGGCAAATCATAAACTTCTTTAATTTTAGCAAAGTTCTTTCGTTTAATCATATTCCTTATGGCTAAATTCAGCCTAATTAATTTACTTAAACTTACTGATACTTACTCTAGATTACTTAATATTACTTACTTGTATTTACTTAAACTTACTCGGAATTACTTTAATTCTACGGTGGCGCCGGCAGCTTCTAATTTCTTTTTCATCTCGGCTGCTTCATCTTTATTCACGCCTTCTTTAATCGCTTTAGGAGCCGCATCCACTAAATCCTTAGCTTCCTTTAAACCTAAGGCAGTGATAGTGCGTACTTCTTTAATTACGGCGATCTTATTTGCCCCGGCATTAGCTAAGAATACCGTAAAGATGGTTTTCTCCTCTGCCGCAGGCGCAGCTCCGGCAGCAGCACCAGCCGCGGGCGCAGCCGCTACCGCAACGTTGGCGCTTACTCCGAACTTCTCCTCCAAAGCCTTTACCAGATCGGACAGTTCCAAAACGCTCATCGTCTCGATGGATTTAATTAATTCTTCTAACTTCTCTGCCATTTGATCCTCCTGTTTTAATTTGATTTCTTTTGTCTAATCTGGTCCAAACAAACCACTAATTTTTTGAGGGTTGCGTTTAATACAATAACGAATTTCGCAATCGGGCCATTTAAGGCTACAACCACCTTGCCCCTTAAAACATCCTTGGAAGGCAAAGTACTCATCAGTTCAATATCTTTTAAAGTAATCAATTTGTCCTGCAGCATCCCGCCTTCCAGCACTAATTTTTCATGCTCTTTACGGAAAGCGCATAATATCCGCGAAGTATCTACCGGTTCATCTTTGAAAAAAACCATTCCGCAAGGAGTTTCCACGGCAGGGATCAGGCCATCTAAGCCCAAATCCTTCATTGCCCGGCGGGCGATACTATTTTTAACTACAAAAAGATCTGCCCCGGAACCCTTAAGGGTTTTTCTCAAACTGCTCATATCGGGGCTGGATACCCCAGAATATTTTACGATGATCAAACCTTGCGCGGATTTAAAAGTATCTTTAATCCTGCTTTCTGAGGCTTCTTTGACTAATTGGCCGACTTTTTTCATTTTAGCAAACGATCCTTAAACCTGGATTCATCGAAGTGGTAATACTTAAACTTTTAACGAACTTGCCCTTGACCGAAGCCGGGCGGGACTCATTAACCGCTTCAATCACTTTGGCCGCATTATCGGTAATCTGCTCCTCGGCAAAAGAAAGTTTGCCGACCGACAAATGCATCCCTCCCTGTTTATCAACCCTAAATTCCACTTTTCCCTTCCTTAAATCTTCAATCGCTTTGGCGATATCATTAGTTACAGTACCGGTTTTAGGGCTGGGCATCAGGCCGCGCGGCCCCAATACTTTACCTAACTTACTTAAATCTTTCATCATTTCGGGAGTGGCGATAGCACAATCAAAATCCAGAAACCCGGCGGCAACTTTATCCATTAATTCATTAGCCCCCACATAATCGGCTTTAGCCTCCCTGGCCTGGCGCTCATGCTCCCCTTTGCAAAATACCGCGATTCTGATTTTCTTACCCGTACCATGGGGCAAAACTACCGTCCCGCGGATCATCTGATCGCTTTTCTTAGTATCAATACTGAGGTTAAAATGCAGGTCTACCGAACCGTCAAATTTAGGCTTAGGCATTTGTTTCAATACCGCAACCGCCTCTTTCAGCTGGAAAAATTTTTCCGGGGCCGCCTGCTTAGCCGCTTCTTTATATCTTTTGCTCTTAACTTTCATTGACTTATCTCCCGAACAACACTTAACTTGTCGTGGGACAGTCCCCTGCGGGGACAGTCCCTGCTGGCGGTGCTATTGCCGCTATCCCTCAATGGCGATCCCCATACTGCGGGCAGTTCCTTCTACGGATTTGATCGCTTGCTTCAAATTACCGGTATTTAAATCCGGCAACTTGAGTTTAGCAATTTCTTCGATTTGTTTGGCTGTGACCTTACCGATCGTTTCTTTGCCGCTTGTTCCTGAGGCCTTAGCTAAATTAGCCGCCCTTTTCAGCAAAATCGAGGTAGGCGGGCTCTTAATAATAAAGGTAAAGGAACGGTCTTCAAAAACACTGATCACTACCGGCAGAATCAATCCATCCTTACCTTTGGTCTGATCGTTGAATGCTTTACAAAACTGCATAATATTGACCCCGTGCTGGCCTAAAGCCGGGCCTACCGGAGGAGCAGGGTTAGCTTGCGCTCCCGGGACATGCAGTTTGATTTGCGCCTTAATCGGTTTAGTCGCCATGGTTATATCTTCTCCACCTGCCAGTATTCCAATTCTACCGGCGTAGATCGTCCGAAAATTGAAACACTAACTTTAATTTTACCCTTTTCGGGATAAACCTCTTCGATCGTTCCGTTAAAGTTCAAAAATGGGCCTTCATTAACCCTTACCTGCTCACCCTTTTCGAATACAATTTTGGGGGAAGGTTTGGCGGCCGTTTCTTTGGTGCGCTTAAGAATATTATCGACTTCCCCCTGAGGCAGCGGCACGGGTTGGCGGCCTAAGCCGATAAAACCGGTAACCCCGGGTGAGTTTTTGACAAAAAGATAGGTTTGCTCGTTAAGGTCCATTTCCACCAGTAAGTACCCCGGGAAGAATTTTCTCTGGGTGATCTTCTTTTTGCCGGAACGGACCTCTGAAACCTGTTCGGTAGGAATAATTACATTCGAAATAGCTTCCTGCAGACTAGAAGCCTGAATCCGCTTATCCAGCGAAGTCTTGACCTTTTCTTCGATCCCCGTTTGGGTATGGACTACGTACCAATTTTTCATTATTGAAATACCACGCTTAAGAATTTTGATAAAGCTAAATCTACGATCCCGATAAAAGCCGTCATAATCAAAGTCACCGTGATCACCAGCACCGTTGAAGCCAGCAGTTCCTTCCTGGTTGACCAGGAAACTTTACTTAATTCACTCCTGACTTCCTTTAGAAAATTTATGGGTTTTGCTAAAATACTCATTGCTGATCACCCCTAAAAACCCGCCACCCCGGAACATTTTCGAATTTCCACAGGAGCGGCAGGGCTCGAACCTGCAGTCACGGTTTTGGAGACCGTTGGTTTGCCATTAACCGACGCTCCTAAAATTTTAAGCCTGACGCCGGCTAAAAAACTGCCGACTAAGTTGCGGCCTCACTTAATTTCTTTATGCGGGGTGTGCTTATGACAGGAATTGCAGAACTTGCTCAGCTCCAGCCTATCCTGATGCAACTTTTTATTTTTGCTCGTCGTATAATTTCTATTTTTGCAAACCGTGCACTCTAAGGTTATCGTTTCACGCATATTTTATATTTCCATTACGTCTTCGCAAGCTTCGACTCGAACCTTGCCCAAAATTTTGTTGAAATTTTGGGCTCTCGTCGAAGTAACTCGGCCGGCAACTTATGTCACTGTCGTT
>JBFZAU010000007.1:0-20382 GCA_041308825.1 Candidatus Omnitrophota bacterium
TTTTTGATTTATCCGGCGCAACCGAAATTTATGCTTTACCTAAAGATTTTGCGATGCAAAGCAATTTTGGGATCGACCTATTTTGTTTTTATTATGAAGAGGATAATGATGCCTGTCTGAAAAGGTTAATTGAAATTTTAAGTATTCTGGTCAATGATTATCATTATATTCTTCTGGATTTGCCGGCGGAGATGGACCGTTCGATCATCAGCATGCTTAATCAAAGCGATTTTATCCATATTTTAACCAGTCCGGACCCTTGCGATTTAAAGCGCACCAATAACCTGATTAACCGTTTGACCGCAGAGTTTAATTTCGACCCGGTCAAGATTAAAACAATTATCAATGAATATAAGCTGTCTAAAATTGAGCATGGTGATCAACTGGAAATTCTGGGCCAGGA
Organism: Candidatus Omnitrophota bacterium; assembly: GCA_041308825.1. Taxonomy (GTDB): domain Bacteria; phylum Omnitrophota; class Gorgyraeia; order Gygaellales; family Profunditerraquicolaceae; genus UBA6249. Next base: position 404 of record JBFZAU010000007.1, read on the forward strand.
TGTGTTTGCCACCATCCCCAAGATCGAATTCAATGCCCCCGCCCGCCTGATTATTGATCAACCGGATTCCGAATATTCTAAAGCGGTTAGGCGCATCGCCCGCCAGATGGGTGACTGCTTAGTCGGGTTAGTTTTGGGGGTCGGGGTAGGTTACGGATTCTGCCACGTGGGGGTGCTCAAGGTCATCGAAGAAGAAAATATCCCCGTTGATATTATTGTCGGTTCCAGCATTGGCTCATTAATTGCCAGCCTTTGGGCGATAGGCAAAAGCAGCGCGGAGATCTTAGAAATTACCCGGGAATTTAAAGAGCCTAAAAGTATTTGGGGTTTAATCGATATAACTTTTCCGCGCTTGGGTTTTATCAAAGGGAATAAATTGTACCGGTTTTTAAAGAAGCATTTTAAGGATAAAACTTTTTATGATGTTAAGCTGCCGCTTAAGGTGATCGCCAGTGATGTGCATAAAAAGGAGCCGAAAATTTTAGATAAAGGGCCGCTGGTTGATGCTATAATGGCTAGTTGTTCGATGCCGGGAGTATTTACCCCTTTTAAATTCAAGGAGGAGATACTTTTTGACGGAGGGGTGACCTATCCTTTACCTACGGAGCCCCTGATGCAGATGGGGGTAAGAAAAATTATTGCGGTAAACGTGACCCCCTCCCGGGAAGATATCTTAAAACAGCTGAAAAAACTCAAAGAGGCAGCGGCTTTAGGCATTTCTTTAGATGCCCAAACTCCCCGGCCCCGAGGTTTGTTCGCCCGGATTAAGAGCATTTTTAACTTAAATATTGTCAATATTATTTTTAGCAGTGTAGAAATACTGCAATCGGAAGTGGCCAGAAGAGAATCGGAACTGGCGGATGTGGTTTTGCATCCGGATACTCAAGGGTTATTTTGGCTGGACCTGCATAAAGCGGATGAATTTGCCCGGCGCGGAGAAGAAGAGGCGCGCAGGCATCTGGATCAAATTAAACAGCTGGTTAATGAATAGTTAGGCCAATTTAATTTTATCTTTAAAGGGGGAAAAGATCATGAAGTACTCAAGTTATTTTCCGTTAACGGCGATCGGTATTTTAGGGTTAGCAATTTGCGCCGGATGTGCCGGCCTGAAAGAAGCCGGGAAAGGTTTTATCGGCGTGTCCACTAAGGTTTTGGAGGATGAGCGGATAAATTCCTTAAAGCAGTCTTTTGCCCTGGACCATAACCGTTGTTACGCTAGAGTTAAAGAAGTCCTAAATCAGAAGATTATCCAAGAGAATAATCAGGAAGCTGAAAAGCCCTATATTTACGCCCAGGATGCGCAGAAAAAAATGATCGCCTTGTATCTGTCAGCTGTCGATACTACTCCGGTGGGAATATTTTTTACCGCCCAGGCTGACGGGGCTACTTTGGTTGAGGTATCCAGTCCCAGTCTTTATGCGCAAGAGGAGATTGCCGGAAGGATCTTTGCCGGTTTGCAGGAATTAATTAACCCGAAAACCAAGAAGGAATAACCGATGCCTAAGAAACAGCCGACAGTAAATAATTTGATTCAAGAGTGCCACCGGGTGGCCAAGGTTAAGGGTTGGTGGGATGAGCCGCGCAATGACGGAGAACTGATTGCGCTGATGCACTCGGAGTTATCCGAAGCCCTGGAGGCAATGCGTAACCGTCAGGACCAGGGTGCGCTGGCTGAAGAGCTGGCGGATTGCTGTATCCGTATTTTTGATTACTGCGGTTCACGCAAAATAGATTTACAGAAAGCGTTATCCAAAAAAATCGAATATAACAAAACCCGGCCTTACCGGCACGGGAAAAAGTTCTAAGTAAGCTCCGACTCAGTAGCACGTAAAAATTCTCTAGAATTTTTACGTTTCGTCGGAGTTAGCACCCGACGCAGATCGGATTTGCGTCGGTGTCCGCCAGGTGGCGGAATTCGCAGACGTTCGCCATAAAGCACGGCGAACTATAACTTACGTCGCAACTACGTTGCTCCGTAAGTTGTCTGCTCATTTAATACCCGAGTCTTGAAATAAGGGGTATAAATTCGCGCATTGGGTTACGCACACTGTCGTCTGCGTAACCCAAGCGCTCATTTAAGGAGGAATCATGCCATACGACAGCAGTTTGGATTCACAGATGTTTACTAAGTTTTGGGAGAATGAATCAGGTAAAATTGTGGTGAGCGTTTATTCTTATAATAACGGGCCGAAAAAAATCCAGATTGTCCGGGAGGTAAAAGATAAGAACGGCGAGTATGCTTTTGCCAAGCTTGGTCGCCTGACCAAAGAAGATGCCCAGGGGATATTACCGTTAATCCAGGAAGCGCTTAAGGTGATGTAGTTCTATGACGCAAGGTAAAAAACAAAGGGATAGCTGGAGTTCGCGTTTAGGAATAATTATGGCGGTATCCGGTTCGGCGATCGGGCTGGGAAATTTCCTGCGTTTTCCAGCCAAGGCGGCGGCCAATGGCGGGGGAGCTTTTATGATCCCCTATTTTATTTCTTTGTTGCTTTTGGGGCTACCCCTGATGTGGATTGAGTGGACACTGGGGCGTTACGGCGGAGGGTTTGAGCATGGGACTGCTCCGGGAATCTTCCACAGTCTTTGGCAAAAAAACCGTTTTATTAAGTATTTCGGGGTCATCGGCATCTTCGGGCCGCTGGTTATTTTTATCTACTATATTTTTATTGAATCCTGGACATTAGCCTATAGCTTTTTTGCCTTGACCGGTAAATATACCGTGCTATTGGATCAGCAGTCCTTACGCAGTTTTTTGTCCGGGTTCCAGGGTTTGGAGAAAAACCAGTATTTTAACGGGCTGGGGACCGCTTATACGTTTTTCCTGGTTACCTTTTTCCTGAACATCTTGGTGATCTATTATGGAATTAAGGGAGGAATAGAAAAATTCTGCCGTTGGGCCATGCCTTTGTTATTTATTTTCGCTTTAGCCTTGGTGGTTAGGGTGATTACTTTAGGGGTCCCGGACCTGGGCCATCCGGAATGGAATATTGCGGCGGGTTTTGGTTTTTTATGGAACCCGGATTTTTCCGCGCTTAAATCCGCCAAGGTTTGGCTGGAGGCAGCCGGCCAGATATTTTTTTCCTTAAGCGTAGGGATCGGAGTAATCCTGACTTATGCCAGTTATCTTAAGAAGGCCGATGATGTGGCACTTTCCGGGTTAACCGCGGCAACCACCAATGAGCTGGCGGAGGTAATCCTGGGGGCCAGCATTATTATTCCGGCAGCATTTGTATTTTTCGGGCCGCAAGATACTAAAGCGATCGCCCAATCCGGGGTATTTAATCTGGGTTTTGTAACTATGCCGCTGGTTTTGAATAAATTGCCCTGGCCGCAGGTTTTCGGGTTCTTTTGGTTTTTTCTGCTATTTTTGGCCGGGATTACTTCTTCGGTTTCTCTGGCGCAACCGGCAGTGGCCTTCCTGGAGGATGAATTCAATATTAAGCGCAGGCGTGCGGTAGCGATCTTTGGGGCGGCGGTATTTATTTTATGCCAGCCGGCGATATTTTTCCTGGGCCGGGGAGTGGTGGATGAATTGGATTTTTGGGGCGGTACATTTTTTCTGGTAGTTTTTGCTACGATTGAGACCGTTTTGTTTGTCTGGGTCTTCGGGATGGACCGGGCCTGGGAGGAAATTCATAAAGGGGCGGATATGACCATCCCCAAAATCTACAAATTTATCATTAAATATATCACTCCCTTGTTTTTGTTTTTTATTCTGGGGATGTGGTTTTTGCAGGAATGGCTGCCGATTATTTTTATGAAAAACGTGGCTGTGGAGAATAAACCGTTTGTTTTCGGCACCCGTTTAGGCCTGCTGCTGATATTTTTCATTTTAGCGATTTTAGTTAAGATTGCCTGGCGCGTCCGGGATTTCGGGAGGCAAAATAAATGAAATTATCGGGATGGGTATTTTTAATTTGCTCCTGGGGATTGATTATCGGATTAGCCATTTTTTGTTTTACCAGGATTCTTTTGAAAAAGAAGTAGCTTCTGCTGCGTTTGAGCAGTCGATTTTTCCCTTTCCTTTTTAAGGAATTTGTGTACAATATATCAAAAGATTAAAGAATATCCAGCCGAGATAGCTCTCCGCCACTGAAGCGATGGCGGATACGCTATAGGCTCAAAGATAGTTATAGCCGAGATAGCTCAGTGGTAGAGCGCGGCCCTGAAAAGGCCGGCGTGGGGGGTCCGATTCCCTCTCTCGGCATAAATGAGACCACAACTTACGGAAAGCACGTCACCCCGCGGCTTGCGGAATTGCGCGGGTGTCGCCTTCTGGCGTAAGTGCTTGACGTAAGTTGTGGGTCGAATTACCCGCCCAAGATACGAGGCGGGAACAATTAAAGCCCGTTATTTAGCGGGCTTTAATTGTTTTCTCCCAAGAAAACGTTTCCAAAATCAGTGATTATGCTCTTGAAATCGTTATGCGCGCATGATAAATTTACTGTGCGGTTTTGGTAAAATAATTCTTGAGACAATATGCATAAAAAAGATGCTGCTGATCGGCATAAAATAGGCAGGATGAAAGCCTCAGGGGATTATTGGCAAAACTTTTCGCAATTGCAGAGGCGGATGTATATTAAGCAGCTAAAGAAATGGAAATTCTACTTTAAGGGGTAAGCCTATTTATAGCCGCGTTTAAAAGCGTTACAATTTTTGGCCTGTCAGCTGATAATAAAAAAGCCGGTTCTTTTTGAGAACCGGCTTTTTTTGCGCTAGTGTTCTGAGATCTATATTTTCTTTACGTTAGTGGCCTGGTCACCCTTGGGTCCTTGGGTTACCTCAAATTCAACTTCATCGCCTTCCGCTAAAGATTTATATCCTTCTCCAGTGATTGCGCTGAAATGGACGAACACATCTTTGCCGTCCTCGCTAGTCACAAATCCATATCCCTTTTGATTGCTGAACCACTTTACTTTACCCTTTGCCATCTTGCTTCTCCTTTTTGCTTACGAAAGCACACCCGCGTAATTCCTTATTAACGCGGCGTGTCTTAAAATTGAGCTCCGGTTTTACATCCCCGGCAGCTTTTTGACCATCTATTCTTAAAATTTCCTCAAGCCGCCAAAGCGCCAAAAAGGAAAAAAAAGCCGCAAAGCATGGTTATTGTTTGTGGCTGCTTTGCGGTTTATACGTGTTGCTACTCAATTTCTTTGTTTCTCCTCCAAACTGAACTAACAAAAGTAATATAGCACGAATTTCTGTTTTGTCAATCTTTTTAATAAACATTTGACTGACAAGGGGTAAGCTAATAAGGACAGGCATAAAATTATCCTAAGGTACCAGAAGGTTGACTATTGTTTGAGAATTGATATAATGTTGAGACTTGCCGATGTAGCTCCCCGCCATACTTCTTGGCGGGTCCGCCACGATTTGTGGCGGAAGTTGGTAGGTTATCTTATTTAGCACTAATTATACTATATGCCGATGTAGCTCAGTTGGTAGAGCAGGACTTTCGTAAAGTCAAGGTCGGTGGTTCGATTCCACTCATCGGCTTAATTTTAATGGCTTCGCCTAACTGCGCAGAGGCGCGTACCGGCCTTACCAATAAGGCCGGGTAGAGGAGGGGGAACCATAGTTCTTTAGCTTATGGCCAGATTCCGCAAAGTTTTAAGAAACCGCAGCTTTTTTTTATTATGGCTGGGGCAAATTATCTCGCAGCTTGGGGATAGGTTGGGCCAGGTAGCCCTGGTGGCGCTGGTTTACTCCCGCTCTCCGGATTCTACCCTGCAGCTGGCGCTGGCTTTTATCGTGATCATTTTCCCGGTATTTATTATCGGTCCGGTTGCCGGAGCTTATGTTGACCGTTGGGACCGCAGGCAAACCATGTATATCTGCGATTTGGTCAGGGCAGCTTTGGTTTTAGCCATCCCTTTTATCTTAAAGATACAATTCGGCTTTCCGCTTACCTATCTTATATTATTTTTTGTATTTTGCCTGGGGCGTTTCTTTTTACCGGCCAAACTTGCGATTATCCCGGAATTAGTGGCGAAAGAAGATTTAGTCATCGCTAACTCCCTGGTTAATACTACTGGTATGATTGCGACGGTGTTAGGTTTTGGCATCAGCGCGATGATTATTAATGCCTGGGGTCCGGAGAGCGGGTTTTATATTAACGCGCTTAGCTTTCTGGTTTCCGCCGGATGTATATTATTCATTAAGCGTAAGCGGCATGGGCACTTTGACCCCAGCGGTTTAGGATTGGCAATCGTCAGGGCGATCGGTAAAACTATCGCGCAAGAGATAAAAGAAGGAATTTCTTATTTTTTCCGGCTACCGGATATCAGATCTACGGCCGGGATATTTTTTATGCTCGCCGCCGGCCTGGGGGCTTTTTCGGTGGTTTCGATCCGGTTCCTGCAGCAGGTATTTCAGTCCGGCACCGTGTGGGCTAAGCTTTGCGTGCCTTTAGGGGCGGGGTTGCTTTTGGGTTCAATCATCTACGGCAAATTTTGCCAGCGATTTTCTCATTATAAAATAATTTTTGCTTCTTTATTTAGCAGCGGCATACTTTTATCTATTTTTATTCCGGTGATTAGGGCTCATCCGGACCTGCTTATGGCGTCGGCCTTTTCGATGGGGATGGGTTTTCTGGTTGCCCCGGTAATTTCTCTGCCTAATACCATTATTCATTCAGTCAGCGATACGGCGATGATGGGTAAAGTATTCAGCTCTTTAGAGATTGTGATGCATATAGGTTTTTTTATATTTATGGTAATCAGCTCATTTTTGGCCGCCATATTTTCTCCCGGGATTATTCTGATGGGGGTCGGGCTCATCTTCACGGTGATGGGTTTAACTTGCTTTGTCAGGAGTAAAAAGGTGTGGTTAAATTAGCGGAAAATAAACATCAGGTGGAAAATAAACCGGTACAGAAGCTGCCGCTTCCGTTTAAGGTTTATATTCCTTTAATCCAGCATTTAGGCAAACTTTGCAACCCGCAGGTCAAGGTCGGTGATGCGGTCCTGCGCGGGCAAATAATTGGCAGTATTGCTGCCCATGTGTCCGCTTTGGTCCATGCTTCGATCTCAGGCAAAGTGGCTGCGATTACAGACTGGTCGCATCCGGTTTTGGGCCGGGCTAAAACCATTATTATCGAAGGGGATGGCCAGGACGCTGGTGTGGAATTGCGCTTACGCCGTCAGGATGAGGTAGATAAAATAACCGCGGTAGAACTGCGTCAGATTGTTTTAGATGCCGGGATTGTGGGGATGGGGGGAGCAAGTTTTCCGACCCATATCAAGCTTAATCCGCCCAAGCCGCTAGATACCCTGATTGTTAACGGGGCGGAATGCGAGCCGTATTTGACTGCGGATAGCCGTTTAATGGTTGAGAAGACCCAGCAGATCTGCGCCGGCATAAGCTTAATTGCCAGATGCTTAGAGATCAAAAATATTTATATCGGGATAGAAAAGAATAAACCTGAAGCCATCAGGGTTTTTTCGCAAGTGCCCGGGATGAAGGTTAAAGTCTTACCTTCAGATTACCCGCAAGGCGGGGAGAAGCAGCTGATCAAGAATATATTGGGTAAAGAAATCCCCCGCGGCAAGCTTCCTTTTGATATCGGGGTGCTGGTACAGAACGTAGCTACGGTGAATGCGGTTTACGAAGCAGCTTATTTAGACCAGCCTTTAATTGAGCGGGTGGTTACGGTGGGCGGCAGCTGTCTGGAAAACCCGGCCAACTTACTGGTGCGCGTTGGCACGCCGATTAAAGAGCTGATTGAGTTTTGCGGCCCCTTGAAAGAGCCTCCGGCCAAGATTATTATCGGCGGCCCGATGATGGGGATCGCCCAATATACGGATGAGGTCCCGATCATCAAATCCTCCAGCGGCCTCCTGCTTTTGGGCCAGCAAGAAGCTAAATGCCTAGAGGAAGATCCCTGTATCCGCTGCGCCGCCTGCGTGCGGGGCTGCCCGGTCGGATTGATGCCTTGTCAAATTAATCTGGCTTCGGAGAAATTGCTTTGGCACTTAACGAAGGAATATGGAGCCGGCGATTGCATTGAATGCGGAATATGTAATTATGTCTGTCCCTCCAACCGCAGATTGCTGCAGACGATTAAGAGAGCAAAATTAGAGGTGTTTAAATGAGAGAAATGGCCCGCTACGGTTTTACCCTGGCGCTGATTTGTTTAGTCGCGGCAGGATTATTGGCAACGGTTAACGCGTTGACCGGCCCTAAGATTTTAGCGGCGGCAGCGGCGGAAGAACAGGCAGGTTTAAGCCAGGTTATGCCTTTGGCGGTTAAATTTACTGCGGTTAAACAGGGTACAGATGAAACAGTTTTGTATTATAAGGCATTTGATCGTCAGGATAAACTGATCGGTTTTGTTTTTAAGTCCGGAGGGAAAGGGTACTCCAGTGTCATCCAGAGTTTAACCGGGATGTTTGCGGATGGTAAAATCAGCGGGATAAAGATTATATCTTTAAACGAAACTCCGGGTTTAGGGATGCGGGTAACCGAGGAGCAATTTACCGGACAATTTAAAGGTCAAAACAGTATGGATCTCGCCGGGGTTCAGGCCATTACCGGAGCAACCATTTCCAGTTACGCGGTGATGGATTCGGTGATGCAGAAGGCAAAAGAAATAAAAGAATTGATAAAAGATGATAAATAACCTTATTGTTTCAGGCTCACCGCACATTCATAAGCCGGAGTCGGTGGCCAGGATCATGTGGACGGTAGTGATTAGTTTGATTCCGGCGATGATTGCCGGGGCAATCATTTTTGGCGCAAGCGCCTTATGGGTAACTTTAGCGGCAACCGCCGCCGCGGTCTCAACGGAATTAATTTTCGGATTATGCGCCAAAAAGAAAATTACGGTTTTTGACGGCACCGCGGTAATTACCGGAATACTTTTGGCTTTTAATCTTCCGCCGCATGTGCCGTTATGGTTACCGGTGGTAGGAGCGGTATTTGCGATTGCCATCGGCAAGTTGGTCTTTGGAGGGTTGGGCCAGAATATTTTCAATCCGGCGCTGGTGGGCAGGGTGTTTCTGATGGCCTCCTGGCCTAAATATATGACTACTTTTACCCTGCCGTTTAATCTTGATGCTGTCACTAGCGCCACGCCTTTGGCGGCGCTCAAAGAAGGCAAGGTAATCGAGCATCTTTTTTACCTGGATCTGTTCCTGGGTAATCACGGCGGCTGTATCGGAGAGGTTTGTATTTTGGCTTTGCTGGCCGGCGCTGCCATACTGTTTATTAAAGGTTATATCTCTTGGCATATACCATTTACCTATATTTTTACTACCGGGGTGTTCATTTATATTTTCGGCGGGGATAAATTATTCAGCGGAGACTGGCTTTTTCATATTTTAAGCGGAGGATTGATTCTGGGGGCGTTTTTTATGGCTACGGATTATGTGGCTACCCCGCTTACCGCCAAAGGGCAATTGATTTTCGGGGTGGGTTGTGGCTTGCTTACTGCTGTTATCCGGCTCTGGGGAGGGTATCCTGAGGGTGTTTCTTATGCCATTTTGATGATGAATGCCGCTACTCCTTTTATTGATCGCTATACAAAATTAAGAGTTTACGGAACGAGATGAAAGAATTGATTAAAGAGTTTACTAAGGGCATTCTTAAAGAGAATCCTACTTTTGTTTTGGCTTTAGGGTTATGTCCGACGCTGGCGGTTTCGGTGTCGATAGTTAATGCTATCGGCATGGGGGTAGCTGCAACTTTTGTGCTTTTAGGCTCCAGCATGATTATTTCTTTAGTGCGCAATTTTATTCCCGCCAAAATTCGTATACCGTGCTTTATCGTGATTATCGCTACCTTTGTCACGGTAACGGAATTATGTTTGAAGGCCTATAGCCCGGTTTTAGACCGGGCCTTGGGTATTTATGTGCCGTTGATCGTGGTTAACTGTATAGTGCTTGGCCGCGCAGAGGCGTTTGCCTGCAAAAATAGTTTACTCCGCTCTCTCTTGGATGGATTAGGTATGGGGGTGGGTTTTACTTTGGCGCTGGTATTTATTTCGGCAATCAGAGAGTTTTTAGGCTCCGGCCAGTTATTGGGGCATACTTTGATTAAGGGGTTTGAGCCGGTATTCGTTTTTGGCATGCCCTCGGGGGCATTGCTGGTGATCGGGTTGCTGCTGGGTTTCTTTAACTTGGTAAAAAATAGAAAAATATGAACCTCCAGGAGTTATTAGGTATATTTATATCTTCGGTATTTATTTATAACGTTATATTATCGCGTTTCTTGGGGCTTTGCCCTTTTGTGGCCATCTCTAAGGATACCCGGCAGGCGGTAGCGATGAGCGGCGCGGTTACCTTTGTGATTATAGCTTCATCAGCGGTAACCTGGCTTATTTACCGCTTCCTGCTGCTTCCTTTTAATTTAGCATACCTGCGCACGATTTCTTTTGTTTTGGTTATTGCCGCGCTGGTCCAGTTGATTGAAATGATTATCCGCAAGGCCAGCCCTGCTTTATACCGGGCTTTTGGTATTTATCTCACTCTGATTACTACGAATTGCGCCGTATTAGGCGCGGCGGTATTGAATATCGATATGTTTTTTATCGGCAATAAGGCGGTCATTGGCAGTTTTTATTATTCGGTTTATCAGGGGCTTTGTATGGGGTTAGGTTACACTTTGGCGATGCTTTTGATGACCGGGATCAGGGAACGGCTGGAACTTTGCAATGTCCCTAAATCCCTAAAGGATTTTCCTCTGGCCTTTATTATCGCCTCAGTGTTAAGTTTAAGCTTTATGGGCTTTAGCGGGTTTAAATTCTAAACTGATGGAAATCTTAAGCGCAATTTTAGTTTTGGGGGTTTTAGGTTTAATTTTCGGTATCGGCCTGGCGGTTGCCTCCAGGAAACTGGCGGTCGAGGCTAATCCGAAACTAGAGGAGGTACAGCATTTACTTCCCGGTTCCAATTGCGGAGGCTGCGGGAATCCGGGTTGTTTTGGTTTTGCTGAAAGCCTGGTGGGCGGCAAGAGCCAGCCTGAAGGCTGCCGGGTTTGTAATGATGAAGTCAGGGAAAAAATCGCCAACGTTTTAGGTTTGGCGTTGACTAAGCAGAATAAAAAAATCGCGACGCTGCATTGCAACGGCGGGATAAGGGTAAAAGATAAATATTTATATAGCGGGGTTAATGATTGTATTGCCGCTAACTTAGTTTTAGGCGGGCCAAAGTCTTGTGTTTATGCCTGTTTGGGCCTGGGTACCTGTGTCCGCGCCTGTCCGTTTGGGGCGATTAGTATGTCAGATGAAAATCTACCGGTGGTTGATAAAATTAAATGCCGTTCCTGCAATAAATGTGTTCTGGCCTGTCCGAAAAAGCTGTTTTCACTGGTGGCGGTCAACAATCCGGTTTATGTCGCCTGCAGTTCCCATGATTTAGGCAAAGAGGTGAAGAATGTTTGCTCGGTCGGCTGCATTAGCTGTAAATTGTGCGAGAAAGCCTGTAAGTTCGACGCTATTCATGTCATTGATAACCTTGCGGTTATTGATTACCACAAATGTACTTCCTGCCTTGCCTGCGTAAAGGTTTGTCCTGTCAAAACGATCAGGGTGAAAGAATGAATCCCGCCTTTTCTCCATACCCACGATTTAAGAGAATAAATAGAAAAATAAAAGGTAGGATAAACCTGGCCGTCTTTGCTTCAGGGCGGGGCAGTAACTTTTCCGCGATTGTTAAAGCCATCCAGCAGGGTAAGTTAAAAATAAAATTACAATTACTGATTTGCGATCAACCGCAGGCGCCGGTTATCCGCCGGGCGCAGCGCGCGGGGGTGCGGGTGGTTTTGGTAAGAAGAGAAGATTTTGCCAGCCGGGTTGATTTCGAAGCGGCGATCATCGGAAAATTAAAAGAATCAAAGATCGATCTGATTGCCTTAGCCGGTTTTATGCGTTTGCTTAGCCCTAAATTTGTCAGCGCTTACCGCCGCCGGATCATGAATATTCATCCCTCGCTCCTGCCAGCCTATAAGGGGGCGCATGCCATAAGCGATGCTTACAAAGCCAGGGCCACGGTTACCGGAGTAACCGTACACTTTGTTGACGCCCAGGTTGATCATGGCCCGCTGATCCTGCAGCATAAGATTAAGATCAGCCCTAAGGATAGCCTAGCCTCCTTAGAGAAGAGAATTCACGCCTTGGAGCACAAGCTCTATCCTTACGCGATCCAATTATATATTAGTGGTAAATTAAAAACCCAAGGTAGGGTAAAAGCGGCGTAAATTTTAGCCTGAAGCGTAGCTATTCTTTAGAGTGGGCTAAAATCGCCGTATGGTTGAGAATAATTTTTCTGCCGGTAGCCAGGTTTTCCAGTTCCACCAAATCAAAATCTTTAAATCGGTAGGCCCCCAGAGTATAGGCGACTACTTTAAACACCTCTTTATCAATGTCGACATCGCCTTCTACTTCCGGTTTCTGGAATTTTAATTTAATCCGGGTTTGGATCTGATCCGCCAGGAACTCCTCAAAAGTGATATCCCGGTAATTTAAGTGTTCTCCTTTCCAATCCCCGATAATACCTGTGGAGATAGCGGTCTCCTGGATGATCCGGTGCTGGTATTCCGTCTGCGAAATAAAGCTATAAGAAAGCTTCTTTAAATCTGCGAAATAAAAGGTTTGCTTTATTTCAAAGCCGTTGCGGATATCGGCGGTGACAATGCAGAAAAATTGGGGGGTATCCCGGTTGGCGTTGCCCATGCTGAAAAGCACCCGGCGGATAACCTGCAGGATATTGAAGATCTTTTCATTAACTGATTTATCCAGGGCAACTTCCTGCTGTTTTTCTTTTTCGGTCGTCGGCTGGACACGGTAATTAACCTTTAAAACTTTCTCCTGGAGGGAATTTTTTTGATCCTCCAGGAGAAATTTTTCCGTATATTTTTCGGGCTTTTCGGGCTTAGAGATGATATTTTCCAGCGGCAGATAGACCCACAGGGTGCCTCCGGTTAACGTGGTGACGATATCCAGTTGGTATTCTTTTTTACAGATATCTTTTACCGCCCGGGTGATATCTTCTTTTGAGAATGAGGGAGTGACGGAGGAGTTGCAAGCGGATAAGAAAAAAACAAAAAATAACAGCTTAAGGCCGGCTTTTACCGAACTCCTTAAAAATGGCTTCGATTTCATCATAATTAAGTTCGTCTTTGGCCACCAGTTCTTTGGCCAGCCGGTCCATAAGCGGTTCTTCTTTTTTAAGCAGTTCGGTAACTTCGTCGAGGCAGCGGCTTAATATTTCCTGGACATCTCTGTCCAGCCGGGCTTTAATTTCTTCAGAGACCTTATCTCCGGCGATCTCCCAATTACCCAACAGCCCGCTTTTACCCATTCCGCAGATCCAGACCATATTGTGGGCATGGTGCATGGCGCTGGAAAAATCCCCATAGACCCCGCTGGTGGTGGCGTTATATTTAATTTTTTCCGCGGCATATGAACCAAGGCTGATCTTAATTTTACTGAGCAGGTTATTGGAATCTTCGATGAAAGTATCTTCGCGCTCCGGGATCCAGGTTGCTCCGCCCGTGGGCCCGCGCGGGGTGATGGTGATTTTAAAAACATCTTTAGAGGGGGCTAAGAGATAAGTAATAATCGCATGTCCGCTTTCATGATAGGCGGTTTGCCATTTTTCTTTCTCGCTCAATTTTACCCGGCGCTTGATACCCAAGGCGATTCTTTCCCGCGCCTCATCGATTTCTTTCATTGAGATGAGCGGGTTTTGATTACGGACGGTAATCAAGGCGGCCTCCCGTACGATATTGGAAATATCCGCCGGAGTTTGTCCGACGGTAATCCGGGCCAGGCGGTCAATTTTTACGTCTGCCGGGTTATATTTAACTTTTTGGAGGTAATATGCAAAAAGCTTCTGCCGGTCTTCAAGATTGGGTTTGTCCACGATGACCTTACGGTCAAATCTTCCCGGCCGCAGCAGTGCCTGATCAAGGTAGTTTTCCGGAGCGTTGGTGGCACCGATCAAAACGATATTATAATCCTTGTCTTTTAGCCCGTCCATTTCCACCAGTAATTGGTTTAAGGTGGTATTATGTTCGGTTGAACCTCCGAAGCCCCGGTCCATAGAGCGCTGGGCTCCTACCGCATCGATTTCATCGATGAAAATAATACAACCGCCTTCCAGTTCCGCCAATTGCTGGGCTCTTTTAAAAAGGGAGCGGACGCGGCCGGCACCCACCCCGACAAACATCTCCACGAATTCCGAACCGGACATAGAAATAAAAGGGAGTTTGGCTTCGGTAGCGATGGCTTTGGCCAGGTAAGTTTTTCCGCACCCCGGCGGCCCCAGCATCAGGATGCCTTTAAGGATTTTGCCCCCGATGCGCTGGAGGCTGGCACGGTCAGTAATCAATCTGACGATTTCTAAGGCCTCCTGTTTTGCTTCATCCATCCCGATGACATCATTCCAGGTAATTCCGATATCTCCTCCGGCAACGGATTTCTTGCTGGTTTGGGAAAAACTGGAGGCCCCGCGTTTAAAATAAAGCCAGTACATTAAAAAGGTATACACAAAGCCGAAGATCAGGGCCATGATAATTTGCAGGTATAATTGCAGGGGGATCATCGCCAGCTGCGATTGCCGCAGGTAGGATTCGGCTTCATTCCAGGCGCGCATGCCGATAATGAGCAGGATCACCAGGGAAATGGCTAAACCCGCCAAAAAGATAAACAGCAGCGCTTTTAACCAGTGCAGCTTTACGTAAAATCTAACTTTTTTCCAGTTCATCGGGGCTCCGTGGTTGGTTGGGTTATTAAGAAAATATCATATCCGCTCATTTTAGTCAATTCTTTTCTTCCTTGACTAACGGGGTTTTGTGTGTATAATTATAAAGTTCGCTAAAATTATTAACCATGAGGAGCAAAAAATGGCCAAGATTAAAAAAGTATTCGCCCGGGAAATTTTAGATTCACGCGGAAACCCTACGATTGAAGTAGATTGTCTTTTAACTAACGATATTTTAGGCCGCGCGGCGGTTCCTTCGGGGGCATCTACCGGGGACAATGAGGCTTTGGAATTAAGGGACAATGACTCCGCCAGGTATTTAGGTAAAGGGGTATTAAAAGCTGCCGCGAATGTGAATAATATAATCAACAGTGCGGTTAAGGGGAAGATGGCGGATTTCGCTAAAATCGACCAGCTGCTCATTAAGCTCGACGGTACTGAGTTTAAATCTAACCTGGGAGCGAACGCGATCCTGGGAGTTTCCATGGCTGTTGCAAAAGCCGCCGCCCTGACCAAGAAACAATCTCTTTACCGGTTTTTAGGCGGCGAAAAGGCGAAAATCCTGCCCGTTCCATTAATGAACATTTTAAACGGCGGGATGCATGCGGATAATAACCTGGATATCCAGGAATTTATGATTATGCCGCAAGGTGCGCCGGATTTCCCCACTGCCTTGCGCATGGCTACCGAGGTTTTCCATAAGTTAAAATCGATTTTAAAATCCAAAAAACTTTCTACTTCCGTCGGTGACGAGGGAGGTTTTGCCCCCAGCCTTAATTCAAATGAAGAAGCCTTAAGTTTGATTATTGAAGCGATTAAGGCCGCCGGGTATATTCCCGGTAAGGATGTTTCTTTGGCCCTGGATTGTGCAGCCAGCTCTTTCTGTAAAGACGGAAAATATAATTTTGAAGGGTCGCTAAAAACCTCCCAGGATTTAATCGCTATTTATGAAGGGTGGCTGAACCGCTATCCGATTCTTTCCATTGAAGACGGGCTCTCTGAGCATGATTGGAGCGGCTGGCAGGAGATGACCCGGCGTATCGGCGATAAAGTACAGCTGGTGGGAGACGATATTTTCGTCACCAACCCCAAGATATTTAAAAAAGGAATTGCGCAAAATATCGGCAATGCTATACTGATTAAGGTTAACCAGATCGGTTCGCTCTCAGAGACCTTAGAGGCGATCGCGATTGCCAAGAAGAACAAATACCGGGCGATTATTTCGCATCGTTCCGGTGAAACCGAAGATACGACGATCGCGCATCTGGCGGTAGCTACCGGGGTTGGGCAGATTAAGACCGGTTCATTATCGCGTACCGACCGGATTTGTAAATATAACGAACTGCTTCGGATTCAGGAAGAATTAGGCAAAAAGGCAGTTTATGCGGGGAAGAGTTTCCAGCCAAAGGGCTAGAGGCAAATGCTCTCTACATTAAGAAAATCGCTTTGGCTTTTTAGTTTCGCGGTTTTGCTTTTAATTATCTTCCTGCCGGGTTATATCAAGCTGCAGGAGTCCCGGGTTAAAAACCGGAAATTAGAGGAGAAATTCCGGCAGTTGGCGATTGAAAACTCCCTTCTGCAGGAGGAGCTGCGGCGGATTCAGAATGATCCGCTTTATCAGGAGAAGATTGTCCGGGATAAGATGGGGGTGGTAAGAAAGGGTGAAATTCCCATCAAAATCTTTTCCGAAAAAAAGCAGGAAAAAAAGTTTTGGTAATTAAATTTCGCGGGGTGGAGCAGCCTGGTAGCTCGCAAGGCTCATAACCTTGAGGTCGTCCGTTCAAATCGGGCCCCCGCAATTGAGCACCCATTGGGCCAGCAGAAATGCTGGCCCATTTGGCGAAATCCCACGAGCGCAGCGAAGTGGGATGAACACCATAGACCCGCTAATAAACTGGCGGGTTTTTTATTGGCTTACAATTTTGGGATTTGTGGTAGAATATGTTTAGAAAAGGAGGCTGGATTCTATGAAACCATCTTTTGAATTTAGAAAATTTTGTTTAGTTTTTTTAATGGGAATGCAGATTTTTTGTTTGGCGGGATGCTCAACCTATTCAAAAACTGTCGTAAAAAATATAAGTCAACTTAAAGGATATCCGATTGATTCTGATGTTTTTACTACTGCCCAGAGGACAGTTGTACCTGGCCCAAAACCTGCGGAGGCGATTGGTCTTGACGAAATTTCAAAATACAAGCAATACGGCTATGGCAACTGGGCCTTTGGCGAGCCTCTTAAATCCGTAACCCGGACTGATATCATGCCGGCTATTTATGACGCATCAACAGCTACTAAAAAAGTCAAGCTCTTGAATTTCTTTACTATAACTGATATTCATATCACCGATAAAGAATCGCCTAATCAATTGATTTATCTTCAACGTTTGCATCCAACATTGCCAATCGGCGCTTCGCTGCATTCAGGGATTATGTTGTTTACTACTCAAGTTCTGGATGCAGCTGTTCAGACAATAAATGCTCTTCATAAAAATAATCCGTTTGACTTCGGTATTTCTCTGGGAGACGCCTGTAACAGCACACAGTATAATGAGCTCAGATGGTATATTGATGTCTTAGACGGCAAAGTAATTACGCCAAGTTCCGGCGCTCATCTTGGAGCTAGCACTATCGATTATCAAAAACCTTATCAGGCAGCTGGGCTTGATAAGACAATTCCCTGGTATCAGGCGCTAGGTAATCATGATCATTTTTGGATGGGTTCATTCCCTGTGGACAACGGTTTTCGAAAGGATATTCGACAGTCTTACATCAGCGATATTGTCTTAGCTATGGGAGATCCTCTTGTCAACCCTGCAAACATAACTAAATCTGATTACTATATGGGCGTACTCGATGGCTCGACTGTTTATGGCGATGTAAAATACGCGGGCCCTGTGGCGGATTTTAAGAGCCCTCCGAAGGTTGCAGCTGATCCTAATCGCCGCTCACTTAAGAGAGATGAGTGGATGAAAGAATTCTTTGTTACCTCAACAAACCCGGTTGGGCATGGTTTCAATTTGATTGACGCCAATAAGGGTTTTGCCTGCTATAGTTTTGTTCCGAAATCAAATATTCCGCTTAAGGTTATTGTGCTTGATAATACTCAAAAGGATGATGATGGCTCTTTCGACATTCATGGGCATGGTTTTCTTGACCAGCCACGTTGGGAGTGGCTTAAAAAAGAACTCGCTGATGGTGATGCTGCCGGCCAGCTTATGATTATTGCAGCGCACGTACCGATAGGCGTAGAAGTGACTGCGCCTAATTCCGAGATGGGCTGGTGGACTGACCCTCAAAATGCGGTAACTCTGCCGGATCTGATTACGGAACTTCAAAGTCATCCAAATTTGATTATGTGGATTGCAGGACATCGTCATTTAAATACTGTCAAAGCATTCATATCACCTGATCCGGTTAACGCTCCTGAAAAAGGATTCTGGCATGTTGAAACTTCATCATTAAGAGATTTCCCCCAGCAGTTTCGTACTTTTGAAATCTACCTAAATAGCGACTATACAATCTCAATCGTTACGACTAATGTTGATCCGGCAGTTAAAGACGGATCGCTGGCTGCGAAATCGCGTAAATATGCAATTGCGGCAGGGCAGATAGTTGGTGCTGGTATGTATAATTATAATCCGACTAATGATTCAACCATAAAGCCAATGCCTACTGGTTCGTATAATGCAGAGCTTGTAAAACAATTGAGTCCTGCAATGCGGGAAAAATTGGCAAAGTTAGATTTGATACGCATTAACGATCCCCTGCCGTCCTGGAATAATGCCGCGCCGAAGAAAGCGATCATTGCTTTTGTCGAAGAGGTAACCAAGCCCAGTTCGCCTAATTTTGTGCCGGTTGAGGAACGTATTGCTACTTTTGACAACGACGGCACGCTCTGGAGCGAACAGCCGGTATATTTTCAGTACTATTTTGTCTTTGAGCGCATCAAAGTACTCGCGTCGCAGCATCCGAAGTGGATAAACCAGGAGCCTTTCGCCTCCGTGCTCAAAGGCGACCTGAACTCCGTGTTAGCCGGCGGTGATCATGCGCTCATGGCAATGCTTATGGCTACGCAGTCGGGAATAACCACCGATGAATTTAAAAAAGTCGTTAAGGACTGGATCTCTACCGCAAGACATCCTAAAACCAAACGGTTATATACAGAGATGGTATACCAGCCGATGCTTGAATTACTTACTTATTTGCGCGCCAACGGTTTTAAAACCTACATTGTTTCAGGAAGTAGTGTTGATTTTATGCGCCCGTGGGCGGAAAAAGTCTATGGTATTGTGCCTGAACAAATCATCGGAAGCAGTATAAAAACGCAGTTTGAACTTCGTGACGGTATTCCTGTGCTTGTGGGTATGCCGGAGTTGAACTTTATCGATGATAGAGAAGGCAAGCCGGTAGGCATCGAGTCTTACATTGGTCGTCGCCCGATTGCCTCGTTCGGCAATTCCGATGGGGATCTACAAATGATGCAATGGACTGCTGCTGGTAACGGAGCCCGCTTTTGTCTTTATGTGCATCATACCGATGCCGAACGTGAGTGGGCTTATGACCGTCAGTCGGTCATCGGCCGTTTCGACAAAGCTCTTGACGAAGCCTTGGCCAAAGGCTGGACAATTGCGAGTATGAAGGATGATTGGAATACCATCTACGTGAGCGATAAATAAAGAGGAGAGTTCTGAATTTAGTATTTACTCTTGTAGTGTATGTTTTTAGGTTTTTGTATTTGAAGTTGAAAACAGCCAGCATAATTTTGTTGGTTTTTTTGTTTTTTGTAAGGCTGGACTTAACCGTTCAGGCTTTTTGTTTGTAGCGGGTAGGGCGGCATAAAATCTATCTCTAATAAACCTGATTTCCGGATATTCGTTCACTTTCCTATATAGTTAACTTGATGGATTAAGAGACATAGTTATAGAGTATACTGACCCGCGCAACCATAAATATTGCCTGCCGTAAGCAGGCCAATGAACATAGTGCCGATGGAGTGCAAGCGTAATCGGCCAACCATAGAAAACCCTGTAACCTAATAAGTTATGGGGTTTTATTTTTGAAAAGATTATTGCTCACGGTAATCCTTAGGAGTATAATCTATTCATAAGCTTTCGGCGAAGGTTCTAATCCAGATAATACTCAACATTTTATTAAATTTAGTTAATAAATGAAAAACGAGAGGACAGTAAGAAGGGTGTTGGCATTCGGGGTGGCTTTGATCGGTATTTCCGCTTTATCCTGGAGTTCTATTCGTTTTAAAAAGACTCAGGAATCTTG
>JBFZAU010000008.1:0-8669 GCA_041308825.1 Candidatus Omnitrophota bacterium
GCCAAGCCGTAGGCTAACTTCAAGGAGCACAAAAAATAAAGACAGTCCGAATAATACCAGAATTATTTTTTGTTTAAAGAGTGTTTTTGGTTGCAAAGAATTATTTTCCTTCATGAAGATAATTGTGGATTCTGTTTGGCAGGAAACTTCTTAGTAAGCTAATTCTTTCTTAATTGTATAACTTCCATAAAATCCATACAGAATTATACAAGACAAAATCCGCAACCCGTCGGTAAACAATAATTACCTGAATCACGGATTAACCGACCTTCTGAATGTAAATCAGACGCTCTAACCAACTGAGCTAATCGCCCGAAATATGCGAATTGGATGTAGTATTTTAGCTTAAAATGATTGGCTTGACAAGAGGCGTTTTTAATGCCCCCGGTAAAAATTGCTAACGTTGACGCTTAAATCTATCTACCAAATGCCTCCTTGAGAATTGTCTGAGCGATATTTTCCGCTAAAAGACGGTTGCCGGCCGGAGTACAATGGCCAAAATCATATCCAAACATGTCCTTAAAATATGTTTTTACCCCCGCCTTCTTAACCGCCTCCCTAAATATTCTTTCATTATCTACGAAAATAATCCCGGAGTTATTACTTTCAAATATTTTCTTGAGCGGCTCTACGCTACGCATTGGGTACTGAACACAAACTAATTTTATCCCTTTTTTATCCAAGATCGTTTTAAGTTTATGATAGCTATTAACGGTGATCGGATTATAAAATCCCAGCCGCATGGTATTTGCCTGCCGGGCATATACTTCAGACTGCTTTGGCTGGTTTAATGTTTCATATAATACTGAAATTGCTGCGTAAGCACGGATATTCCTGGGATTGATGGCGATGGCCTGCTTAAAAGCATCTAAAGACAAAAGAAGCCGATCTTGTTTTTGATAAATCCTGCCTAAACCAAGATAGGGTTTTTCATTCTGAGGGTCAATGGCGATGGCTTGATTGAATGCCTCGATCGCTTGGACAAACCGGCCCTGATCATGATAAAGCCACCCTAAATAAGTATAAGCGGCGTCATTTTTAGGATTCAACTCGATGGCCTTGTTAAATGCATTTAGGGACAAAGAGATCTTGCTTTGGTCCCAGCATAATTGTCCCTCCCGGAGAATCCTGCCTTGATCCCAATAAAATTTGCCCAAATCTACATAAGCAGCATCGTTTCCAGGATCAATGACAATGGCTTTTTTAAACAGGCTTTCCGCTTGAGAAATCTCTTTTTGGTCCCGGTAAAGCCACCCTAAGCCAATATACGCCTGGCTATCATTAGGATTGATGGCGATGGCTTGATTGAATGCCTCGATCGCCTGGGCAAACCGGCCCTGATCATGATAAAGCCACCCTAAGCCAATATACGCTTGGCTATCATTAGGATTGATGGCGATGGCTTGATTGAATGCCTCGATCTGCGCAACAGGCTGCGCATCAACTACTCCTGGCGCAAATCCTGGCTGGCCAAGCTGCGGTTTATAGATTCCTACCTTATGTAAAATGTGCCGCCAGAGAAGCCGGGCTAGTTTATAGGTTCTCCAGGATTTAAAAAAATGCGCGGCCTTGGAAATACCGGTTATCTCATAATCAACATACTCTGTCCCATCATTTATCCCCATCATCGCTACGACCATCTCCGGGCGGTATTCATCCAACTCATCGGAAAGCCGCCATAAAATGGTGGAGGTTGTGATAGCGTCAACCCCTTTATCAATTACGGCAAAGCTTATCCCAATCTTGGCCTGGTTTAACCTCTCTTCCAGAAAAACAGGGTATTGTCCTGCAGTGGTAGATTCACCTAAGCACATAATCCGAAAAGCGCCTTTTTGCCGTAAAGACACCTGGTTTTTATGCTCCTGGCGGGAAAGGATAATAAAGCCTCCTAAACGCAGGCTGATTTCAAGCAGGATAACAGATAAAAAAATGCCCCAAGCAATCAGCATTATTTTATGCCGCAATAATGTGGAAAGTTGATTCGGTTTGGCCTTATACATAGGTAACTTATTGTATCATAGAATATCTTGGGTGTCCAAAACGGCTGCCTATAATAGCCAGGAGATAAACCGCGGGCAATAATTATAATTTTATTAAAAACTGACTGTATTAATCTTTGGTTTCTTGATTCTCGGGGTTTACAGCTGGTTGCGGCGCGGATGTTGTCAGGGGTTTTGGTACCCAAGCGGAAGATGAAGCAACAGGCGTATAATTTACCGGTACACTGCTACTGCTATATACTGACGTATTGGAAACCCCTGCATTAATACTATTATTAAGGGAAATTTCTGAACCATAACTTTGCACCATCGCAGGCTCCAGCGTAGATGTATAGGATGAAATCGGCGGCTTCGCTATCATTGTAGCGGTAAGGGTCGGGGCAACCTGTGCTGTTTGCGGAGTATAATAAGGAGGGGGCTTATAACCTGTGTCTCCCGGGTCACTATCCTGGGTAAACGCCAAGGGCGGTAACAATATCAATAAACAACTCATTAGCCATAGAAAAATCGCCGTGTTTTTCATTAATTTGACTTTCTTTTAAAGCTTACAGCATTAAAAAGTATACCTGAAGATTATGGTTATTTCAAGGGTCCGGGATATCCTACTGAAAACGTTTTAATAACAATCATCCCGGTTGGCTATAAATCCTTTATGCCCCGGTAAATTTACCCAGAATAATTAAGGTAAAGACCATCACAAAAAGTGCCACCGTTTCGACAATCCCCAATACCGCCAAATAATTTCCAAACCCCTTACCGGTTTCCCCCATCGCGTCGCAGGCGCAGGCCGCGCATTTACCCTGAAAATATGCCGACAAACCGATCGCTGCTCCGGCAAAAGCCCCGACCCCCCAAAGATACTGCCCTTGCTTAGCCAGCTCAAACATCTTCGTCATCACGATATTACCGTAAATTGTCTGAGTTAAAGGCGCGCCGGTTAAAGCCACCAGCAAAAACGAAGCGCTTTTATTCTGGGTAAAATTTTTCTTCCAGGCCCCGATAGCCGCCATCCCCGCTACCCCAGCTCCCGCCGCGGATCCGCAGGCAGCTAAAGCTAAAACTAAAATCAAACCTAAATCTTTAAATTGAAATAAGATACCGGTCTCCATCTTATGCATCCTCCTTTAATTTTTGTTTTTGGCAAACGGCTTATAGGCAAAACCGCTCCAGGTTACGCTAGCATGGCTGCAAAACTCCAGAACATTCAGCCTGACCCCGTGGACTAAAACCGACATCGGCCCCAGAATAATATTCAAGGCATGGCCCAAAATCACAATCAGCGCCGCGGCGATAAAAGTTAACCATTCCCCTTTTTTAAACACTCCGGCGGCCATGGAATTAAAAGCATCGGCTATCGCTACTGTCGCTAAACCTACCGCAAAAAGCCGGATGTAAGAAACTACGTCGGTAAAGTTATTGACTAAATTCAGCGCAATTGTCCCCAAGCCTTCCGCAATTGTCTTAAGAATGTTTTTCTGGGGGCTGTTAAAAAATAAGATTAACGCTAGTCCCGCGAAAATCAGCCACCGGATGAACCCCGGAAGAAGATCCCCTAAAATTAAATTTTTGGCGAGAAAAAATACCGCCCAAATAATACACACCCAGCCGATATCGGCTAGCGCCTTGCGGGAGGGAGCTTTAAGTATTGCCCGCCAGCCATGCGCCAGGGACAAATGCAGGGCGCCGATGAAAAAACAAAATGCCTGGACAAAAGCGGCATTGCCGAGCGCCGGAACTAACGGCTTAAACCCGAGATTTAAAAGCCACTCCTGGCCGAAAAATACGCCGGTTAAGATCCCCCATATAATAGCGCAAAAGCTTAAGATATAAAAGAGGAAAAAGGCGCTGTGGTCCTTAATCTTGGGCCCCAATTTTCTCTGCAGCCAGAAATTCAGCAACAAATACACCAATCCGTAACCGGCATCTCCGATAAGCATTCCGAAAAACAAGCTGAAAAATATAATAAAAAGCGGGCTGATATCAATCTCATGATACCCGGGGACAAGTTCAAGCAGTTTGAGTAACGGCTTAAGCAGAGAAATCCAGGCCGGATTACGCAGGAGGGTCGGGACGGTATCCTGGCTTTGCGGCTCAAGGGTCATTACCCCCCAACCCCTTGCCTTAGACTCCTTCACCAACTTGTCTTCCGCATCGGCCGGGAGATACCCTTTTAAATAAATAAGCTCATGCTCCTTGGCCATTCCTGCCAAAGCTTCATAAAATGTTTTTTGATAAGCCAGTTCCGCGTGAGCAGTTGACAATTGATCGTAATAGCCGGCGCACTCTTTAAGCTGCCTGCTTAGATCTGAGATCATCGCGGCATCTGCGGTCAACCTTTCCCGCATTTGCGACAAAGACATTTTCGGCGGCTCAATTTCTTTAAAAGCAAGTTGAAAGTTATGCTTCCCCAGCACAATGCAATTATTGATCGCGCCTACAGAGGATATTTTTCTTAAGATCAGATCTGCGGCTAAGCCTGGTTTCTGCTGGCGGGGCATTTGATAGAGCTTAGCGTAAATATTGTTTTGCGCTAACTTCTTAATCTCCAGCGGATCAAAATCACCCCAAGGGCTCCACTGATCAATCCAGGCATTCAAGGTCACCGCATATTCTTTTAATTGGGTGATTCTTTTCTGTAAATCCAGAATGCGGTGGCTCAGACTGATTAAATCCTGGTGGGGCGCCAAGGAAGCAACAGCCTTAACTTCCAAGGCCGATAAAATTAAACCCGCCTGTTCGATCAAGGCCAGCTGCTCGTTTAATAGGTTAATTTGTTCTCCGCGAAGGGGATTTTGGTGCTCAATATGCAATAACCCCAAATCGGCTAGCTCGGTTAAACCGGAGGCGGCATGCTCATGCTGCATAAATAAAAAAACTTTTTTCATCGCCACAATCATACCGGCACCTCTTCTTGGATCAGGGCTTCGATTTTTCTTTTAGCTATTTTGCTGCGCCCGACGGCATTAGCCATCTGATCGCCGATATAAATCTTAATTAACCGGATATTCTCTTCTGCCGCTGGGATTTTAACTTTTTCAAAAAGATTAACCCGCTGCGTCGTCACCCGCAGTTCTTGACGTAAAATACCTACTCCTGCTTCAAGTGAACGGATTGCTTGCTTTAAGATAACCGTCTCTCTTAAAGACCCAATCCCCAAATCAAGCCACAAAGGAGCCAAAAATAAATCATAATCCAGCTGGCCAAACTCTACGCTATCTAATACCGGAATATCCACCCCGGCGATATTTTTCTGGTGGGTAATTATTTTTTCAATTTTAAGGTGCGGTTTAAGCTCAACGCCGGGCTCACCTAATAATCCGGCCCAGACCAAAATAGTTTGTTTTTTTTTCGTCAGGGCCTGCTGTTTCTCTTGCAGGAGGGAGTTTTGCTGCAGGATCTCCAACTGTAACTGCTGTTTCTTCAGCTGCAGGGTCGGTAAATAGCGCTGAAACTGCTTTAAGCTGTCGCGCTGCCTTTTCAGTTCGCCTTTGGTAAATTTAATCTTTGCCATTATTGTTTAGGCCAAAACTGCTGGACCATCGAAAGCTTGATCCCGGTCTCCTCCGGAGTAAAGCATTCCGCCAAAATCTGCCAACCTAGATCCAGGGCTTTTTCCAGCGGGATATTGACTTTAAGCGACATCATATTTTTTTCAAACAAGGCCCCGTACTTGAGCAGCTTAACATCCCAGGGGCTCATTTGGAAACCCATCGACTGTTTCTCTAAAGTCTCCCGGTAATTGGCAAAAAGTTGAATCATCGTATCCATAATCGTTCGGTGGTCAAGGCGGGTTTTACCGTTCACCTGCTGCTTTAAGCGGCTGAGCGACCCAAATGGTTCAATCACCCCCGATTTTAAATAAAACTGCCCTTCAGTGATGTAGCCGGTATTGTCCGGAACCGGATGCGTCACATCATCCCCGGGCATAGTCGTCGCAGACAGAATCGTGATTGAACCGGCGCCTTCAAAATCAACCGCTTTTTCATAACGGGCAGCCAGCTGGCTGTAAAGATCCCCGGGGTAACCGCGGTTAGAAGGAACCTGCTCCATGGTAATCGCGATTTCCTTTAGAGAATCGGCAAAATTAGTCATGTCGGTTAATAAAACCAAAACCCGCTTGCCGGATAAGGCAAAATCTTCAGCTACCGCTAAGCTGATATCCGGCACTAAGAGACATTCTACCGTCGGGTCAGCAGCAGTATGAATAAAAAACACGCAGCGGGAAAGCGCGCCTTGAGCGCTTAAGGTCTCCCGGAAAAATAAATAGTCATCATGCTTTAACCCCATCCCGCCAACGATAATAATATCCACCTCGGCTTGAATGGCGATCCGGGCGAGCAATTCATTGTACGGTTCCCCGGCAATCGAGAAAATCGGCAACTTCTGCGACTCAACCAAAGAGTTAAAAACATCAATCATCGGGATACCCGTGCGGATCATTTTGTTGGGTACAATTCTTTTCACCGGGTTTACCGCAGGAGCCCCGATCTGGGTTAGGTTCTCGGTCAGGGCCGGGCCGCGATCAAGCGGAGCGCCGCTTCCGTTAAAGATCCGGCCGAGCAAGTTTTGCCCGCAAGCCACCTGCATCGGATGGCCCAGAAATCTTACCTTATCTCCGGTAGCAATCCCGCGGGTACCGGCAAAAACCTGCAAAGATATCTTTTTACCGTCAATCCTGATCACTTGGGCCAAAGAGGTACCGCGGCGGGTAGTAATCTGGGCAATCTCAGAGTATCCAACACCTTGAGCCTCAACTGTAATCACATCACCGGCGATTTGAATAATATTCGTGTAAGCCCTTTGCATATCGATCTATTCTTTCTGCTTGGTTTTACTGTCCAGTAATCTAACGATTTGTGATTCAATATTTTTAAATTCCTCGTTGCTGTAGGCGGCGGAATTTTGCGTGCGCATTAATTGCCGTAAGCTTTGAAAAAAATGCAGCGCCGCTGTTTTATCCTCCAGCTGATACTCGGCGTCTAAAATTTTACAGATAAATTCCAGCAGATAAATTTGTCTTTCTTTAGCCGTTGCCTCATCTACCGGATCAAAGGCGTTTTGTTGCAAATAAACAAAGTCAAAAAATTCACCTTTGAGAAATTCAATATAATCTTTTAGGGATGTTCCTTCCTCGCCGATCACTTTCATCATCTGGAAAATTTCATGGCTGCGGCGCAAAGCCAGATGGCATTTTTCTCTATACTCCGACTTAACAAAACCGTCATATTTACTCCAACTAATTAACGGATCAATCGCCGGGTATTTGCGGGCATCCGAGCGTTCCCGGGAAAGCCCGTGAAAAGCCCCGACGACTTTTAGGGTAGCCTGAGTTACCGGTTCCTCGAAATTCCCTCCGGCAGGACTCACCGTCCCGCCAATGGTCACTGAGCCGGTTATACCTGCGTGCAGCCTGACCACCCCGGCTCGCTCATAAAAAGAAGCGATCCGGCTCTCCAGATATGCCGGGAAGGCTTCCTCCCCGGGGATCTCCTCAAGCCGGCCGCTCATTTCGCGCATCGCCTGGGCCCAACGAGAGGTGGAATCAGCCAGGAGTAAAACATTTAATCCCATCTGGCGGTAATATTCGGCAATCGTCACGGCGGTATACACGCTGGATTCACGGGCTGCCACTGGCATCGAACTGGTATTGCAAATAATTACCGTACGATCCATTAATGGCTTATTTGTCCGGGGGTCCGATAATTCGGGAAAAGTTTTTAATGTCTCCACCACTTCACCGGCGCGTTCTCCGCAGGCGGCGATAATCACAACATCCACCTCGGCGTGCCGACTGGTCAATTGCTGTAAAACGGTTTTGCCGGCGCCAAATGGCCCGGGAATACAATAGGTTCCTCCGCGGTTTACCGGAAACAATGAATCAATCAGCCGCATTTTAGTTACGAGCGCCTCAGTCGGCCTTAATTTTTCGGCATAAGCGGCAATCGGAATTTTAACCGGCCAGATTTGCTGCAAAAATACATCATGCAAAACGCCGGCATTATCTTTAAGCTGGGCAATCGCCTGTTTTAAATTGTATTTACCCGCGGGAGAAATTTTAACTACCTCCAGGCTGCCGCTTAAGGCAAAAGGGGCCATGATGTAATGTTTAAAGATTTTTTCCGGGACAAACCCCAGCCAGCTGCCGGCCACCACTTTATCCCCGGCCTTGGCTAAAGGGGTAAAATCCCATTGGGCCTGGTCCGGCAAAGCCTCAAGATAAACCCCCCGCTTCAGGAAAAACCCGCATTTTTGCGCTAAAGCCGGAAGCGGATTCTGCAAACCGTCAAAGATCTGACCCAGTAACCCCGGACCCAACTCCACTGAAAGCAGTTCATTGCTAAATTCAACCAGATCCCCTGCCTTTAAACTCTGGGTACTCTCATAAACCTGCATCTCCGCCAGGTTCTGACGCACCCGGATCACTTCGGCCTTTAAGCGCTCCTGGCCATGCAAAATATAAGCTACTTCGTTTTGAATGATCTGCCCATCTACCTCGGCAGTCACCATATTCGCGTTAACCCTGACCACTTGACCGGTTCTCATTTTTCCCATCGTTATTTTATTTTTACACTACCGCGTTTAATAAAAATTCCTTATCGGCTTTTTGAATTGTATCCCAGCGCTCCAGAAGCTTAAGCTTTAATCCGTAAATCAGCAAATAATCAAAAT
>JBFZAU010000009.1:0-5025 GCA_041308825.1 Candidatus Omnitrophota bacterium
TTCGGAGATTTCACGGGAAATAAACTTCATGATCTTATCGGTATGGCTTAAACGGTTAGGCAAAACTAAATGCCTGACAATGAGCCCCTTGCGAATTATCCCCTGGCCGTCAAATTCCGCTACCCCCACCTGCCGGTGCATCTCTTTTAAAGATTTCCGGTTATATTCGACATAATTATCTGCCTGGGATATTGCCTGTGCTACGGAATCATCTCCATAGCGGCTATCGGCCAGGTAAATATCCACGATCCCGGCTAAAGATTTAATTACTTCGGGTAATTCATAGCCGCTGGTATTATAAACCAAGGGAATTTTTAACCCTTGAGCAATTGCTAATTCCAGACTTTTAAGAATCTGGGGTAAAACATGGGTCGGAGTAACCAGATTGATATTATGACAGCCTTCATTCTGCAGGCTTAACATAATTTTGGCGAGCTCCTCGAAGGAATATTCCCTCCCCTGCCCTAATTGGCTGAATTCGTAATTCTGGCAATAAAGACAGCGCATATTGCAGTGGCTGAAAAATATCGTGCCGCTGCCAAGGGTGCCGGAAACCGGCGGCTCTTCGCCATAGTGGCCCAGAAAGCTGAAAATTTTAGGCAGTAAGCCGGTTTTGCAAAATCCGGTTTTTCCTTCCAAACGGTTAATGCGGCAACGCCGGGGGCAAATCTGGCAGGAGGTTAAGGAGGAAAAAAGATTATCCGATATTTTTTTTAATTCCCCGCTGGCATAAAGATTAAGATATCCCGGGTAAGCTGACATCAGGGGCAAAAAAGCTTGCGGATCTGATTAAAAGCTTCCAGGTATGCTTGAGTGCGGTAATCAGGATAAGTCCATTCATTAGGAGTAAATGTAGAGCCTTTAAAACTTAAGGTTACCTCGGCAAATATCCCTTTGCCTAAGTATATCCGGTGCGCGTAATCTTTAGTCGTAGCCAATACCAGCTTAGCCAAATCAATATAACCGGGATCAATATTTACCCGGCGGCCGGCCGCGCTCAGAAACCTCTTCTCCAGGCGGTTAGTGTAAAGTTTAATTCGGTACAAATCCGCAATCGGGATAAGTTTGGCAAAGCTTATGAACTTTCTTTTAAGCGGCTTGCCAGTTTCGGCTTCATAATAATCAGTATAATTAAAATCAAGAACCGGCGATTCAAAATCAACCCGGCCGAATATTTTTATCAGTTTTTCTTTAGCTTTCACAAAAAAAGCCTCATCTAAATAGATGAAGCCGATCACTAATTTAACCCGGGGATTAAGCTTGCTAATCTTTCTCATAGGTACCTCTGCTCTTGGGGGCAACTAAAACCAGAGGTCTTTTAAGGCAGGAACTGGCTGATATATTGAGCAATCTTTTTACGCTGGTCCTGGCGGATCTCATTAAAAAATATCGCTAGGTTAAATCCGCCGCGGGACTCATCCTCAGTCCTGACCACGACACCTTTACATTCCACAATTGTGTTCTTTCCGGCCTGGTCGCGGTTAGGTAAACTAAGTTTTACGGAAATCTTGGTAAAGGGGGGCATATATTTATCCAGATGGCAATAAGCCCCCACGCTGCTGATATTATGCGAAGTGGTAGAAAAATCATAGCCATTCACCGCCAGATTCAACGGTAATTTGTGGGCCAGGCGGGGATGGATTCTGCGTTCTTTAATATTTTTCATTATTTGGCTTCTTCGGTTTTGGATTTATTAATAAATGTACGCCAGCATCTTTTGCTGCAATAGAATTTACCGTCACGGTAATATTTCTTTAATTTTTTAATCAGCTTATTACAAGCCGGACAATTAGTCTGTTTTTCCGCCTTAGGTTTAGCGGGACTTTCAGTTTCCTTAACTGCTTCTGCTACCATGAGGAGATTCCTTTCTTAAAGTTAAAACGGCGTTAGCGCAATTGCATACTGATGAATTCTTTGAGGTAATTACGTTCTAAACTATCAAACTCCACAAACTCGATACCGGTCTGACTACGGTTAGAATGTGCCAAAGGCATCGACCAGGCCACTTTACCCACCGGATGCAGAATGCGGTTCAAAATATTGATCTCCAGCATCAACAGCGTTTCCGGGGGGATAAACCGTTCGTTCGTAAGCTTTAAACCGCCGCTGCTGATATCTTTACCAATCCCACTATCAAAATCGGGCTTACCCCTGAACTGATAACGGATCTTAGAATGGAAAGGCAAGCGAGGGAAATTACGGTTCTCTTTTTGATTCTCCATCGGTACCATCGTTGCAAATATATCACACATTTTATAATCTGTCAAATACTTTACAAAGCGTATGGTTCTGGTATAATTGACACATAACTTTTGCGCAGCTCAAGGCCGCCAAGAAGCGGCTCCCATGAGGTAAAATAATGTACTGCCGATACTACGGGCTTAAAGAACCACCTTTTAACGTCACCAGCGACCCGGCCTTTTTTTTCTCCAGCAAACAGCATCATGAAGCCCTGGCGCATTTGCTCTACGGGGTAAACATGCGCAAAGGAATTATCGTGCTGACCGGCCAGATCGGTACCGGTAAAACCACCATCTGCCGGTTTTTTTTAAGCCAACTCGGTAAAAACGTCAAAACCGCCTTTATTCTTAATCCGGCATTTTCGGAGATGGAATTATTGAAAGCCATTCTGAATGATTTCGGGATTACTGCCAAAGATACAACCAAGCTGGGGATGATTCTGGCATTAAATAATTTCCTTTTACGTGAATCGGCCGCGGGCCACAACCTCGTTTTGATCATCGACGAAGCGCAAAATTTAAAACCTAACCTTTTAGAACAGGTCCGCCTGCTTTCCAACCTGGAAACCGAAAAAGACAAGCTCCTGCAGGTCATCCTGGTCGGCCAGCCTGAATTAAACACCCGCCTTAATTTATATGATTTAAGGCAGCTGCGCCAAAGAGTAATGGTCCGCTATCAGATTACCCCTCTGGATAACGATGAGATCAAAGATTATATTAATTACCGCTTGAAGATCGCGCAAATCCAACGTTCGGCTTCCCAGCGGATTGAATTTAGCGATAGCGCAATCGGGTTAATCAGCCAATTCTCCGGCGGAATACCCCGCTTGATCAATCTGATCTGTGACCGCTCACTTTTAGCCGGTTTTGTCAGCCAGGCATACCGGATTGATGAAGTAATTATTAAAAGATGCCTGGATGAACTGGACAGTTACGCCATAGGGAAAACCGTATGAGCATCATCAACGACGCCTTAAAAAAAACCGAAGAGAACCTGCAGAAAAATACTCAGCCCCCGCAAAATCAGAAACCTATCCGTACCGGCCGCCGGATAGTGCTGCTTTATATTTTAATTCTCGTTGCCGGATTGTTCTTGGGAAATTTTATCTTCAACCTGCTGAAAAACAAAATCCAGCCTACCCCGCCTAAACCGAAAAAAACAGCTGCCCTGGCTGTTCCTGAAGCAGCGAAGGCATCCTTGCCGGCGGCGCAACCAGGCATTACTGCCCCCCTGGAGCAAAAAACTACCGCTGATAATTTTATCTTAAGCGGAATTTTCCTTTCCGAGGAAGAAAATTATGCTTTGGTCAATAACAAAATTGTACGGGAGAGTGACTTCGTGAACGGGGCGAAAATAGAAAAGATTACCTTCAACACTGTGGAGCTGGATACGGGAGAAGAAAAGATTACCCTCACCACCAACCGCTAAAACTTAATAAACCTGCCTGACTGCCGTTTTAATTAAATCTAAATCGATGTTGCGCACGATGCTGGCCTGGCCAATGGCACTGAGCAAAATAAACTTATTTTCTTTGCCGGAAAACTTCTTGTCATAATAATGCGCCCGCAGGATTTTTGCTAAAGCAATATTTTTTAACTTAACCGGTAAACCGTAAAGCTTGATTAATCCCCTCACCCGCAAAGCATCTGCCTCATTGAGCAAACCCAGCTGAGAGCTCAGCCAACTGGCGGCAATCATTCCCAGGCCGATTGCCTGCCCGTGGTTGTAGGAGCGGTATCCGCAAGCAGCCTCGATAGCATGGCCGATCGTATGCCCGAAATTAAGAATACTCCTTAGACCTAAAATCTCCCTTTCATCCCGGGAAACAATATCGGCTTTAACCCGGCTGCAAGCCAGAATAATTTGCTGCAAAATCCCCTGGTCACGCCGGATGACCTGCCGGGATTTACCTTCGAGCAAAACGAATAATTTCCGGTCCTTGATCGCAGCATACTTAATGACCTCCGCCATACCGGAGCTAAACTGTTCGCCGGTTAAGCTTTTTAAAAAAACAGTGTCGCTAAAAACTAACCGGGGCTGATAAAACGCTCCCACTAAATTCTTGCCCCGGTCTAAGTCCAGGGCGGTTTTGCCGCCAATAGATGAATCAACCTGAGCCAACAGGGTAGTCGGCAACTGTATATAGTTGACCCCCCGCTTATAAACAGAAGCGACAAAGCCGCTTAAATCTCCGATCACCCCTCCGCCAAAAGCAATAATGAATACCTTCTTTTGCCGGTCAAACCTGGCCAGGTCTTTAATTACCCTGCTGGCAACGGCGATCGATTTGGCCTTTTCACTCTCAGGCACAAGATGAAAGCAATGGGTGAAACCGGCGGCCGACAAAGCTTGCGATAATTTCACGCCATATTTATTTTTTAGAAAACGGTTGGTAATGATAAAAGCATCCGCGCCGGCATTTAGCGGTTTCAAATAAGCCCCCAGCTTGCTGATGATACCGTTGCCGATGAGGACCGGATAAGAACGTTCCCCTAAATTAACTTTAACTTTATACATTAAAATCCTACCCCCATCATCCTGATCACCGCGCCCACTAAAGGCCAAAGCAGGCGGTCAAATACTCCCATCCAGATAAAAAGAAAGAGAATGATAAAGCCGTAGCGTTCAAGGCCCGCGACGCTTTGCGATAACTGCTCGGGTAAAATACCGATTAAAATCTTTGAACCATCCAGGGGCGGGATCGGAATAAGATTAAATACTGCCAAAACGACATTAATCGTCAGCAGCTGAAAAAACAAATAGCCCATCATCCCGGCCAGGGGT
>JBFZAU010000010.1:0-4700 GCA_041308825.1 Candidatus Omnitrophota bacterium
CGCTTCCTCAAAAAAGGAGGGTTGATCTGTTGGGGGATTGTTCCGACCCAGGAATTTAGCCCACAGCAGGATCCTGAATTTCTGGCGCAAAAGATAAAATTCGGTTTGGATGCTTTGGTGAAGAAGGGAATCGACCGCCAGCTTCTGCTGGAGAGGCTTTTAATCAGCCCTGCCTGCGGCTTAGGTACCTTAAGTGACCGCAACGCCGAAGGTATTTTGAGCCTGTTAAATCAAACCAGCCTGTTTTTCCGCAAAAACCTCTAAAAAGAAACTATTTGACAAAATCAGGGTTAGCCTATATAATTAAAAAACTTTTGAGTCTTACTTTTTAGGAGTATTATGAAAGAGATTAGAATCCATGCTCGCGCAGGCCAGGGCGCCATCACTACCGCTACATTATTAGGGTTTGGTTATTTTAATGAAGGTAAATTTGCCTACGCCTTCCCTAACTTCGGAGCAGCCAGAATGGGGGCGCCGATGAATGCGTTTGTGCGGGTGGATAGCGATCCGGTACGTTTACGCAGCCAGATCTATGAGCCGGATTATGTACTGGTCGTTGACCCTACCCTTTTGCGCGGGTTTAACTGTTTTTCCGGATTAAAAGAAGACGGGGTAGCGATTATTAACGGTAAAGATGATATTGAGTTGCCTAAATTGAAAGCTAAGCAGAAGATCTTTGTTGTCCCGGCTAATGAGATTGCTTTAAAAAATATCGGCCGCCCGCTGGGCAATACCGCTTTAATCGGGGCATTCGCCGCTGCCACGGGAGAGTTAAAACTGGATAACCTTATTGCGGTAGTAAAAGAGCGTTTCAGCGGTAAGGCCCAGGATGGCAATATTGCGGCCGTTAAAGAAGGTTTTGATTACGTAAAAAATAAATTAAAGAGGTAACCGTGTTTGGGCCATTAACCGTAAAACCATCGGAAAGTAAGGGTGATAAGACCGGTAGCTGGAGAACGCTTGTCCGGCCGCATTACCTGCATAAAGACTGTATCGCCTGCCGGATGTGTTTATTGATCTGTCCGGAAGGATGTGTCAGCGGTAAAGAGAAGAATGCCTTTTCGGTTGATTATACCTACTGCAAGGGTTGCGGGCTTTGTGCGGATATCTGCCCTAAAAAAGATATCGTTATGGTCCCGGAAGAGCAGAAGAGTGAGGAAAAGTGAAAGAATTCGTTGAAGGTTCCCATGCCATCGCACAGATTATCAAGGCCTGCCGGCCGGGTGTAATTTCCGCTTATCCGATTACTCCCCAGACTCATATCGTTGAAGACTTGGCTCAGATGGTCTCAAACGGCGAGTTAGACAGCCAGTTCGTAAACGTAGAAAGTGAGCATTCCGCGGCCTCCGTAGTTTTAGGAGGATCAGCCACCGGGGTACGGGTTTATACCGCCACCAGCTCCCAGGGTTTATTTTATATGCAAGAGGTAGTTTTTAACATTGCCGGGATGCGGCTGCCGGTGGTGATGACCTGCGCCAACCGTGCGGTTAGTGCCCCGATTAACATCTGGAATGACCAGCAGGATTCTATCTCCCTGCGTGATTCCGGTTGGATTCAGATTTACGCTGAAAATAACCAGGAGGCAGTTGATTTTCATCTGATTGCTTACCGCTTGGCCGAAGATAAAAGGGTGATGTTGCCGGTAATGGTTTGCATGGACGGTTTTATCTTAACCCACGGTATGGAAACCCTGGACCTTCCGGAGCAGGATAAAGTGGATAAATTCTTGCCCAAGTACAATCCTTTATATAAACTTGACCCGGCGGATCCGATTTCGATGGGGCTTTTGGCTGATCCGGATTATTATCTGGAAACCCGGTTTGCGATTCAGGAAACGATGAAATCATCGATTGATTATTTATCCGAAATCAGCGGCCAATTCAATGCGGTATTCGGCCGGGATTATAAAGATTTATTGATCGAAGAATACCAGACCAAAGATGCCGAAAAGGTGATTGTGGCAATGGGGTCGGTTTGCGGTACGATCAAAGAGGTAGTGGATGAGCAGCGCTCTAAAGGCAAAAAAGTCGGGCTCCTGCGGATTATCACTTTTCGTCCTTTTCCTTACGCCAGGATTTATGAGGCTTTGAAGAATGTTCCTAAAATCGCGGTTTTGGATAAATCAGTTTCTTTAGGTGCTTATGCCCCGATCGCCGTTGAAATGAAGGCGGCATTTTACGGCAAGAAGAAAGCCCCGCAAGTAATCAGCAGTTTTGTGGCGGGTTTGGGGGGCAGGGATATTACTTTAGAGTCTGTCCGCGAAATATTCAGAAGATTAAGCGTCAAGGAAGTTAACTCGGATTTTATCGATTTAAAGCCGGAGTTGCTCAAGGAAGAATATGGAAAATAGCCCTTTATTTAAATCTGGCCATACTGCTTGCGCCGGTTGCGGCCAGGCGATTGCCGCGCGTTTAGTGATTGAAGCCGCCGGTCCCAATACGATTGTTGCCAATAATACCGGCTGTCTGGAGGTTTTTTCCACTAAATATCCGGAAACTGCCTGGGGGGTACCCTGGATCCATTCTTTATTCGAAAATGCCGCCGCAGTTGCTTCAGGTATCGAAGCCGCGTTGGTTTATTTAGGTAAGAAAGGTACTACTAACGTGATTGCGCAAGGCGGGGATGGTTCTACCGGGGATATCGGATTGCAGGCTTTAAGCGGGATGCTTGAACGCGGCCACGATATTCTTTATGTTTGTTATGATAATGAAGCCTATATGAATACGGGAGTGCAGCGCAGCGGGCTTACCCCGTTTGATACCAATACTACGACTAGCCCGGCGGGAAAAATTTCCGCGGGAAATATCCGGCCGAAAAAACCCGTTCCGGAGATTTGTAACGCTCATGGCATTCCTTATGTGGCTACCGCTTCCGCGGGTTTTCCTCAGGACTTAAGCCGTAAAGTAAAAAAAGCCTTTACGATCAAGGGGCCCAAATATATCCAGGTTCATGTTCCCTGCCCATTAGGCTGGCGCCACGAAAGTAATCAGATGCTGCCGGTGGCTAAACTTGCGGTTGAGACCGGGCTTTATCCTTTATTTGAATATGAGAACGGCATTTTGGTTAACCGTAAGCAGATTACTCCTAAACCGGTCGAGGAATATTTAAAGTCGCAAGGCCGATTTAAACATCTCCTCAATAGTCCTGAAGAGATCAAAAAGATTCAGGAGATTGCGGATAATAATATAAAGAAGTATGGTTTGAAGGTGGAGGCGTAAAATCAAGGCCGCAGAGGTTTTTTAAGGCCAAGATTAAGGAGGCTGATATGGGCAAACAAGCAAGAGCAATTGCGGATTTAAGCTTAAAAGATTTAATGAAGGATTTAAATAAGGCCTATTGCGATGAGTGGTTGGCATTTTATCTTTACTGGTATATGGCGCAGACGGTTTCCGGAAGGAACTACGAAGGTGTTAAAGGGGCCTTGGAAAAGCTGGCTAAAGAAGAGTTTGAGCATGCCACGGAACTGGCGGATTTAATTACTAAGCTGGGTGATGTGCCGGTGGCTAACCCGATGGAGCTGGAAAAAGGCGCCAATGCTCCATATTTAATGCCTCCGAAAAATACCGCCGATATCAACCGGATTATCCGGATTGTGGCGGAGGCAGAAGCCGGGGCAATCGAAGTTTACAGCAAGCTGGCGAAAAAGACATTTGGTAAGGATACTGTAACTTATCAGTTAGTGAGCCATATCTTGAGCGAAGAGGTGGATCACGAAGAGATGTTTGAGAATTTGCTGGAGAGATAAGGAGGGAGTCATGGCTAAAGTTACCGTTGATGCTTCGACATGCGTAGGATGCGGTTTATGCGAGCAGTCATGCCCGGAGGTATTTGAGGTTCAGGGTGACGGGATCGCGCATGTTAAGTCGCAGACTTGTACTTCATGTAATTTGCAGGAAGTGGCTGATTCCTGCCCGGTTAACTCGATCAAAATCAGCTAAGCGACCGGTTAATAATTATAAAATAGGCTGACTAAATATGATTTTAGTCAGCCTATTTTTTTAGTTAAGTTTATTGCGCTTTTTTAATGAGCTGTTCGACAAATTTTCCGAACATCTCGGTTTTCTTGGAGGAGAGCAGCCTTTCGCTAAAGGCGGCTTTATCCTGGGTGAACTTGTTTTCCTCGATCGGTTTAATGGATTTAAGTCTAATGAGATAGTAACCCTGTTCATTGGAGATTACCCCGCTGGTTTCGTTTTCTTTTAAATTTTTAGCGGTATTCCAAAAGTTTCTCGCCGGGCCGAGGTTTTCGATTAAGCCGGTAGATTTAAAATAGTCAGTACCGGCAACCTTTAACTTGCAAACGGCGGCCGCCCGGTTAAAATCCATGGTTTTTAAATTTTGCGCGCATTCGTTTATTTTCTGCAGCGCCATTTCTTTGGCAGTTTGATTAATCAGGGCGATTTTTACCTTATCCTTTATTTCGGATAATTCCGGAATGCGTACCGGTTGATTTTCAGTCGCCGGTTCCTTAAACATCGCTTTATTCTTTTCAAAAAAGTTTACGATTTGTTCATCTGTCGGCTGAATAGATTCAGTAAAATCGGCAAAACTGCTGGCAATGTAATCGACGCTGAGCTCCTGGTTAGCCTGCAGGTATTCCTGGCGGATTTGTTCATCCGTCAACCGGTAATCTTTAGTTACCTGATCGTAAAGTTTATTTAAGGTCAGGCTTTGGCGGGTTTGCTCTTCGTAAATTCGGG
>JBFZAU010000011.1:0-9734 GCA_041308825.1 Candidatus Omnitrophota bacterium
TACTTTGGACGATTTATGGAATTGCCCGCCGGGATCCGATCATTATTATCGCTAATACCGTAACCTTAATTACGCTCTCGATCATCATTTTTCTCTACTTCCAATACGGGAGGACAAAATGAAAGGGATTATTCTTGCTGGCGGCAAGGCCACGCGGCTTTATCCGATTACCAAAGGGGTTTGTAAACAACTGTTACCGGTTTATGATAAGCCGATGATTTATTATTCGTTATCGGTTTTGATGTTGGCCGGGATCAAGGATATTCTGATTATTTCAACTCCTAAAGACACCCCAAGATTTATAGACCTGCTGGGGGATGGCTCGAGCTTAGGAATTAAACTTACTTATGCCGTACAACCCCAGCCGCAAGGGATTGCCCAGAGCTTTATTATTGCCGAAGATTTTATCGGTCGCAGCAGCGTATGCCTTATCCTGGGTGACAATATCTTCTACGGTTATAATTTAAGCGAACTTTTACAGCAATCCGCCAGGATTAAGGAAGGGGCGGTAATTTTCAGTTACTATGTCCGGGACCCTGAGCGTTACGGAGTTTTAAAACTTAATCAGAAAAGCAAAGTTTTGGCTATTGAAGAAAAGCCCAAAAATCCCCAGTCTAACTGGGTAGTGGCCGGCCTGTATTTTTATGATCAGCAGGTGGTGAAAATCGCTAAAAAGATTAAGCCTTCTAAAAGAGGGGAGTTTGAAATAACCGCGGTAAATAATGAGTATATTAAAAAAGGCAAGCTTAAGGCTAAATTTCTCGGACGGGGCCACGCCTGGCTGGATACCGGGACCTATCAATCATTGATTGATGCTTCAATCTTTATTAAAACTATCGAGGACAGGCAAGGGTTAAAGATCGGCTGTATTGAAGAGGTGGCTTGGCGGATGGGGTATATTAATAAAATCCAACTGTCGAAACTGGCTAACCAAATACCGACCAGCTACGGAGAATATTTAAAAAACTTAATTAAAAATGAATAAAGATATTTTAATTTTAGGTAAAGGCTTTATCGGCGGGCTGCTGCAAAAAGAGTTTGATTGCAGGATTGACGGCTCAATGATCGATTCTTTCAGCGCCGCCGAAAAATTGATTAAGAGATACAGCCCTAAAATAATCATAAACTGTATCGGCATCAACGGAAAGCGCAACGTAGATGACTGCGAGCTGGGAAAAGACGCAACTTTATTAGCCAATAGTTTTGTCCCGATAATTCTGGCCGAGGTCTGTCTGCGTAATAAGATTAAGCTGGTGCATATCAGCAGCGGCTGTATCTTAAATTACGATTATAAGAAAAATAAGCCGCTTGGCGAAGAAAGCCAGGATTATTTTTTTAAGCTGTTTTACAGCCGCAGCAAGATTTATTCAGAAAGGGCGCTGGCGGCATTAGCCCGGGATTACAATATACTTATCTTCAGGATCCGCATCCCGTTGTTGTCCGTCAGCCATCCTAAAAACCTTCTGGATAAGCTGATCAAATACAAGCAGGTAATCGATGTCCCTAACTCTGTAACTTATATCCCTGATTTTATCCGGGCAATGAAACATTTGGTTAAGATCGATGCCCGGGGAATATATAACGTGGTAAACCGAGGCGGCCTGCGTTATCCCAGGTTAATGAAGGTTTATCAAAAATATGTCCCGGAATTCAAATTTAAGGTGCTGGTTTTGAAAAAATTAGGCTTAGTCAGGACGAACCTGGTTCTTTCAACCGGCAAGCTTGAAAAAACAGGTTTTAAGGTTAGGGGTATTAACTCGGTTTTAGAAGAATGCGTAAAAGAATACCTAAAGTCTTAGTTACCGGCGGAGCCGGTTTTATCGGCAGCGCCTATGTCAGGCTGCTGGTGAGTAAGGGCGTTTTCCCGGTGGTCATCGATAGCCTGACCTATGCCGCGGATTTGGCGCGCCTCAAAGAGGTTGACGGGAAATTTAAATTTTATCGCGCCGATATCCGCGATAAAAAGAAAATTAATTCAATCTTTGCCAAAGAAAGACCCGCAACTATCCTGCATTTTGCCGCGGAAAGCCATGTCGATCGCAGTATTCTCGACGCTACCGCGTTCATTGAAACAAACATTAAAGGTACGCAGATTTTGATTGATGCCAGCCGTGAATACCGGGCAGAGAAATTTATTTTTATCTCAACGGATGAAGTCTACGGAGAGATTGCCAATGGAAAATTCAGCGAAGATTCTCCGGTTAAGCCCAACAGCCCGTACGCGGCTTCCAAAGCGGCCGCAGATCTTTTGGTACAGTCATATATCCGGACCTATGATTTTCCGGCGATAATCATCCGGCCGTCGAATAATTACGGGCCCTGGCAGTATCCGGAGAAATTAATTCCTTTGGCGATCTTGAGGATCATCCAAAGGGAAAAAATTCCGGTTTACGGGGCAGGGAAAAATGTGCGGGAATGGCTTTATGTTGATGATTGCGCCAAGGGGATTTTGGCGGTTGCGCAAAAAGGCCAAGCCGGCCAAATTTATAATTTAGGCAGCAGCTGCGAAAGCAGGAATATCGATACGGTTAAGCTTTTATTGAAAACTCTCGGTGCCGGCCAGAATGATTTTAAGTTTGTTAAGGACCGCCCCGGCCATGACTTAAGGTATTGTTTGAATTCTGGAAAAATCACAAAAAAGCTTGGCTGGAAACCGACGGTTAAGTTGAGAGAAGGTTTAAGGTTAACGGTAGGCTGGGCATTTAGCAATCGCAGCTGGCTTAAGAGTAAGCTGGCAGACATAAATAAGCTTTATCGTAATGGATAAAACGTCGGTGGTGGTAGTTACGGGTTCGAGCGGGCTGATCGGTTCTGAAACGGTCAGCTTTTTTGCTTCCCGGGGATTTAGTGTCGCGGGGATCGATAATAACCTACGGAAAAAATTTTTCGGCCCGGAAGGCTCAACCGATTGGAACAGGCAGCGCCTGATGCGTCAGCATAAAAATTACCGGCACTACTCCTTGGATATCCGTAATCAGGGGAAAATTAATGCTTTATTTAAGCATTATGGGCAGGAGATTGCTTTGATCGTGCATGCAGCCGCCCAGCCATCCCATGATTGGGCGGCTCAAGACCCCCAGCTTGATTTTAGCATTAATGCCGGCGGGACTTTGGTTTTGCTTGAAGCGATGCGTCGGTTTTGCCCCCAGGCAGTTTTTATTTTTACCTCTACGAATAAAGTTTATGGGGATACCCCGAACCGGCTTCCTTTTATTGAAGAGGATAAGCGTTTTGAAATACCCCGCGGCCACCGGTATTCCGGTGGCATCGATGAAACGATGAGCCTGGATAATTGTTCGCATTCGGTTTTCGGCGCCTCCAAGCTTGCCGCGGATATTATGACGCAGGAGTATGGCCGGTATTTCGGCTTAAAGACCGGGGTATTCAGGTGCGGTTGCCTTTGCGGGCCGGCTCAATCCGGCGCACAATTACACGGATTTTTATCATATCTAATTAAATGCGCGGTTACGGCGCGTAAGTATAAAATTTACGGCTACTTGGGTAAGCAGGTGAGGGATAACCTTCATGCTTTCGATTTGGTTAATGCTTTTTACCATTATTTCCAGCAACCTCGCTTTGGAGAAGTCTATAATTTGGGCGGCGGCAGGTTTGCCAATCTTTCCATTCTGGAAGCGATCCAGATGTGCGAAAAATTGAGCGGTGATAAGTTTAATTATGAATATATCGAACAGCCGCGCCGCGGTGACCATATCTGGTGGATTACGGATGTTTCCAAATTTAAATCGCATTATCCGCAATGGGATTATCAATTCAGCCTGCCTGATATAGTCAAACAGATTTATCAAGGTTATCAGGAAAGGCTTTAAAAATAAGCTAGATGAGAACGGCCCTTAAAGATACCATCCGTAAACGTTTCATTGCCGCTGAATCCGATTGTTTAGTCATCGAAACCATCCAAACCGAATCTTACACCCGCCGCCAGCGCTTGCGCCTGCTTAAACTTAAAGGTACCTGGTATGCCAATCAGCGCAATGAGCTGTGTTTCGAAGCTGACCTGCGTAAAGGTCCCCCGCAAACTTATACTTTCAAGGGCGTCTGGAGAGTAAATAAAAATCAGCAGATTGAGTATTGCCGGGGGAACAGCTCAAATACCCTGGTTTTTAAAGGGCATTGGGATTTTTCCAGCGTAAACCGGCTGGTTTATTTTCTGGAGGGTAGTTCCACTTCGCGTTTTGAATTTAAAGCCCAGGTTGAATCGCCGTCCCTTTCCCCTAAACGCGGCCAAATCCGTTATCGGCTTGGCACAGGTATGCGCCGCAGCCGCTTAGCCAAAGGCGCTCCCATTGTCATTCTCTATGGGGAATGGAAGTTCGGGCGTAATCTGGGGTTGATTTTTGAGATGGTCTATGGCCAAGGCAGGGTTAGGGTAGTGGAGTTTGGGGCAAAGGTAACTTTTGGGCGGAGTAAGCTCATTTTTACACTTAAAAACGAGCTTGGCCAGCCTTTAGGCATAACTCTTACGATGACGCATAAATTCTTGAAATCCCTTGATGCCGAAGCATTTATAAGATTATCCTCCCGCCGGCAAGAAGAGGGTGTCGAAGCAGGAATTACCCTTCCTTTTTAGGTGAGAAATCACTCATATTTCTTGACTTTTTGGTCTGTTTTGTTAAAATATCCGTTCAATGTCTGAACAGCCAAAAAATGAAGAAACCCTCTTTATTTTCAAAGAGTTAGAAGCCAATCCAAATACTACCCAGCGGGATCTTTCCAGCCATTTGAATATCTCATTAGGTAAAACTAACTACCTTTTACGTGAGCTTATTTTTAAAGGTTTCATCAAGGCTAGAAACTTTACCGGTAATTCCGGAAAACTAAGAAAAATCCATTATCTTCTAACTGAGAAAGGCTTGGAAGAGAAATTCAGGCTGCTCAAGTATTTTTTACAAATAAAAAAGACAGAATATAATAATTTAAAGAAAGAAAATGATCTATTGACAAAAGCTTACGGAGGTTAATATGCAGCAAAACAACCAAAATTACGAAGATACCGAAATAGATTTAGGTCAGTATGTTAAGGTAATGGTTAAACGCAAAAAAGCTTTTATTGCGGTATTCCTGTTAACTTTTGCTGCCGGGATTGCCTGCTTTCTGTTCTCTCCGGAAATTTACAGAGTTTCCATGATGATCCAGCCGCCGGTTATCGGCCCGTCTTTGACCGGGGCTAACGATCTTGAGCCTGCTGAAAACTTAAAAAGTTTGATCATCAATGGTGTTTATAATGAAGAGCTTAAAAAAATATTGAATATAGACTTAGATAATAACCGCCTGAATTTTAAGGTAGTCATCCCGGCTAAAACCAATATCCTGCAGGTAAGTATTGACCTGGAAAAGAACAAAAAAGAATCCGGTATAGCCTTGCTGCGGAACCTGGCGGATTTAATATCTGTGAGCTTTACTAAAGGCACCAAGGCTAAGACTGATGATATTGCTTATCAGATAAAATCAAATGAACGCGCTATTTTAAACGCTAAGGAAAGAGCCGGCAATCTGCGGGATCAAGTAAAAGAGATCGCCGCCAGGGAAGATAAGTTAAGGGAGGAGATAAAAGCCGTAAGCATTAATACTGCGCAAATATTGGAAAATCGTGAAAAATTAAAGGAAAATTCGGTTACAGAAAGTGCCGCTACCTTGTTTCTCGCCAGTTATATTCAAAATAACTCAAATTATTTGAATCAGTTGAATAATCAGCTTAGCGAATTGTTAGTGCGCAAAATTAATTTAGATTTCGAAGTGAAGAATGTCAATGCCCAAATAATTAATTTTGAGTCAGAAATTGATAAACTGAATATGAGCCAGGGGTTTATTTCTAACACTAGGATTATCGTGCAGCCAAGAGTTCTCTCTGATCCTGTAAGCCCGAGCAAAAAGAAAATTTTAGCTATTTCAATAGTGATGGGCTTATTTCTTGGGGTCTTGGCGATATTTGCGCAAGAATTCTGGATGAGTAACTCGGGTAAGAAATGATGGAAGAATATTTCCTGATTGTCCTGGCCGGTAAAGTAATTTATAGTGTGGCGGATGATTTATCTAAATGAAAGAGGTCGCTATGGATTGGAAAAATAAAGTTTTATTATTGACCGGCGGGACGGGTTCATTCGGCC
The DNA here is from genome assembly GCA_041308825.1 of Candidatus Omnitrophota bacterium. Lineage (GTDB taxonomy): Bacteria > Omnitrophota > Gorgyraeia > Gygaellales > Profunditerraquicolaceae > UBA6249. The sequence goes on from JBFZAU010000011.1 coordinate 6,126, forward strand.
ATAAATTTACCGAGATTATGCTGGGGAAGTATAAACCTAAAGCGATAAGGATTTTTAGCCGCGATGAATTGAAACAGTGGGAAATGGCGAAATATTTTAAAAATAACGGGCGGCTAAGATTCTTTATCGGGGACATCAGAGATAAAAGCAGGCTGGAGCGGGCCATGGACGGGTCCGATATTGTAGTGCATGCCGCAGCTTTAAAACAGGTCCCGGCTTGTGAATATAATCCTTTTGAAGCAGTTAAAACAAATGTGCTGGGCGCGCAAAACATAATCGAGGCGGCGATAGATCATAATATAGAAAAGGTTATGGCAATCAGCACGGATAAGGCAGTTAATCCGGTTAATTTATATGGCGCTACTAAAATGTGCATGGAGAAACTGTTTGTGGCCGCCAATGCTTATGTGGGCGAGAAAAGGCAGACTAAAATGGCTTGTGCCCGCTATGGTAATGTTATCGGAAGCAGGGGCAGTGTTATCCCGTTATTTAAAAAACAAAGTTCCGCCGGCGTAATTACTTTGACCGATAAAAGAATGACCCGTTTTTGGTTAACTTTGGAACAAGGGGTTGAATTTGTTATCCAAAGCATAGCAACGATGCATGGCGGGGAAGTGTTTGTCCCCAAAATACCCAGTATGAAGATTCTGGACCTGGCTAAAGCTATTGCCCCTAAGTGTAAAATAAAATTTATCGGCATCCGGCCCGGAGAGAAGATCCACGAGTGCTTATTAACTGAAGATGAAGCAAGGCATTCGTTGGAATTCAAGGAATGTTTTATTATTAAGCCCGAGCATCCCTGGTGGGAAAAAAATAACTGGCAAAACGGAAAAAGATTACCTGAGGGCGCAAGATATGCAAGCGATAACAATAATAACTGGTTAACCATAAAAGAATTGCAAGGCATGGCGGAATAATTATGAAGATAATACCCTATGGCCGTCAATCGATCGACGAAAACGATATTAAAGAAGTTGTTAAGGTTTTGCGGGGGCACTGGATTACCCAGGGGCCTAAAATAAATGAATTTGAGGACGTTCTTTGTAAGTATACCGGAGCCAGCTATGCTGTTGCGGTGTCAAGCGGAACGGCCGCCCTGCATATCGCTTGTCTTGCCGCGGGAATAAGTAAAAATGATGAAGTTATAACTTCTCCGATAACTTTTGCGGCATCGGCAAATTCTGTTTTGTATTGCGGTGGAAGACCAGTTTTCGCGGATGTTCAACCAGATACCGCTAATATTGATCCGGAAGAAATTAATAAGAAAATTGGTAAAAAAACAAAAGCAATTATGCCTGTTCATTTTGCAGGGCATCCATGCGACATGGAAAAGATAAAGGAAATAGCCGATAAACGCGGACTTATCGTGATAGAAGACGCTGCTCATGCCTTAGGTGCCGAATATAAAAGATCAAGGATCGGAAGTTGTAGATATTCAGATATGGCTGTTTTTAGTTTTCACCCTGTAAAAACAATTACAACGGGAGAAGGAGGGGCTGTACTTACTAATAGCTCAGATCTGTATGAAAAGCTTATTGATTTACGCGGTCACGGTATAGTCAAAGAGTCGAAAAGATTTATTGGTAAAGATTCTTTTGATAAAGGCGGATGGTATTATGAAATGCAGCGGTTGGGTTTTAATTATCGGATAACGGATTTTCAATGTGCTTTAGGAAAGAGCCAATTAAATAAGATGGATAACTTTTTAAAGAAGAGAAAGGATATTTTCGAGGCTTATAATGGAAAGTTGTCACGCTTCCCTGAATTTATATTGCCAGTAGAAAGGCCATATGTTAATTCGGCACGGCATTTATATTGTTTGAAGGTCAAAAGATTCTCCGACCGTAAAATAGTTTTTGACCATATGCGCAAACGCGGTATCGGTGTCCAGGTTCATTATATGCCTGTATACATGCAGCCCTATTATCGTAAAATAGGCTACACTGGTTCTATATGTCCAAGGGCCGAAAGATTTTATAGTCAAGAGATAAGCATTCCGGTGTATTACGATATGACAGATAAAGATGTCAGTTATGTTGTTAAAGTACTTAAGGAGACGTGTGAATGACTCGAAATACCAGACAATTGATTAGTTGGGAAACGGATTTTGGTAAGAAATATACCAATAGGAATAAAGTTACCATAAGCGAGGTAGAAAAATTATATAAAAATAATTTTGGAATTACAAGAACCGGGATGAATAAGAAATTTATTGGTTTGCTTGATCGCTCGATCCGTATATTGGAGGTGGGGTGTAATGTCGGCAACCAGCTGCAAGTTTTACAAAAGATGGGGTTTAAAAATTTATATGGTATTGAGCCGCAGGAACATGCTGTAGAACTTTCCAAAAAACTTACCAAGGGCATAAATATTACTAAGGGAAATGCATTCGATATACCGTTTAAAGACAACTACTTTGGACTTGTTTTCACGTCGGGGGTTCTTATTCATATAAGTCCGGACAATATTGCGAAAGCTATCAAAGAAATTTACAGGTGCAGTAATAAATATATATGGGGATTTGAATACTACGCAAAAAAGTACGAAAACATTACTTATAGAGGTGAAAAAGGATTGTTATGGAAAGCAGATTTTTCCGGTATCTATAAAATAGTTAAGCCTAGTTTGAAGATAAGCAAACTGGAATTTTTTAAGTACAAAAACGAAGACAATGTTGACGCAATGTTTCTGCTAAAAAAATGAATAAGAATAAGAATATGAATATAGTAGTTATCATCCAGGCAAGGATGGGCTCATCTCGTTTAAGAGGAAAGGTATTGGCCGACATATCTGGTAAACCAATGCTCTGGCATATTGTAAATAGGCTTTATAAGTGTGTTTTTGTCAACAAAGTAGTTGTTGCTACGAGCAATGAAGCGCAGGACGATGCCATAGCGGATTTATGCGGAAATTACTTGATAGATGTTTTTAGGGGTAGCGAAAAAGATGTTTTAAAACGATATTATGATACGGCAGTAAAATATGGCGCTGATGTCGTGGTCAGAATTACCGGAGATTGTCCTCTCATCGACCCCAGAATTACCGATACCGTTATTAGCGCATATATGAATAACACAGTTGATTATGCTGGTGCCAGCAATACTATAAAGAGGAGTTATCCGCGGGGGCTTGATACAGAGGTCATTTCTTTCAGTTCTTTGGAGAAATGCCATAGACTAGCAGATAAGCCTTATGAAAGAGAGCACGTCACGATATTTTTGTATGAACATCCTGATGAATTTAGGATGTATAGTGTTGAGAATGACAGAGACTTTTCATCTTTGCGGTGGACGGTCGATGAAGAGGAGGACCTCAGACTAGTTACGGATATTTATAAAAGATTATTTAAGAAGGACAATATTTTTTATATGGAAGACATAATCAGGATATTAGAGAAAGAATTTGCTTTAAATGAAATTAATAAATCTGTGAGGCAAAAAGATATCGGATGAAGGCATTAATACTAACAGAGGGTGGGAAAGAAGCTGGATTTGGGCATATAACTAGATGTGTTGCTTTGGCTCAAGCAATGAGGTTACTCGGCATAAAGGTAAAACTTTTTATTAATGCCGATAAGTCCGCAGATGGAATTTTAAATAAGGGGAAAAT
>JBFZAU010000012.1:0-10834 GCA_041308825.1 Candidatus Omnitrophota bacterium
TTACCGATGATTAAGAATATTCTTGTGATACGCTCCGACCGGTTCGGTGAGTTTTTATTGAATATTCCGGCAATCCGCGCTTTAAAAGATACTTATCCGCAAAGTGTATTGACTTTAGCGGTCAATGCGCAAGTTTGTGAACTGGCCGCCCAAGGATTAGAGTGGGTGGACCAGATTTTGGATTGGGATCAAATTAAAGGTTCTCTTGGAAAATATAAGTTTGACCTGGCGGTAGTCTTAAATCCCACTAAAGAGGCGCACCAGAAAATTTTTTGGGCGCATATCCCGGTAAGGCTGGGGTATGACCGTAAATGGGGAATTCTCTTGACGCATAAAATGAAGGATACCAAGCATCTGGGTAATCGCCATGAGGTAGAGGCTAACTTGGAGTTAGTGGGATTATTGGGGGTGAAGCCTTCCAGCAGGGAGTTGGCGATCAAAGCAGATGATAACTTGTATAAATATTTTATTAACCAGAAAATCGTAATTATTCATCCTTTTACCAGCGATCCTCTCAAGCAATGGCCGTTTGAGAGGTTTGAAGAGTTGGCCTACCGGATTAGGGCCGAACTGGATTTAAAGGTAGTGATGGTCGGTAAAACCGAAAATAAACCCGAGTTAGGCAGCCGGATTATCAATATGATCAACCAGACTACTTTGACCGAATTAGCCGCCGTTTTAAAGCGCGGCAGTGTTTTGATTACCGCCGATAGCGGGCCAATGCATTTAGCGGCCTGCGTCGGTACTTCGGTTATCGCTTTATTTAGGAATGATCTACCGGGTAAAACGGCCAGGCGTTGGGGCCCCTGGGGTAACGGGCATCGGGTAGTGGAAAAAGCAAGTTTAAGCGAAATCACGGTGGATGAGGTCTTTGATCAGGCAAAGGAGGTATTAAATAGATGAATTACGCGGTCATTTTAGCCGGAGGAGTAGGCAGCAGATTCTGGCCGTTTTCCCGAGAGCTTGAGCCTAAGCAGTTTATGAAGATTATCGGCCAGGAAAGTTTGCTCCAGTCGACAGTCATGCGTTTGAAAGGCATCGTGGATCCTGCGCGGACGTTCATTATTACGAATCGGACTTATTTTTATGAAACAAAATCCCAAATTTCGAAGTTCCGTATTCCGGAGGCCAATATTATTTTAGAGCCGCAAGGCAGAAATACCGCTCCGGCCATCGGTTTATGCGCTAAATTAATTAGCCGGCTGGATAAAAACGCGGTATTGTCGGTTTTACCTGCCGATCATTACATTAAAAATACGTTAAATTTCAGAAAAACAATTAAAAAAGCTATTCAGTGCGCCAGTCAAAATTTTTTGGTTACTTTGGGCATTAAGCCTCATCTTCCGTCAGTAGGGTATGGTTATATCAAGGTAGGTACCAAAAGAGACGGCTATTGGGAGGTGGAAAAATTTCTGGAAAAACCAGGACTGGATAAAGCCAAGGCATATTTTAAAAATAAATATTTTTATTGGAACAGCGGGATGTTTATCGGTAAGGCTTCGGTTTTTCTGGAGGAGATTAAAAAATACCTGCCAAGTTTATCTGCCAACCTTCAATTAATCAATTCTGTCGATGATATTGCGAAAGTTTGGCTGCGGGTTGAGCCTGTTTCGATCGATTACGGGATTATGGAGCATTCCCGGCGTATTGCGCTGGTTGAGGCTGATTTTTACTGGACAGACCTGGGTAGTTGGGAAGCTTTGTCGGAAATTTTTCCTAAAGATAAGCAGGGGAATATCGTTAGCGGGGATACCTTGATCTTGGATAGCCAAGGGGTATGTGTATTTTCCAAGGGTCACCGGCTGGTTTCTACTATTGGTTTAAAAGATACGGTAATTGCGGATACTCCGGATGCTCTTTTGGTTTGTAATCGCAGCCGGACCCAGGATGTTAAAAAACTGGTAGAGATGATGAAGTCATTAAAGCGCAAAGAGCATTTGGTGCATTTAACTGAAAGAAGGCCCTGGGGGTCATTTACTATTTTGCAGGAAAGCGCGGGTTTTAAAATCAAGTTGATCGAAATTGCTCCGCATAAACGTTTAAGCCTGCAGCGCCATGAAATCCGGGCAGAGCACTGGGTAGTTGTTTCAGGTACAGCTAAAGTAACCAGTGGAAACAAAACTTTTTTAGTGAGGAGCAACCAGAGTATTTATATCTCTAAAGGCAAGAAACACCGCTTGGAGAATGCTACCGGTTTGCCTTTGCGGATTGTTGAGGTGCAGACCGGCGCATATCTGGGGGAAGATGATATTGAAAGATTTGAGGATGATTTTAAAAGATGAAAAAAATTTTAATCATCAACCCCTTTGGGATTGGGGATGTTTTATTTACCACGCCGGTAATTAAAGCGTTAAAAGTAAAATATCCGGATAGTTTTATCGGTTATTGGTCGAATTTACGGGTTGAGCCGCTGCTGAAGAAAGATCCTTTGATTAACCGGGTATTTGCTCTTTCCCGCGGGGATCTTAAAAAAAAATACCAGGAGTCATTTTTTGCGGGGGTAGCCTGTTTTTTTAAGTTTATCCGGGTAATTAAAAATGAGCGTTTTGATCTTTGCCTGGATTTCTCTTTAGATCACCGCTATAGCCTTTTGGCGAAAATTGCCGGTATCCGTCAGAGGATCGGATTTAACTATAAAGGCCGGGGAAGGTTTCTGACCCAGGCGTTGATGCTGGAAAGTTATACCGGGCGGCATGTGGTAGAATATTATTCCGGATTGCTGGAATTTTTGGATATTCCGGTTGAGGACAAAAATCTCGCTTTAACCGTTTTGCCGGCTGATGAATCAAAAGCGAAAAAAATTTTAGCTTTAGCCGGATTAAAAGAGGGGGACTGCCTGGTCAGTATTTTTCCCGGCGCCGGAGGCAGCTGGGGTAAGGATGCGGGGATTAAACATTGGCCGCAAGCTAAGTTTGCCCAAACCGCGGATCAATTAATCGACCGGCGCGGTGTTAAGATCATACTGTTAGGAGATGAAACGGAGCAGAAAATCTCCGAGACAGTACGCCACCTGATGCGTAATCCGGCGGTTGACTTGACCGGTAAAACCAGCTTAGAGATCCTGCCGGCAATCATAAAAAAATGCGATTTAGTTATTACTAATGACGGCGGGCCGATGCATATGGCGGTGGCTCTGGGAAAAAAAACGGTTTCGGTATTCGGGCCGGTCAGTGAAATCGTTTATGGGCCCTATCCGCCCGGAGTTAGTCATCGGGTTTTAAAGTCGGATTTAGAGTGCCGGCCCTGCTATAAAAATTTTAGATTGAGGGCTTGTGACCGGAATAAGGAATGTTTGAAACAAGTGAGCGTGGAAGAAGCGTTAGATGCCGCGGTGGAATTATTAGGACAAAGGAGAACTTGATGCAGATATCGGCGTTAGATCTAAAAAAACAAATTGACCCGCTCCGGCAGGAGCTAGATGTTGCGATTAAAGAGGTTATCGACCAGAGCAGTTTTATTTTAGGGCCAAAGGTTGAGCAATTTGAAAAGCATGTCGCTGAATATACCGGCGCAAAATATGCGATCGGAGTTTCAAACGGCACGGATGCCATTAGTCTGGCTTTATTGGCGCTGGGGATCGTACCCGGCGATGGAGTGATTTGTCCGGCGTTTACTTATTATGCTACCGCCGGAGCAGTGGCGGGAATCGGGGCAAATCCCGTTTTTGCGGATATCGATGAAGATACCTATAATATTTCGCTGGGAAGTATCGAGCATGCGCTGGCGAAGAAACGGAAATTTAGGATTAAAGCGATTATCCCGGTGCACCTTTATGGTTTGTGTGCGGATCTGGGAGGAATTTTAAAGTTGGCGCGTAAACATAAGCTCAAGGTAATCGAAGATACCGCCCAAGCCTTTGGCGCGGAGTATAGAGGGAAAAAAGCCGGTACACTGGGGGATTGCGGAGCGGTGAGTTTCTATCCGGGAAAGAATTTAGGGGCCTTTGGGGATGCCGGTTTGATTTTGACCAATAGTAAGGCCGTTGCCGAGAAGCTGAAAATTCTACGTAACCAGGGGAATAGAAATAAATATTATCATTTGGTCTTAGGCCGCAATAACCGGATGGATACGATTCAGGCGGCGGTATTGGATATCAAATTGAAATATTTAGATCGCTGGAATACGGCCAGGCAGGAGGTCGCGCGGTATTACAATCGAAACTTAGCGGGCCTGAACTTTAAATTACCGACGGTTCCGGTTTATTCAACGCACATTTACCACCAGTATACCTTAAGGGCTTCCATCGCGAATAAAACCTGTGCGCAGTATTTAAAGGCTAAGGGTATTGATTCCCGCATATTTTATCCGGTACCTCTGCATTTGCAGCAATGTTTCAGGTATTTAGGGTATAAACGGGGGGATTTTCCGCAAGCTGAATTAGCAGCCCGGCAGGTGTTTACCTTGCCGATTTATCCGGAATTGACCGTTGCTGAAAAGGATTATATTATTCAATCTGTAAAGGAGCTTATGCATGGCTAAATTGTCGGTAGTGATTTTAACCAAAAACGAAGAATCTTGTATCGGGGCCTGTCTTGATTCGGTAAAATGGGCGGATGAAATAATCGTTGTGGACGATGAGAGCTCAGACAGGACTCCGGAGATCGTCAAGACGTATCACGCTAAACTTTTTTTTCGGAAAATGGATATCGAGGGTAAGCATCGTAACTGGGCTTATGCCCAGGCCAAAAATCCCTGGGTTTTAAGTTTAGATGCGGATGAAACAGTCACACCGGAATTAAAGGTAGAGATTGAAGAGGCGATTATAACGGATGCGTTTGCCGCGTATGATATTCCCTTACGTAATTTTATCAGCAATTACTGGGTAAGATACGGCGGCTGGTATCCGGCATCTAAAGTACGCCTTTTTCAAAAAAATAAATTTAAATATGAAGAGGCACCGGTGCATCCCCGGGCTTTTATCGAAGGTAGATGCGGCCATTTAAAATCCGATATTATTCACCGGGGCTATCCGGATCTGGAGCACTTTTTAAATAGCGTCAACCGTCAATCGACGCTGGAGGCGCGCAAATGGCTGGAAACCGGCCGTAAAATGACGCTGATTTGGGCGAGCTGGAGGGCCCTTGACCGCTTTTTCAGAAGGTATTTAAGAAAGAAAGCGTATAAAGACGGGATGTATGGGTTTGTGATCGCTTTCTTTGATACGCTTTATCAGATACTAAGTTATGTTAAGTTTCTTGAGATGCGTAATAATCTTAAAAATAAAGTTAACTAAAGGTATGTTAACGGGTCCTGTCTTGGGGGTAGTTTCTTGCGCTATTACGCGCTGCGAAACCACCCCCAAGCCACCCGTTAACGATCTGTTAATATGAAAGTGGTATTTTTAGATCGTGATGGGGTAATTAACAAATATCCGGGCGATAAGCTTTACGTTACCTCGCTGAGGAAATTTAAGTTTCTGCCGCGGGTAAAGCAGGCGATTGCTTTGTTGGCGGAAGCCGGCTATAAAATATTTGTGGCTTCCAACCAGGCAGGGGTTGGCCGGGGGATTTATGCTCAAACCACGCTGGAGAAAATTACGCTCAAGATGCTTAAAGAAATCCAGCAGCAGGGGGGTAAGATCGATCAGGTTTATTATTGCACTCACCGCAAAGAGGCCGCTTGTTCCTGCCGTAAACCAAAACCCGGGCTGCTAAAACTGGCCGCCAAAAAATTTAAATTTGAATTAAAAAATGCCTATTTTATCGGTGATACGCTTCGTGATATATTTACCGCGCAAAACGCCGGATGTAAATCAATATTAGTATTAAGCGGTAAAGAAAAACTCTCGAATCGCCAGAACTGGCAGGTCCAAGCCGATTTTGTATTTAATGATCTGTGGGCCGCCGCCAAATTTCTAACCAGGAAAAAATGAACCCCGCACCTTCTTTATATTAAAGTGTTGACAGGCGCAGGGTTAAATTCTGAATACAGGAAGGTGCGGGGTGAATCCCTCACCTTCTGATCTTCTAATATTAAAGTCGTACGGTTTAAAGAATTGAATAAGGAGAAGGTGAGGGATGAAGGTTTTAATTATCCATGCTTCCGCCGGTGCCGGTCATCGCCGGGCCGCCGAGGCCATCTATAACTACTTAAAAGAACATGATCCGGATTTAGAGCTTGTCCTTTTGGATGCTTTGGATAAAACCAACGCGATCTTTAAGTTTGATTATACCAAAGGGTATTCTTTTTTGATCAAATATGCCACGCGGATTTGGCATTGGGCCTTTTGGGTAACGGATTCGAAAGTTTTACGTCCGATCAGCCGTCTGCTGGCGCGCCTGATCAATTTTACTAACTGCCAAGAGTTGATCCGTTATTTCCGGCAGGAAAACCCGGATTTAATTATTTCCACGCATTTTCTGCCTGCGGAATTAGCTGCTGATTTAAAGAAAAAAAACCAAATTACTTCGAAAATTATTACGGTGATTACGGATTACGATGTGCATCCTTTCTGGATCAATCCGGCAACGGATTTATATATTGTGGCTTCGGATTTTACCAGAGATAGGCTGATACTGGAAGGGGTCGAGCCTGAAAAAATCAGTGTTTTGGGACTGCCTTTTGACCCGAAATTTATCCGGCATTTTGACCGGCGGGTTTTAGCCCATAAATTAGGTATCGACCATAAAAAATTTACCGTACTTTTGATGACCGGTTCATTTGGTTTGGGGCCGCTTGAGGAGATTGCCAAAATCCTGCATCAAGATTGCCAGATATTGGTAGTTTGTGCCGGCAATAAAAAACTTTATCGCCGGTTGATTAAAATGAATTTGGAGAACGTCAAAGTTTTTGGTTTTATTTCGAATACCGAGGAGTTGATGGCAGTTTCCCAGGTGATTATTACCAAACCCGGAGGTTCAACGATTACCGAAGTCTTGATTATGGAGTTACCTGCGGTGTTTATCAGCGCTATTCCCGGGCAGGAAACAGCTAACATTGAAGCATTAGCACAGTATGGCATCGGAGTAAGCCCTAAAAATATCCGGGAGATTAGGGATTATGTCCTGGATTTGAAAAATAACCCGCAAAAAATTGACGCTTTAAGGAAAAGCATCAGAGAAATTCAGAAGCCTTTTGCCCTAAAGGAGCTGGCTAGTGTTATACGCTAAAGTTGTTCTGGGGTTGCCGCTTGAAGGGCCGTTTGATTATACGACGGCCTCCAGTTTAGAAGGAAAAATTAAAGTTGGCTGCCGGGTTTGGGTTAATTTCCGCAATAAAAAAGAAGTCGCCTACGTGGTTGCTTTAAGCAGCAAAACTAAAATAAAAAAAGTTAAAGAGGTTATTTCGCTCATTGATGATGAACCGCTTTTGGATGAACCGTTATTGTTGTTAACGGAAAAAATAGCGCAATACTATGGTTGCTCCTGGGGGGAGGCGATTGAGGCGGCGCTTCCGGAGGAATTGCGCCAGGGGAAAGCTATCAAGCAGGAAATTAAAACTTCTGACCGCCGGGGTTTAACCGAGCGGTCATTAGCTCACCCTAAGGAAGAACCGCCTATTTTTGTCCGGGGGTTTGACCGGACAGCGGTTTATCTGAACAAGGTAAAAGAAACTTTAGCCGCCGGCCGGTCAGTAATTATTCTATGTACGAATTTAGTAACCCTGGGCAGAGTATCTCAAGCGATCCAGGAAAACTTAAGCGTTCAACCTTTTGTGGCTTTTCGTAAACAGCCCAAAGAATTAGAAATTTGGAATAAAATTAGGGGCATTGATTGCTGTGTTACGGTTGGTTTGCGCTCAGGTATTTTTGCGCCGGTAAAAAATCCGGGACTGATTATTATTGATGAGCCGCAGGATCAGGTTTATAAGCAGGAGCAGTCTCCGCACTACCACGTCCGCCAGGTTGCCTTGATCCGCAGTCAAATCCAGGGGGCACAACTTATTTTAGGCAGCCACAGTTTATCCTTAGAGGATTTTTATCTTTTGCAAAAAGGCCGGTTATCGCTGGAGGTGATTCCGTCAAAGTCAGCTTATCCGCTTGTGAAGGTGATCGATTTACGCCGCCTGGCTTATGCCCAAAGAAGGAGTAAGCCGATTTTTTCCAAGTTTTTGCTGGATGCGATTCAATTAACTCTCACGGAAAAAAAGAGGGTGCTGGTGGTCGTTAATCGCCGGGGTTTTGCCACGATGGCCGCCTGCCATAATTGCGGAAAATCTTTAAAATGCCCCCGGTGCAATCTTAATTTAGTATTTCATTTCGATGACGGCCAACTAAAATGCCACCATTGCAATTTTAAAATGCCGGTGCCTAAAATTTGTCCGCACTGCCAAGCCGGCTACATTAAATATTTCGGTTTAGGAACGGAAAAAGTCGAAAGCGAATTGGCCAGGATTTTCCCTCAGGCCCGGCTGGACCAGGAGCTGGTGGTCTCAACCGGTTCATTGACTAATTTGGGAGGCCAAAGTTTTGATTTAATCGGGGTATTGGGGATGGATGACCTATTAAACCGCATAGATTTTCGGGCAGCAGAAAAGGCATATTTTATGCTCACCGGGATAATTAATTTAACTTCGCATAAAGTAATTATCCAAAGCCTTAATCAGAATCATCATTGTTTGCAATCTTTGGTTAAGAATGACCCGGAACTTTTTTTCCGGCCGGAGCTTAAAACCCGCAGGCAGCTTAATTTCTCGCCATTTGGCCATATGATTATGTTGAGGCTGCGGGGTAAGGATGCGGATAAAGTTAAGGCTGCGGCGGAGAATTTGTTCCAAAGGTTAAATAAAATCAAGACGGGCAGTTTAAAACTCCTTTGGCTGCATCCCGGCCAACCGCCCAAATTAAGGGGGAATTTTTATTATCAGATATTAATGCGCACCTTAAGCGTGGAGGCAGCCGGCCGCTTCCTGAAATTACACTTAAAAGACGGGCATTTTTCGGGTATAATAGTGACAATCGACGTTGATCCTGTTTAAAAATGAAGATAATATTTTTCGGCAGTGCACATTTTGCGGTTTTACCCCTGGAGGCTTTAATCAAAAGCCGGCATGAGCTGCTTTGCGTGGTTACCCAGCCGGATAAAAAGAAAGGCCGCCATCTTAAAGTAGGGTTTACGGATGTTAAAAATACCGCACTCTCTGGAAGCTTAAGAGTTTTCCAGCCAAAGGATGTTAATGATCAGGAGAGCGTAAAATTCCTGAAAAGTTTAAATGCCGACCTGTTTGTGATTGTCGCTTACGGCCAGATCCTTTCGCAAGAAGTATTGGATATTCCCAGCCTGATGCCGATTAATATCCATGCATCGCTCTTGCCGCGCTACCGGGGCGCCGCGCCGATCAACTGGGCGGTGATTAACGGGGATAAAAAGACCGGGGTGACGATTATGCATGTGGTGGCCAAGATGGATGCCGGCCCTTCAATTGCCCGGCAGGAAATTAAGATTCAAGATCAGGAGACTGCAGTTACCTTGGAGGCTAAGCTTAGTATTTGCGGTGCGCAGCTTTTAATCGATGCTCTGGGGGCGATTGAAAAACACGATTACCGTTTAGTCGAACAACAGGAAGAAGAAGCCGTTTATGCGCCTAAACTGAAAAAAGATACCGGCTTAATTGATTGGAATAATTCTGCGGTAAATATTTATAATCAAATCAGGGGGGTGGTTCCCTGGCCGGGGGCATTTACCAGCTATCGCAAAAAAATGCTTAAAATATTTGCCGCCCAGGTTTTGCCGATTTTTCCCGGCCATCAGCCAGTTTGCGGTGAGGTGATCCGGGCTGATGAGCACGGGATTGTCGTAGCTTGCGGGAGAGGTTTTCTGGAGATTAAAGAACTGCAGCTTGCAGGGGGCAAGCGCATGTTGGCTCAAAGCTTTATCAGCGGCCACAAATTGGCTGCCGGAGAAACCCTGGGGAAAAAGTAGTTGCAAGATTTAGGCCTTCTGTTATAATTATTTTCTATGCCAGAACTAAGAAAAGATCCGATTATCGGCCGGTGGGTAATTATTTCCACCGAACGGGCGCGCCGCCCGGACCAGTTTGTCGGTAAGCTTAAAGAGCAGGAGGATCATACTGCTTGCCCATTTTGCGAGGGCAGGGAAGGAAAGACTCCTCCTGAAATTTATGCCATCCGTCCGCGTAATTCTACGCGTAATGAACCGGGCTGGGATTTGCGTGTTATCCCCAGTATCGCTCCTTTTTTAAGGGTTGAAGGGGATCTGGACCGCCGCGGCAACGGCATCTATGACGTAATGAACGGCCTCGGGGCCCATGAGATCATTATCGAAACTAACCAGCATATCGCCAACCTTGCAGATTTAAGCGAAGAACAAATTACCCTGGTACTTAATTGTTATGCCGACCGGATTATGGATTTAGAGAAAGATACCCGGTTAAAATATGTTTTGGTTTTTAAAAATTACGGTAAAGGTTCAGGCTCAACCGGAATCCGGCATGCCCGTTCCCAGCTGATCGCTACACCGGTTAATCCTAAACGGGTAAAGGAAGAATTAGCGGGTGCCCGCCTTTATTATGAATATCATGAGCGCTGCGTATTCTGCGATTTAATTAAACAGGAGTTAGCTCAAAAGGAGCGGGTGATTCTGGATTATGACGGTTTTATTGCCGTGGCTCCTTTTGCCGCCCGGTTTCCTTTTGAAACCTGGATTTTACCGAAGAAGCATTGCAGCGATTATACCTGTATGGATGGGGATTCCCGGCGTAACTTAGCCCGTTTGCTTAAAGCTGTACTCCTAAAATTAAAAATAGGATTGAATGATCCTGATTATAACTACGTTATCCATACTGCGCCTTTTCGCCGGCAGAAGATAGGTTATTGGAAAACGATCGATCAGGATTATCATTGGCATATTGAAATCATGCCCCGTTTAACTAAAGT
>JBFZAU010000013.1:0-3536 GCA_041308825.1 Candidatus Omnitrophota bacterium
ATTTTAATGATTTTTATATTTTTGCGTTGTTCCTGATCGTTCTCTTAGGGTATTTGGTCTACCGGGGTTTGTAAGAAGATGCGCCCCGGTAAAGGATTTTGCGATTTGGGATTTGCCAAAATCGATACTGACCGTCCGCAACGCAAAGGTTTTGCCGAGGTGATTTACTGCCCGGGTAAAGATCGCCTGCACTTAAAGAAAATCGCCGAAAAAATAGCCAACTCCGGCCAAAGGTTATTATTGACCAAGCTGGAAAAATCCACCTTCTTATTTTTAAAGAAATCAATTCCTGCTTTAAAATACAATCAACTGGCTAAGATTGGTTATGCGGGCAGGCCTAAACCTTTATCCGGCGGATTAGTCTTGGTAATTTCTGCAGGTACTGCCGATATCCCCATTGCTGAAGAAGCTGCGCAAACTTTAGAGGTGATGGGTAACCGGGTGGATAAGCTTTATGATGTTGGGGTCGCCGGGGTACATCGCCTGATGAGTAATCTGGATAAACTAAGAAAGGCCCAGGTGATCGTGGTGGTCGCGGGAATGGAAGGAGCCTTAGCCAGTTTGATCAGCGGCTTGGTTAAAGCTCCGATTGTAGCGGTACCGACCAGCTGCGGATACGGTTCCAGTTTTTCGGGGTTGTCCGCGCTTTTGACGATGTTAAATGGCTGCTCTCCGGGGGTGGGAGTAGTCAATATTGATAACGGATTCGGGGCGGGTTACCTGGCCAGCCTAATTAATCATGCCGGGTCTTCCGGCGCAGGAGGATAACGATGGCGCTTTCAGGTTTGGACATTTACAAGTTGTTACCTAAGACAAATTGCCGGCAGTGCGGCCTGGCTACCTGCCTGGCTTTTGCCATGCAACTGGCGAAAAAGGCCCTGCCGATTGAAAAATGCCCTTTTATCAGCGCTGAGGCTAAAGATATTCTGGAGGCACAAGCTTTGCCTCCGATTAAACCGATTATTTTAGGCACTAATGAGTTCAGGTTCGAGCTGGGTAATGAAACGGTAATGTTCAGGCATGAAGAAAAATTCCGTAATCCTACCGGAGTAGGTTTTATTATCGATGATTCTTTGACGGATGATGAAATTATCCTCCGGCTTGAAAAAATCAATCAATTAAAGTTTGAGCGGGTTGGACAGTTGCTGGCGGTTAATCTGGTGGCTTTAAAACAAAATACTGACGGCGCAAGGTTTCTTCAGGCAGCCGCAATACTCCTGAAGCATACTGCTTTACCTCTTGCGTTAATCAGTAATGATCCGGCGGTTCTGAAACAGGCGGCTTGTTTATTAAAAGACCGTAAACCGCTGCTTTATTCTGCTAACCGGCAGAATCTTAAACCTTTGGGCGAATTAGCTAAGGAGTTGGGTCTTCCTTTAGTGGTAAGCGGGCAGAATATCGATGAGGTTAGCCAACTTACGCAGGAGCTTAGCGCTTGCGGGGTAAAAGATTTAATTCTGGATACCGGTATTAAGCCTCTGGCGGATAAGATTTGGGACCTTACCCAGATCCGGCGGCAGGCCTTGAAAAAGTTAAATCGTTCATTGGGTTATCCTGTTTTGGTGATTGTCGATCAAGCTGATCCTTACCAGGAGGCGATGGAGGCAGCCGCTTATATCTGCAAATATGCAGGGATTGTTTTGATTAAGGGCTTGGAGGCCTGGGAGGTGCTTTCCATTTTGACTTTAAGGCAAAATATTTATACTGACCCGCAAAAACCATTGCAAATTGACCCTAAGCTTTACGCGATCGGAGCGGTTAACCCGAACTCTCCGGTTTTAGTGACCACTAATTTTTCTTTAAGTTACTACACGGTTTTAGGAGAAGTTGAATCAAGTAAGGTTGCCGCTTATATCTTAAGTGTTGATACTCAGGGTATGTCGGTACTGACCGCCTGGGCGGCTGAAAAATTTAACGCTGAGGCCATTACCAAAGCTTTAACTGTTTCGGGGGTGAAAGAAACGGTGGGGCATAAAAATTTAGTGATTCCCGGTTATGTCGCGATGATTAGCGGGGACCTTGAGGATCAATCAGGGTTTAAAATAATTGTCGGCCCCAAAGAAGCCGCTGGCCTCCCCGCATTTTTAAAAAATCTTAATTAATTAAATAGTAAGCTGCGTACAACCACGCTTTAATTTATGCAAAAGTATAAGGTTACTTTTCTCCCTGATAATTTAACGGTGGAAGCGGAAAAAGACAAGACGATCCTGGCTGCCGCTATCTCCGCCGGGGTTTATATTAATTCCAGTTGTGCCGGAGAGGGAATTTGCGGCAGGTGTAAGGTCATCGTTAAAAGCGGACAGGTGAATTCCCATCCTACCGGCATAATCAGCACGCAAGAAAGAAAAGATAACATATATTTGGCCTGTCTTACTACCATCCAGAGTGACCTGGAAGTGCTTGTTCCGGAAAGTTCCCGGCTTAATTTCGACAACCTCACCCCCGAGGAATTAGAAGAAAGATTGGCCGGTTTATACTCTCAGGCCGAAGAGATTCAGTCAATGAAGGATACTAGCGAGGATAAGGTTTTTAAGCACTCGGCTTTTACCAGGAAAATTTATCTGGAGCTTCCTGAACCCACGCTCAATGACAGTATTAGCGATTTAGAAAGGCTCTACCGTGGTTTACGCAGCAGGGGTGATTTTGGGGTAATCGAAACAGGTTTATTCAATATCCGGCAATTAGGAGAACTGCTGCGCGATTACGATTGGAAGGTGACCGTGGTTTTGGGCAGTCGTAATGATTCGGTTGAAATCCTGCTGGTTGAGCCTGGCGATACTACCCAAAGTAATTTCGGTTTTTGTTTTGATATCGGGACGACCACGATTACCGGCCAACTGGTGGATCTGAATTCAAAAAAAATCCTGGGTACCAAAGCTACCTATAACCCGCAGGCGGTTTTTGGCAGTGATGTAATTTCCCGTATCGTCTATGCGGCCAAAGTTGATGGTTTGGAAAAACTGCATTTGGCAGTTTCAGATACCATAAATCAAATCATCAAAGAGTTAGCCATCGAGCAAAAAATAGATCTGAATGAAGTGTATGGCATTGTTTGTTCCGGCAACACGACAATGATCCATTTACTTTTAAACATGGACCCCAGCCATATCCGTAAGTCTCCGTATGTACCTACGGCAAACTTTTTTCCTGTGCTGCATGCTTCGGAGGCGAGCATAAAGATCAATCCTCGGGGGCTATTAAGCTGCGTTCCCGGGGTTTCCAGTTATGTGGGCGGCGATACAACCGCCGGAGTTTTATCCAGCCGGTTATATAAAGAACAGGAGCCCTGTATTTTGATCGATATCGGCACGAATGGGGAGATTGTCCTGGGTAATCAGGATTTTCTGGTCGCCTGCGCTGCTTCTGCCGGCCCGGCATTTGAAGGCAGCGGGGTTTCTAGCGGCATGCGCGCTTCCAGCGGGGCAATTCAGAAAGTAAGTATCAATAAGGATGATCTGAATGTAGAATACACGACGATCCAGAACAAACCGGCAAGGGGAATTTGCGGCTCAGGTTATATTGATTTGCTCAGCGAA
>JBFZAU010000014.1:0-7155 GCA_041308825.1 Candidatus Omnitrophota bacterium
TTTTTAACCCCTGGGCGATCAACCCGGCGCCGATTTTTCCACCCATTCCACAGAGCTTATCTAAAGGGGTTTTTTGCAAGGTCTGCTCAAAATTAGAGTCATCAATTACCGTCAGCCCATCCGGCTTGTCCAGTTTAGAAGCCAGCTTAGCCAAAAGCCAGCCCTTGGCAATCCCTACTGAAGCGGTAATGTTAAAGTTTGCATAGAGCTGCTCTTTAATCTTTTTGGCTAAATTTAAGGGATCCGGGTGAGTACCTACCTCCAGCTGAAATTCATCAATTGAGGCATATCTTAAAGGTAAATCATACTCCTTTAAAAGCTCAAAAATTTGCTCCGAGGTCCAGATATACTTAGACTGATCAGCCGCTACAAACTCCAAATCCGGACAAATACTAAAGGCCTCCCTGGAAGGCATTCCGGAATGTATCCCCAGGGCTTTGGCGGCGTAGCTTGCCGCACAGACTACCGTACGCATTTTATTACCCCGGGAGCCCACAATTAAAGGCTTACCCTTAAGCCGGGGGTTAATCGCCTGCTCAATCGAGGCAAAAAATGCGTCCATATCGATATGTAAAATCATACTCAGGTAATCGGCTGACACATTACTTAATTCGAATTAAGTAATGTGTCCCCGGAATTAAAGGATTTTGTCGATCTGCCAGCGGAAGGTAGAATTGTTAAAAGAGATCTGATACAGCTGGTTTGCGCAAAATACGGAGAAATAATTAACCAGGGCCTGGCCGAAGCGCTCCTGCCAGTTATAAGTAATCCTTTCAACCGGATACTCCCGATTATTCCAAGTAAAACTTTTAGGAAATATCCGGCTATGCTTAAAATACGCCAGGACATCGATTTGCTCATTTAAAACATCCGGATGCAACGCTTCTTTATCCGGCTCGAAACGGTCCCAGCGGGCTTTAGGATTAAAGCTGTTCTGATGCATAGTAATTATTTAGAAGCGTATTATATTAATAGATGCTGGATTGCGCGAACCTACCGGGATTAAGCCTATTCCAGTTACCCATCTGCTTAACCAGGGATGACTGGTGGCTGCATCCGATACTGCAGATATCTTTTAACTCAAGGTCGCCGATAGAATATGAACAAAGAGCTCTGATTTTATGCAGATGAATAGTCTGGTTGATCTCTTTTTCATACATCATAAATTGCAGCCAGTTATCTTTCAGTGCCCAGGTACCGTCTCCGGTAACCCGGATGCCTTTAAAACCTTTCTCCAGGACTCTGGCTTCAAACGCCGCAAAGCTTTCGATGGTCTTAACTACCGAAAATACGCCATTCTTTAAATAAAAATCCCTGTGGTTTATAATCAACAACTGCCCCTTATTAATGAAATCATCCGGGCCGTCAACGGATTGCGCTAAATGCTCCCGGGCTGCCTTAACCGTCAAGGTCTCCGGAATACCCCAGAAGCAAAATTCATTGTTCTCTAGCCCCGCTTTCAAGTAAGGTATAACGATCTCCAGGTACTCTTCTTCCGAGCGGTAAAATAACGAGGTATGTTGTGTGGGCGGCGTATAATTAATCATTCTTAAACTCTCTTTAAAATAATGATACCCTTTTTACCCCCAATGTCAAGCAATACTATGATTAAGGTTAACAATACCGGCACCCGTATTTAATATTTTCTGATCACCGTAATCAGCTTACCGATTACCTTGAACTCTTCGAAAATCGGCGGATAATCCGGATTGGCGGCCTCCAAATGAAATTTGCCGCTGCGACTGCTTAACCTTTTTAAGGTCACTTCATTATTATCCAGTAAAGCGGCAACGATATCGTTATTGGCGGCATCCGGGCGTTTTTTGATTACCGCGATATCCCCCTCCAGTATCCCGGCACCCACCATACTGTCCCCTTTAACCCTTAAAGCAAAAACATCATTAAAACCCAATCTTCCCAGGAATAAATCATCCGCATCCACATACCCCTGGATTTCTTCATAAGCCAGATTCGGCTTGCCGGCCGTAATCGTGCCGATAATCGGGATCTTGCCAAAAGCGCTTCTTTCGGTCAATTCGATCCCCCTGGATTTATTATCCATTTTCTTCACCCATCCTTTCTGAATTAAAGCTTTTAAATAATCCCTGACCGTCCCGGTAGACTTAAATCCCAACGCCCTGCCTATCTCCCGGATGGTAGGCGGCAGCCTCTCCCCTATTCTTTGGCGGATAAAATTGAGCACTTTTTCCTGCTTAGGAGTTAAATATTGCGAATTGTGCATGCTTTTATCTATACCACACAAATGTGTGCTTTGTCAAGTAAAATAAAAGCGCTCCGTAAAAACCCGGCCGCCTTTTTAAAATTATCTCTAAGCGCTGATAAAAAACCTGATATATACGCTGGCAGATAAACAAAACAATATTAAAAACATACCCATATATTTTGTATTCCTGACCTCCTTTTCCATCGATATCGGAGAGATTCGCCAATTAATCATTTCGTAGAATTTGATTTGCAGTTTAATCACTAAGGCAGAGCGCAGCAAAATAAATATACCAAATAGCATCCCTGCCAGGATCAATAACGCCGCAAGGGGAATATAATCCATCGCCCCCCTCCTCTCTTTTATGCTGTTTTGGCCCTGATCAAGCGCCGCAGGTAACTTTTAATTTCGAATATCTTCAGCGCCTCCCAAATCAAAAGCAGGGATAAAAGCAGTAAAATATCCCCGATTATCCCCAGTAATCCTAATTTATACTGCTGAATGATCATGATCAAAGCCCATAAGGTCATCGCCAGTATAAAACACATCGGCAAAACCGCAAACCAAACCGGCTTGTTATTCTTTTTAAGCCAAACCGAAACAACTAAAAGCGCCAGGCCCGCCAACAACTGGTTCGTCGCCCCGAAAATCGGCCAGACAATTTTCCAGACCGGGACAACGACACCTTGAGCATTTTTAAAATTAATAATGACGAATACCGCGGGCAGCAATAAAGTCAAGGCCGTAGCCGGGTAGCGTGCGTTTTTACCTGCCCATCCGAAAAACTCCTGCAGGATGTAACGGGCCAGGCGGGTGGCGGTATCCAGAGTAGTCAAAATAAAAGTCGACAGCGCCAGGATGCCGAAAGAATTACCGTACTTCTGTGGAATACCGAAAATCGAAAAGAATTTCGCCATTCCCGCTCCATAAATAACCAGCGGGGCCTGCTTAGTCAACTGATTATCCGGGCTGATCATCATTACCGTAGCAAGCGCAATCACCGCCACCAGCCCCTCAACCAGCATCCCTCCGTAGCCGATCGGCAAGGCATCGGACTGGCGGTTAATTTGTTTAGCGGTGGTGCCGCTGGCGACAATCGAATGAAAACCGCTGATTGCTCCGCAAGCTACCGTAATGAACAGCAGCGGAAAAAGCGAACCCAGCTGGGCATCATTCCAGGCATAAAAAGCGGGAAATTTTAAGGTAATCCCGCCGAAAAGTATCCCCAGAAATCCTCCTAAAATAGAACTATACAGTAAAAAACTCGAAAGGTAATCCCTGGGCTGCAACAACACCCAAACCGGAGTAACGGAAGCAACAAAACAATAAACGATTAAAATCAGGTTCCAGGTCTTTACCGGATCGCCAAAGATAACCGGGAAATTACTCAGGGGCATCTGTTGGCCCAGCCATACGCTGAAAAAAAGCAAAACCACAAAAATACCGGTTGCCCGGATTAACGGGAATTTAAACCGGTAAAGCGTTATCCCAAACCCTATCGCTAAGAGTATAAATAATAATGAAGAAGTCGCTACCCCGGCGTCGTTGGTAAAGGTAACGGCGGTCAAGTCGGTAAAAACCGTCAGCACATAAACCAGGGCCAGCCAGATAAAAATCAGCATCAACCGGTAGGCCCGCTTGGACATGTAAATATTGGCGATTTCAGCGATGGACTTGCCGCGATTACGGATGGAAATGACTAAAGCGGAAAAATCATGAACCCCGCCGATAAAGATAGAGCCGATAATGATCCAGAGCCAAACCGGAAGCCAGCCAAAAGCCAATCCGGCAATAATCGGGCCCAAAATCGGCCCGGCCCCGGCGATCGATGAAAAATGGTGGCCGAATAAAACCGGCCCGGGAGCAGGAAGATAATCTACCCCGTCACAGATAGTATGAGCGGGAGTTCGGTTGCGGTTATTTAACTCAAAGATCCGGGCTAGGAATTTACCGTATTTTACGTACGCCAGCCAAAAAATCAGGCAGGCAATTGCGAAAAAAACGGTGAACACTTATCTTATAACACAAGCCAGCTGGCAAACACGGACAGCTAAGAAACAAAGGGCGATCAAAATTACTCCCCTGAACTTCATATTCCTTAGTTCTTTTTCCATAGAGATCGGTTCCGTGCGCCAATTGGATTTAGCCGCGGTAGTAATATGCAGCTTGATAATCGTAGCGGGTTTTAAAATCATCAGCAGGCCGAAGGCTATGCCGACAGCGGCGAATACTTTTAAAATCATCGTCAGGATCATTTTTTTCCTTTCTTTTAGTAATAATTAATAGCCAGCAGTATTGCGAAACTTATTTCTTTTTCTTCTTGGCTTTTTTCTTAGGCTTCTTACAGCATCCGCACCCCATCTTGGCCTCCTTTGGTTAAACCTTAAAATATCTAAGGCTTAGTTATAAAATTGATCGTAAAGGATCTGGGCGTTGATCATGGTGTATTTAATCCGTACATAACGCTTATATGCATTACTCCAGACATACTCAACCTTATCCGTCAAGCGGTTAATCAGCATATTCGTCCGGCTGGCCCCGATCCGTACGGTAACCGGCTTCAATAAAACCCGGTCAGCGATCGAAATATTGGCGGGCTTGGAATCCCGGATCGCCTCAGGAACGCTGCCTGCCAGGCTTGGCGAAATGAATAAAACCGATAAAAGAATTACAAAAATAATCTTTTTAGTCATTCTACTCAAGCCAAAACATAAAACCTGAAAATAATGTAGCATAAAAACTAATTTGTGTAAAGCCCTAGCTTTAAGGTGAAGAGTTTTCCGTAGGTGGCGGCGGTGTGGGTGTAGGTATCAGAATTACGGTTGGCGACGGGGTCGGACTCGGCGACTGATAGCTGGAAGACTCCGCCCTCCTAAAATCTGCCCAAGACGGAATTACATTACCGGGGAGCGGCGCAGAAGGAGTAGAAGTTCTTACCGGCGTAGGCACCCTTACCGGAGTAGGCGTATTCGCAGGTGGAGTGGGTGTCGCGGTTACCACCGGCCCCGGAGGAGTCGGTGTTTCTAACGGGCCAGGCGGTGTCGGTACCGGAACCGGGGTTGGTGCAGGCGGACCGTAAATCTGGCCTAGACCGGAAAACTGGGAACTGGCTTGATTCACTGACTGCGGGCCATAACCGGGGGCATAACACACCTGCCCTGCTTGCTGCTTAGCCTTGCCTTTAGCGACCCGGGCCCCAGAAGTATCGTGACCGGAATCGGATAATTGTTGAGCATTAAGCTGGAGCGGAATCACTAACGTCAAAGCTAAGAAAAGAATTATTTTTTTCATTATTCCCTCCCGGTTAATTAAACCAATCTAAGACTAAATATAACATAAATTTCGCTTACTGTAAAGCAAAGGCTTACTTAAAAGATTAATCCGGATTAGCTTCGTATACCGGAATAACCGAGACCTTAATTAACCCTAGCTCTAAATCAGCGATCTTTCTGAAAGCCGACTTACTTAAATCGATAATCCTCCCCTTACGATACATTCTCCAAGAAGGCCCGAAATCATTATGCCGGACAAATACACACTTATTGTTGGCTAAGTTGCAGACTTGGTAATACTTTCCGTAATCGGTCCGGCGCATCGCACAAGTCACCCCCCAGGTTTTGAATAATTTCGGCGAGGTAGCGCTGGGATCATACCAGGATGCCACCCCTTCTTTAGGGTAAGGCCCCTTAACTGCCTGTTGATTATCGCATCCGGATGAACAGATCAAGATGAGGCCGATAATCATCAAACGAATTATGTCTTTCATTAGATTAACCGGATGCAATAACAGCTTATTTAGCCAGCAGCATCCGCAGGGAGATCAATAAGAGGAATATGGCAAAAGTCTTTCGAATTACGGGTTCCGGCAGGTTATGGACTAAGTTAGCCCCCAGTAAACCTCCGGCCAGAAAACCCAGGCAGATAAAAGCCGCCATCTCTAATTTTACATTACCGCTCTGATAATAACGGATGGCCGCTAAAAGCCCGATCGGCGGGATCATTAAAGCCAGGGTGGTGCCTTGGGCCTGCAGCTGAGTCAATCCAAAGATAAAAATTAATGCCGGGACTAAAACTACCCCTCCCCCGATCCCCAGCACCCCGCTTAAGAAACCCGCAAACAATCCTAAAATTACATAGGCTAATGGCAGCATCTTTAAACTTCCTCCTTTTATATTTAATGCGTTATTTTGCCTTTAACAGCAGACTTAGGTATATGACAAATCGGTTTTAGGTTATGTTTTTTATAGTAATCCCGGTGATAATCCTCAGCCGGATAAAATATCTTGGCTTCGACAATTTCGGTAACCACCGGATCTTGATAGCGGCCGGAATCTCTGAGCTTTTCCAAAACGGCCAAGGCTTCTTTCTGCTGCTGGGGAGTATAAACAAAAATCGCCGAGCGGTACTGGCTGCCGGTATCCGGACCTTGTCGATTCAGAGTCGTCGGATCATGCAGACTAAAAAACAGATCGAGCAGTTCGGCGTAAGAGATAATTGCCGGATCAAAAACTACCTCTACTGTCTCGGCATGACCGGTCTTACCTGTACAGACCTCCTCATAGGTAGGGTTAACCCGAGTTCCTCCGGCATAGCCGGCAGTAGCCGTAAGCACGCCTTTGACTTCTTGGAAGGCGGCTTGCACACCCCAAAAACATCCGGCGGAGAAAGCGGCTTTTTGCAGGCTCTCTACCTTAACCGGATCAATCTTTTTGAATTTTAGAGCCACCCCGTTTATACAATAGCGCTTACCGGTAGGCTTAGGGCCGTCATCAAAAACATGCCCCAGATGGGCATCGCAGCGTGAACAAAGCACCTCCGTACGCTGCATACCAAAACTATCATCCGCTGCTTCCCGGATATTCAACCCTGAAACCGGCTCCCAAAAGCTTGGCCAACCGGTACCGGATTCGAATTTTGTTTCAACCTTAAAT
>JBFZAU010000015.1:0-11328 GCA_041308825.1 Candidatus Omnitrophota bacterium
GCTTGATTGCCCGCTTGGCTTTTAACACTTGGGCGGGGCTCTCTAAAGATACCCGCTCCAGATAACAAACTCCGGGTAAAGTTGCCAGGATTTCGGCGATCTTTAAAGGATAACCGTGCGCTTGCCTTTGCCTGCCCTCAGGGGAAGTCGCGGTCTTCTGACCCAGCAGGGTGGTCGGAGCAAGCTGCCCGCCGGTCATGCCGTAAACCGCATTATTAATAAAAATTACTGCAAGATTTTCCCCGCGGTTAGCCGCATGGATTGTTTCGTTAGTTCCAATCGCCGCTAAATCACCATCCCCCTGATAGGTAAATACTAAATTTTGCGGATGGACTCTTTTGATTGCGGTAGCCACCGCCAGCGCCCGGCCATGCGCCGCCTCTGAACAGTCAAAGTTCCAATAATCATAGGCGATTACTGCGCACCCCACCGGAGCAACCCCGATCGTTTTTTCCCGCATACCCAGCTCATCCACGGCTTCGGCAACCAACCGATGGGCAATCCCATGCCCACAGCCCGGACAATAATGCGTGGGTAGATCGTATAAAGATTGGCAACGCGTAAATATCTTTTCCATTATAATATTTTCTTAACCCGATCGATAATTTGTTCTTCGCTGGGCACTCCGCCGCCGGAGCGGCCAAGAAATTCAACCGGGTGTTTACCGCTAACCGCCAGGCGCACATCCTCCAGCATCTGGCCGCTGGACATCTCCAGCACCAGGTATTTTAACTTGCCGCCTTTGCGGTAAAAAAGTTTTTCGGGGAATGGCCAAAGGCTGATCGGGCGGATCAGACCTACTTTTTTACCCGTTTCCCTTAATTTACTGATTGCCCCTTTGGCAATTCTGGCCATGGACCCGTAAGCCACCAAAATAATTTCAGCATTAGATAAGTACAGGCCTTCAAAACGGGCCTGCGCCTGCTTAATCCTCTCGTAACTCTTCTGTAATTTAAGATTGGCTTGCTCTAGATCTCCTTCGCGCATAAAGAAGGATTTAATAATATTCGGTTTTCTTCCCTGGCAGCCACCCAGCGCCCAGCTTTTAGGCGCCGGGGGTTTAATCTTTTTGGAGGAAAGTTCAAGCGGCTCCATCATTTGCCCCAGGATACCATCCCCTAAGATCATTACCGGCATGCGGTATTTATCCGCTAAATCAAAGGCCTCCTGTGTCAAATCATAGGCCTCCTGCACGCTGGCCGGGGCCAGGACGATCAGGTGGTAATCTCCGTGCCCTCCGCCGCGGGTCGCCTGGAAATAATCGGATTGCGCCGGGGCAATATTACCTAAGCCCGGGCCACCCCGCATAATATTTACAATCACCGCCGGCAGGCGCGCTCCGGCAATATAAGATATCCCCTCCTGCATTAAACTTATCCCGGGGCTGGAGGATGAAGTCATCGCTCTTGAACCGGCGGCGGCAGCGCCATAAACCATACTGATCGCCGCCAGCTCTGATTCCGCCTGAATAAAAACCCTACAGGCTTGAGTGCTATTTGTAGCGCAAACTACCATATGCTTAGCCATATAAGCGATCAGTTCATTTTGAGGAGTGATCGGATACCCGGCGTAAAAATCACACCCGGCTTGGAGCGCTCCCTGGGCAATTGCCTCATTACCGCTTAATAAAGTCTTCATTCTATTTATACACCTCAATACAGCAATCCGGACAGATTAGCGCGCACTGCTGACACCCGATACAATCGCCATTTAAATCAAACTCCACGTAATTTAACCCCCGCTTATTTAACTTGGCGCTTTTTTTAATTAAACCCCGGGGGCAGAAATTTACGCACAATAAACAACCTTTACATTTATCCTGATTAATCGTAATTTTAGCCATTGCCTGTGATCGCTTGAGAGATCTGCGCAGCGATCCCGCTAGCGGTAAGTTGATATTTCTCCAATAGCACCTTACGCGAACCATGCGGAATGAACTCCAAAGGTAATCCTAATCGCGTAACCGGGCGGGCTAACTCCTGAGCCACCGCGCTGCCGAAACCCGCGTCTTTTATCCCTTCCTCAACCGTAAAGATGAATTTAGTTGAACCGCAAACTTTAGCGATTAATTCTTTGTCCCAAGGAGCGGCAAATCTGGCATTAATTAAACTGCCAAAGATACCTTGCTGGCCTAATAATATTAAGGCTTCCCTGGCAGCCACAACCATGCTTCCTAAAGCAATGATCG
Organism: Candidatus Omnitrophota bacterium; assembly: GCA_041308825.1. Taxonomy (GTDB): domain Bacteria; phylum Omnitrophota; class Gorgyraeia; order Gygaellales; family Profunditerraquicolaceae; genus UBA6249. The sequence goes on from JBFZAU010000015.1 coordinate 2,189, forward strand.
CCAGATCTTTTCCGGATTCGAGTAGTTGCCCTTTACCTAGTTCTAAAGGCGGGACAGGTTGACGGGATAACTGTGCTTCTGCCCGGGGGTACCTTATCGCTACCGGCCGATTAAGCTTGAAAGCAAAATCCAGCATTTGCTCTAACTCCGTTCCGTCTTGCGGAGCCATGACCACTAAATTCGGAATGCTCCTTAAATAAGCCAAATCAAATATCCCTTGGTGGGTTACCCCGTCCTCTCCCACAATGCCCGCCCGATCTACTGCCAAAACTACCGGCAACCCTTGTAAGGCCACCTCCTGAATTATCTGATCATAGGCGCGCTGTAAAAAAGTTGAATATACCGCGACCACCGGCTTAAAACCCTGTTTCGCCAGGCCGGCGGCGAAGCAAACCGCATGGGATTCGGCGATCCCGCAATCAAAAAACCTCTCGGGGAAAGTATCCCGGAACTTATCCAAACCGGTACCTTCCGGCATGGCTGCGGTAATCGCCACAATCCGCTTATCCTGGCGGGCAGCTTGGGTTATTTTATCGCGAAAGACCGCCGTATAGCTTTTGGCCGGCGGCAGGTTACTTTTAGTAAATACCTCTCCGGTATGAATATCAAAATTACTGATCCCGTGAAACCTCACCGGATCTTTTTCGGCAAAAGAAAATCCTTTACCTTTTTTAGTGACCACATGCAAAAGACGCGGGCCTTTAATCTCCAGAATATTTTTTAAAGTAGCGGTAAGAATATTCAGGTCATGCCCATCGATGGGGCCAAAATAGCGAAAACCCAGCTCTTCGAAGAAAATCCCGGGGACAAATAACCCTTTTAGCCCTTCTTCAAATTTAGACATAAGCTTGAGCAGCCGGCTGCCGCGGGGCATGCGGGTTTTTAAAAAACTCTCTACATTATGGTGAAACCGGTTGTAAACCGGTAAAGAAATAATCTTATTGAGATAATTACTGATTGCCCCCACATTCGGAGCGATACTTAATTCATTGGTATTTAAAATAACCAGGATATCCTTTTTTAAATGCCCCACATTGTTTAAACCTTCAAAACAAAGCCCGCCGCTTAAAGAACCGTCCCCAATCACGCAGACTACTTTAAATTGCTCCTCTTCAGGCAGAAAATCCCTGGCACAAACCAGCCCTAACCCCAAAGAAACCGCATTGGAGCTGTGACCGCAAGTAAACGGATCATACGCTGATTCATCTTTGGAGGGAAAACCGCTTAACCCCTGGTATTGTCTGAGGGTATGAAAGTTATTGTTGCGGCCGGTTAAGATTTTATGCGCATAAGCCTGATGCCCAACATCAAAAACAATTTTATCTTTGGGGGTATCCAGGCAATAATGCAAAGCCACAATCAACTCCACTGCCCCCAAGCTGGAAGCCAAATGCCCGCCGGTCTGGGAGACGACCTCGATCATCCTTTGGCGAATCTCCGCGCTAAGAGGGGACAGTTGATCCAGGCTTAATTTTTTAAGTTCCAGCGATGAATTTATCTTTTCCAATAACATAATTATTTTGCTTCTTCCGTATCCTCGAATTTTTCGAGTGAAATTTTCCCCTCTTTTTGCATTAATTGCTCGACTTTGCGCTGTGCCTCTTCCAGGGTCAACGAGCAAGACTGGGCAATCTTGACCCCTTCCTCATATTTTTTAAGCGACTCCCCCAGGGTAATTTTCCCGCTGGCAAGATCTTCAACGATCTTTTGCAATTTTTTTAAATCTTCCTCAAATAAGGTTTTCTCTTTCAACGCGCACCTCCTGCACTAAACTAATAAACTCGCCCTGATGTAAAACCGTCCTTAATTTATCCCCGGGCTTTATCGATAAAGTGTCTTTAACGATTGCGCCTTGCGGCAGAAGCATGCTTAAACTATAACCTCGGGATAATACCGCCAGCGGGCTTAAAGCTTCCAGCCTTTGCATCAGGGAGCTAAAACGCTGGTCGGTTGACTCTAAAACATGCCGCATATTATAATTTAGCCCGGAAAATAGCTCATCGATCTGCTGCTGTTTTTCCAACAGATAGTCGCGCGGGCTCTTAAGCGCATGGCTAAACGCGGTAAGCCTGTTTTTAAGCTCGCCGATCATCTGGGTAATTGAGAGATCCAATTCATACCGTAAGGCGGCTAACTGGGCTAAAAGCGCGTTCTTTTTATCTACAATAATTTTAGCGGCGGCGGAAGGAGTTTCCACAAAAACATCCGCCACTAAATCCGCTAAAGTAGTATTGATCTGATGGCCCACCGCGGAAATTACCGGCAGGCGGGAATTATAAATTGCCCGGGCCACGATCTCTTCATTAAAAGACCAGAGGTCCTCGCTTGATCCCCCGCCCCGGCTGACAATAATTAAATCCAGATCTTTAAGATTATTTAAGTCCGCGATGCCTTCAGCAATCTCGCTAGAGGCCTGCTCCCCCTGGACACGCACAGAACGTAAAACTACATCTACGCAGGATGCGCCTTTTTTAAGGATTTGCAGAATATCCCGGATGGCGGCCCCTTTAGCCGAAGTAACAATGCCGATGGTAAAGGGCATCAGCGGCAGCTCCCTTTTGTGCTCCGGGTTAAATAATCCCTCCTGCGCTAATTTTTTCTTCAATTGCTCAAAGGCTAACTGCTGGGCGCCGACTCCTTGCGGCTCTATCCTTTCAACAATAATTTTATATTGGCCGCTAGGGCCGTAAACATCGATCTTACCAAAACAAATAACCTTTAAACCATCCTGCAGTTTAAACTTTAACCCTTTATTAGCGTAGGCAAACATTGCCGCGCCGATCAGGGAGCTTTGATCTTTTAACGAAAAATAAAAATGGCCGCTTGCGGCGGCTTTAAAGTTAGAAATTTCTCCTTCTAACCAAACCTCACCCACCCTCTCCTCAAGCAAACATTTAATTACCTGGGTAATTTCGGAAACGGTATAAATATGTTTATTTAGCTTCTGCATTACTTGCCTCTTTCGGCAAAGGTTTATCGAACGGCTGTATTTGGGCCGCGGCATCTTTATTGGCCGGCGGCGGATCAACAAGGGCCTGATTTTGGTTGCCTACGGCATCCGCCTTAACAGGGGCAGTTTCGGCGGTTTTTTCTGCAGGAACAGCTAAAGCTATAGGCAAGGCATCTGCTTTGGCTTCTGCCGGCTTAGTTTCCGCTGGCATCGGGGCTTCTGGAGCAAGTTTAGTTTCAGGCTTAACTGCAGAGACGACAGGAACAGCTAAAGCCGCAGGCAAGGCATCTGCTTTAGCTTCTGCCGGTTTAGCTTCAGGCTTAGTTGGTACGATTACCGCCTCCGGCACAATCGGCGTCTTCTTCAAGATTAAAAGCTGCACTGAGTAGGGTGTCAATTCAAGCTCTTTCACATACTCCTGATTTAAATCCGCTTCTTGTTCGGTAACCGGCTTAAATTCACAGTTCCGGCTGCAAGTGCTATCTAGTACATACTGACTTAATAGATAAACGTTTTTTGCGCCTTTTAAAGTTATTTTAATTTTACGATTAGTCTTGGAAAATTTATTAGCCACGGCATTTAATTCAATCGCCCGGCTGAGTATGTTTTTGGTTTTAGCGCTTAAACGCAAAGTAGCCAAACTAAGCTGGCCGGACAATACCTTCTTCATGCGATCGGATTTAATTATCCCTAAAATTGCTTTTTGTTCGGCGCTGTTTAAATAAACGATATTATGAGAAATATAATTCATCGCCGCTTGAGGATCGATATAGTTATAAATCATCAACGCCAAATAGTCATTTCTGGATTTGGTCGGGATAACCCCCACAAATTCATCGTTAAATTTTATTTTGAATAAATCCTGGCCTAAAAGGCTCAGCATCCGCCAAACAGTATAACCGGCTTTAGGGTACCCCTTCTCCGGATACGCCGGGTCAAATGAAAAGATACCTAAATTCCTGATCGGCCCCACCTGATTATCCCCAAAATCTTCAAGGCAAAAATAAGTTTGATAATCCAAACCGGCTTCATACATATTTTTAAGTCTCGCGGGAATATAGCTGGCAGAGACATAAGCATTCTTCCCTCTTTCGATCAAAAAGTTAGCTGAGCCGTCAAAATTCCACTCGCTTACCAACAACGGAAGATTACTGTTAAATTTAAAATAAGTCAGCCAATCCCGGATCAATTCGATAAAAGATTTATTGTAAATGGTATCCTGCTTTTCTTCCGCCGGGTCCGAAGAATAGGCATGCCAGGAGATAAAATCCAGCGGCAGCCGGTAACTATAGCAGTATCTTATTAATTCGTAAATTAAACTGCGCTCCGGGGTAAGAATGTTGTTGGGCTCGATATTCCTGAACCAGGCGCTTACCGAAGGTCCGCCTAAAGGAATATGAATTTTTGCCTCCTGGCGCAGCTCTTTCACCGCCTCCCCGATCACCCGGTAAAGATTAAAATATTCCGAGCGCTGTCCGATAAAAAAGTCCCCGATATCCGGGGCATTCCAGACCTCATACCAGATATTATATTTTTTTTCACAACTTAAGCGGCGAATCGTATTTTTAACCAACTCCTTATAGGCCTTTAAATTACGGGGAGCACTGTTTTTATCTAATACCGTCCCCAGGCCGTCCGGAGTGCCGAAAATATCCAGGATAACGGTGCCTCCGCTATCGCTGATCAATTTAACCGCTGCTTCGTAATTATTTAAAAGTTTTTGCTGGGCAGTCGGATCTCCGGCCAACTGCTGAATTTCCCAGAGATTATACTGGATGCGGTAAAAATTACGCAGGCCTAAATCCTCCTGCCAGATTGAACGCGCTTCTTGTCCGGCCAAAGTTTGCGGTAAAGTCTTATCGCGTTGCCTGCCCCGGCCGCTGAGATCAATACTCGTCCTGTAAATTTTGGGAAGACTGATGACCGGGGAGGTTAAATCCAGATTGAGCTCCAATTCATCCTGCATCTGGGACCAAGAGGCAGGGGCCGGCAAACAAAAGAAAAGCCCGGTAACGATCAATAGAATAATCCGCTGCTTTTTACTCATTAATTTTTCTCTGAATCCGTAAAATTGAGCGCGACTTCCCGGTTGTTTCATCGATCTCCACCAATGCCCCGTGTAATTGAATATCGCCTTGGGCAACTTCAAATTTAACGGGGATTAAACTTAAGAAGCGGGTCAATACATCTTCCACCCTGCGGCCAATCACCGAATCATAGGGGCCGGTCATTCCGACATCACTAATATAAGCGGTTCCCTGAGGAAGAATTTTTTCATCCGCAGTCTGAATATGGGTATGCGTGCCTAAAATTGCCGAAACCTTTCCGTCTAAATACCAACCCAAAGCAACCTTTTCAGAGGTAGCCTCGGCGTGGATATCCACAATAATAATTTTAGTTTCCTTATCCAGTTCCTGTGCTGCCGCCAGAGCTGTTTTAAAAGGACACTCCAAAGGATCCATAAAAACCCGGCCGTTTATATTAATCACACCCACTTTCATTCCGCTACCGGGAACTTTAAATATGCCTGCCCCCCGGCCGGGTGAACCGGCGGGAAAATTCAACGGCCGTAAGATTCTGGGCTCCCGGTTAATCAACTCAAAAATTTCCGGCTTTTTCCAAATATGGTCCCCGGAGGTAATTACATTTACCCCGGAATCAAAAAGCTCATCCGCCACTTTTGCGGTAACCCCTGAACCGCCGGCAGCATTCTCGGCGTTAGCTACCACAAAATCAATTTGCAATTCATTCCTCAGCAGGGGGACTAATTTTCTGATTGCCTCTCTGCCTGGCGAACCGACAATATCTCCGATAAATAGTATTTTCATAAATGAGCAGACAACTTACGAACGCGCTAGCGTGAGTAAGTTGTAGGCCCTAAGGCCGTCTGCGAATTTATTCCGCCGACTGCCGAAATTCTAGAGAATTTCGGCGGCTTCTGAGGCGGAAACTTCCTTGGTTTATTTAGCGTACTCAATCGTACGCACTTCCCGAATCACCGTAACCTTAATTTGACCAGGGTACTCCATACCTTCTTCAATCTTCTTGCGGATCTCCCGGGCCATCGTTACCGCTTCATTATCATTGATTTTTTCCGGTTGTACAATTACCCGAATTTCCCGGCCCGCCTGAATCGCGAAAGATTTCTCCACTCCCTTAAACAAATTCGCAATCGACTCCAGTTTATCCAAACGCTTAACGTAAATCTCCAGCGTTTCTCTTCTGGCTCCGGGACGAGCGGCGCTTACCGCATCAGCGGCAATCGCTAAAACAGAATAGATGCTTACCGGGCTTGATTCTTCATGGTGGGACTCTATGGCCGCCACCACTTCTGCGCCTTCATTAAACTTCTTGGCCAAATCCGCCCCCAATTTGGCATGCGTACCTTCCACCTGATGGTCTACGGCTTTACCGATATCATGCAACAGGCCGATTCTACGCCCCAGCTTAAAGTCCAGCCCAATCTCTGAAGCCATAATCCCCAAAATAAAAGAAACCTCTTTAGAATGCTGCAGGGCATTCTGCCCGTAACTGGTACGGTATTTTAATCTACCCAAAAGCTTGATAATCTCCGGATGCAAACCATTTACTCCGGCCTCAAAAGCCGCGCGCTCTCCCTCCTCGCGGATCTTTTCATCCATCTCCTTCTTGGTTTTTTCTACGATCTCTTCAATCCGACCCGGGTGAATCCGGCCGTCGGAAATAAGCTTTTCCAGGCTTAAGCGGGCAATCTCCCGTCGGACAGCATCGAAACCGGACAAAGTCACTGCCCCCGGGGTATCATCAATAATGACATCTACCCCGGTAGCCATTTCCAAGGCGCGGATATTCCTGCCTTCCCGGCCGATAATCCTGCCTTTCATTTCGTCATTCGGTAAAGTTACTACGCTGACCGTGGATTCAACCGTATGTTCCGCCGCGCAACGCTGAATCGCCAGGCTAATAATCTCGCGGGCTTTTTTATCGGCTGTGCTGCGGACCTCCTCCTCCTGGCGCCGGATAAATACCGCCTTTTCATTATTCAATTCCTCATTGAGGCGGCTTAAAAGAATCTGCTTAGCTTCCTCTGCCGATAAAGAAGAAATCTTTTGCAGGCGCTCCTTTTCTTCACCGATTAAGGCATGCAACTGGGCATCCTTGGACTTCAAAGACTCTTCATGTTTCTTTAAGGTATCGTTACGCAGTTCAAATTCTTTTTCTTTCTTCTCGACCAAATCGATCCGGCGATCGATATTTTCTTCCTTTTGGGTCAGGCGTTTTTCCGAATTAACAATCTCCTGCTTGCGGTCTTTGGTTTCCCGCTCAAAATCCTGCCGCATCCGATACAAAAGGTCCTTCGCCTCAAGCTCCGCTTCCCGGCGTTTATCCAAAACATCCTTTTTGGCCTGTTCCAGAATATGTTCAGCCTGCGCTTCGGCGTTTTTTATTCTTTTCTCGGCAACGTATCTACGTAAAAAATATCCGCAGTAGACTGCCACCAAGCCGACAAATATGGGCACTAATATATTGAGAATCATTGTTCTTTCCTCCCTTTAACCTTGCTGGACTATTTTTAAACTACTCTAGGAGTTCTAGGGAAAGATAACTTGCTTGACGCTTACATCGTGGCAGGCGGTGGGGACTAGGGGAAGAATCTGGAAATCAAAAGCCAGACCGATAGATGCGGTCTTTTCAGAAAGTGAACAGAGGAAACGGTCATAACAGCCTTTGCCTCTACCTAAACGGTTGCCTTGTTTATCAAAAGCAACCCCGGGGACAATTACCAGATCCAGGTCTTTTGGTTCAACGTGCGCCCGCGTGGCGGGCTCAAGCACTCCGTAAGGCCCTTTGATTAATTTAGCGTGATCTTCTAATATGGCTGGCTGCATAATTTCTCTATCTTTTCTGCAAACCGGCACACAAATAAGCTTACCGGTTTTTTGAGCTTCCCTAATCATTTCTTCAGTATTTACTTCACCCCCGAAAGCGATGTAAAACATCACTATCTTGGCCTTTTTAAAAACCTTATTCCTTAAAAGTTTATGCGTAATCAGCTTACTTTTTCGGCTGCGGTCTTCCTCCTTCTGGGTTTTTAATCTTAAAAGAATTTTACTACGTATCCGAGCTTTTGTCAACATAACCAACCTACAAACAGACTTCACCTTCATGGGTATGCCCTTTGTCTTCAAAAGGCACCGGCTGACCCTGTTTTTTATAATAATCTTTCAGCGCCGAGCGCAGCGCCTCTTCGGCCAAAACCGAACAATGCATTTTTTTAGGCGGCAAACCTCCTAAGGCTTCGGCAACCGCTTGATTAGTAATCTCTAAGGCCTGGCTGATCGTTTTACCTTTGACCATCTCGGTAACCATCGAGCTGGTCGCTACCGCCGCCCCGCAACCAAAAGTCTTAAATTTAACATCTACAATCACTTCCTTCTCTATTTTTAAATACATTTTCATTACATCACCGCAAACAGGATTACCGACAGTACCAATTCCGCTGGCGTCAGCAATTTCCCCGACATTACGGGGGTTAGTAAAATGCTCCATCACTCTTTCACTATAAGGAAGTTGTTCGGCCATATTTATTTTAAAATCAACTTATGCGGCTTAGTTGATTTTTTAAAATCTTTCGGTGGACGGATTACTTTTAACTGCTCTAATCTATTTTGTTTTTCCAGTGCCCGGTAAATCAACACCCAGGCGCAATCCTTCTGGTTATCCACTTCGCACTTACCCTGATTAACTCCACCACAAGGCCCGTTTTGCAGGCCCTTAGGACAAAGGGTAACCGGACAGATGCCAGCGGTCTGTGCCAAAACGCACTCCGAGCACATTGAACACTTTTCAAAAAAGTTGCCCTGGGCATCCATCACCGCCCCGCACAATGAATCACAGGCCGGCAAAACCACTAAACCAAAGCGATCATTGTCCTTAAATGACTGCACCCCCAATCCGCAGGCTAAAACCAAAACTGCCTCTGCTTGACGCACAGCATTCAAGTGCTTAGCCATTTCGGCTTTAAGTTTCGCAGCGATGCAAGGCGCCGAAGGCACACAAGCACCGGTAATCGTCTTACCCGCTTGCGCAAGCAATTGGCTCAGCTGGGCTACCTGCGCTTCTCCTCCGCTCTGGCAGGCGGTGGCGCATTCCCCGCAGCCGACTAAAAATACCCGGTTGTAACCCTCAAGGGAACCTAAAATCTCCTCAA
>JBFZAU010000016.1:0-12536 GCA_041308825.1 Candidatus Omnitrophota bacterium
AAAGATTTTCTAAATTACAAGGTATTGATCCGCTTAAGGCAAAGATGCGGGTGTACGGTTATTTAATGCGCCGGGGGTTTTCGCTGGAAGCCGTCAGCGAGGCGATGCGGAGCGTTGGGAAAGAAATAGAATAGGATTAGCGTCGAACTAAGCCTGGATGTTACAGTAGCTTCATCGGGCTAGGCCTGGATGAAACGCACTTGAAACGCCCGATGCAAAATAAAATTACTGACATATATTGTGGTAATTTTATTTTGATTTGAATATTGAAACGTTCGACGTAAAATAAAAATTATGATACATATTAGGGGGAAATTTTTATTTTAATGACCGCTGATATTTTAAGAGAAAAATTTCTGGAGTTTTTTAAAGTTAAAGGGCATAAAGTTATCGCCAGTGATTCTTTGGTGCCTAAGGATGATCCGACGGTATTGTTTACTCCTGCCGGGATGAATCAATTTAAAAAAGAATTTATGGGATTTGATTCCGGGTTTTCCCGGGCGGCAACTGCTCAGCGCTGCCTGCGCACGGATGATTTAGAGAAGGTCGGTAAGACCAGCGCCCACCATACCTTCTTTGAAATGCTGGGAAATTTTTCCTTCGGGGATTATTTTAAAAAAGAAGCAATCACCTGGGCTTGGGAGTTTTTGACTAAAGAGCTATCGATTGATCCGGATAAGCTTTGGGTTTCGGTTTATCAGGAGGATGACGAAGCTTACAATATTTGGAAGGATCAGGTTAAAATCCCGGAAGGAAAAATCGTTCGGCTGGGGGATAAGGACAATTTTTGGCCGGCAGAAGCTAAAACTAAGGGGCCAAACGGCCCCTGCGGTCCCTGCTCTGAAATATTTTATGATTTTGGGCCGCAGGTGGGCTGCGGTGAAAAGGTTTGCGATCCGTCCTGCAGCTGCGGGAGGTTTGTGGAGATCTGGAATTTGGTTTTTACGCAGTTTAACCGCCAGGAAGATGCTTGGCTAGAGCCATTACCGAATAAAAATATCGATACCGGAATGGGGCTAGAGCGATTGACCGCGGTGATGCAGGGTAAGCAGAATAATTTTGAAACTGAATTATTCCAGCCGGTAATCCAAGAAATTATTAAGTCTGCTCCAAGAAGCCCTAATCCGAAAACTATGTATGCTATCGCTGATCATATTCGGGCAGCGGTATTTTCGATTTTTGATGGGATATTGCCTTCTAATGAAGGCAGAGGATATGTAATAAGAAAAATAATCCGTAGAGCCAGCCTGCATTTAATGGGGATGGGATTTAAAAAACCTTTTCTGCATCGTTTAGTGGATATTATAGTTGAAATAATGCAGAGGCCTTATCCGGAGTTAGCTAAACGTCATCAAGAGATTGCTCAAATAGTTTTAGCAGAGGAGGAAAACTTTATTTATGTACTTGGTTCGAGTGAAGAATTGTTTAAGAGTAAGTTTTCTGAATTTATAGCTAAGCCGAATCCAGAGTCCGTAGGTAAGACGGCTTTTCTGTTACATGATACCTATGGAATTCCGCTGGAGCTGACCAGGCAATGGCTAAATCAGCAGGGGATAAAATTTTCGCAAGAAGCATTTGAGCAGGCGATGGAAGAGCAGAAGGCGCGTTCCAAAGCAGGCAGCGCAATGAAAGGTGAGGTGTTTGGTGCTCAAACTTTGGAGGTTAAGGTCGCTGCCAGCAAATTTATCGGTTATCAAGAGAGTTCTTGCCAAGCCAATATTTTGGCTGTTCTCAAAGACGGTAAAGAGACAAGTACGGCTTCTGTCGGGGGACACTGGCAGGTTATTTTAGATCAGACCACATTTTATGCTGAGTCGGGAGGCCAGGTTGGAGATACCGGTAAATTGGTTAATGGCCAAAATGTTTTTGAAGTTACCGATACTCAAAAAATCGATAATGTAATTTTGCATATCGGTAAGGTTAGTGCCGGTGTATTTAAAAAGAATGACCAGGTAACTGCGCAGATTGATCTTGAGCGTAGGCAAAATATTGCCAGAAACCACACTGCTACGCATATAGTGCAGGCAGTCCTGCGCGAAATTCTGGGTAAGCATGTCCAGCAGCAGGGCTCTTTGGTTACGGCGGAAAAGTTTCGTTTTGACTTTACGCATCCTAAGGGGTTGACTGAAGAAGAAATCTCAAAAGTAGAAGAAGCTGCCAACCGTTATATTAATAATGATTATGCGGTCGGCTGCCGCCAGATGGCTTTTGATGAGGCCAAAAAAACCGGGGCCCTGGCTTTTTTTGAGGAAAAATACGGAGAGTGCGTGCGGGTAGTGTCGGTGGGTGAGATTTCCAAAGAGCTTTGCGGCGGTACGCATTTAACTAATATCGGGGAGATCAGTTTAATTAAAATCACTTCAGAAAGTTCGGTCGCCAGCGGTATCCGCAGGATTGAAGGGGTTACTGCCGGGTTTGCCCGGCAGTTCATTAAGGATCAGGAGCAAAAAGCGATTGAAGAATCTAAAAAGAGCGATAAATTAAAGGCTCAAAAAGAGCTGGAGAAAAAACGCAGCGTTGAAATAAATAAAATGCTGCCGGCTAAGTCCCTGGCTTTAATTGATAAGTGCGTAACCGTAAACGGTATTAAGACGGTATTTTCGGTTGAAAACGATTTAGATCTCAATGCCCTGCGGTCGCTTACGGATATGATTAAAGAAAAATTGGGCTCAGGTGTAGTTGCTTTAGGTGTGCAGGATAACCAAAAGGCTTCTTTGGTGATTGGTTTGACCCAAGATCTGTGTGTTAAAGGGTTGAACGCTAAAGAGATTATCGCGCAGGTTGCGCCAATAATCGGCGGAAGCGGCGGAGGCAGGCCGGACTTTGCCCAGGCTGGCGGGAGCAAACCGGAGAACTTTATGTTGGTTTTTGATAAATTAAGAGATATAATTAAAGTTTAAAGTTAATAGGCTTAAAGAGAAAATGAAGATTATCCGTTTCACCAGCAAAAAACTGGAAAAAATTTATAACCGCGGGCAGCTCCGCCAAAAGCGGGTTGAGGAAAAGGTCGGCAAGATCATCGATGATGTACGCCTTTTTGGCGATGAGGCTTTGATTAAATATACCCGCAAGTTCGATAAAGTTAAATTAAGCCAGCGGCAGTTAAAAGTTTCGCAGATTGAGATTAGCGGGGCCTATGCCAATATCAGCCCGCATTTTGTTAGTTCTTTAAAGGTCATCATTGAGAATGTAAACCGCTTTTACCGTAAGCAGCTGCGTAAATCCTGGAGAATGAAGGGGCCAGAAGGGGTTTTTGTCGGGGAAAACTATACGCCGCTGGAGAAGGTGGGGGTTTATATTCCGGCAGGCACGGCGCCTTTGGTTTCTACCGTTTATATGACGGTGCTACCGGCAAAGCTGGCGGGGGTTAAAAAAATTGTTTTGATCAGTCCTCCGGATAAAAACGGATATATTAATCCGCACATTTTGGTCGTGGCTGACCTTTTGAAGGTTGATGAAGTTTACCGGGTAGGCGGAGCGCAGGGCATTGCGGCTTTGGCTTACGGGACAAAAATCGTTCCCAAAGTCGACAAGATTGTCGGTCCGGGTAATGTTTATGTCAGCGAGGCCAAGCGGCAGGTTTTCGGGATTGTCGATATCGATATGATTGCCGGTCCCACAGAGCTTGTGATTATTGCCAACCGTTTAAGTGATCCTAAATTTATCGTCGCGGATTTACGCGCCCAGGCCGAACATGCCAAGGGATTAGCGATTTTGATTACTAATTCCAAGGATTTAGCGCGCGAGGTAAAGAGTCAATTGGACGGGGATAACGGATATATTATTTTAACTAAGAATTTAAAGCAGGCTGCCGAGGTCGCCAATAAAATCGCTCCGGAGCATCTGGAAATTTTAGTACAGAATCCCCAGAAGCTGCTTAAAGATATAAAAAATGCCGGCGCGATATTTTTAGGGCCTTATAGCCCGGTGGCCCTGGGGGATTATGTGGCCGGGCCCAGCCATGTATTACCGACGCAAGGCACCGCTCGTTTCTTCTCCGGCCTAAACGTTACCGATTTTATCAAGAGCAGCCATATTATCAGCTATTCTAAAAAAGCGCTGGAGAAGATTCGCGAGCCGCTAGAAAAGATTGCCGGGATTGAAGGTTTGCAAAAACACGTGGATTCGGTAAAGAGCAGGTTTATATAATTTTACTCCAAAGGTGAATATAATGCGACAAGTAATCAAAAATCGTAAAAGCAGTGAGACAGATATTTCGGTCAATTTAAATATTGACGGGGAAGGAAAATCAAAAATCGATTCCGGTATTGGATTTTTAGATCACATGCTGGAGTTATTTGCTTTTTGGGGGCATTTTGATCTGGAGGTTACGACTAAAGAAGCGGATTTTAAAGTTGATATTCATCACGCTAATGAAGATTTAGGGATTGTTTTAGGCCAGGCTTTTAAAGAGGCTTTAGGGGATAAGGCGGGAATTAATCGCAATGGTTTTGCCGCAGTCCCCATGGAAGAGGTTACGGCTAGTGTTACTTTGGATATTAGCGGAAGAGCTTCGCTTAAGATGGATTTGTCGGGTAAAGCAGTGGCAGATCCTCTTGCTCAAGGGGAAGAAAAATACAAAATGGAATACGCGGAGCATTTTTTTGACGCTTTCACTAAGCAGCTCGGAATGAATCTTAATATTAAAATCGAAAATCCAAGTAACGATTTGCACACCTCTTTGGAGCCGGTGTTTAAAGCCTTAGGTAAGGCCCTCGCAGAAGCCGTGGGGATTGACCCCCGCCGGAAAGGCATTCCTTCAACCAAAGGCGTAATTGACTAAATGAAGATTGCGATTATCGACTACGGGATGGGTAATATTCATAGCGTAGCCAAAGCCATCCAGGTTTGCGGGGCTAATCCCTTAATCAGCAATAAAATGGCCCAGATCAGCGCGGCGGATAAAATTATCCTGCCCGGCGTAGGGGCTTTTGATGACGCGATGCAGGAATTAAATAGGCTGGATCTGGTCGGCCTTATCCGGGACCAAATCGAGCTTAAGAAGCCGTTTCTGGGGATTTGTTTGGGGATGCAGCTTTTATTGGACAAAAGCCAGGAGGCTCAAGGCACCAAAGGCTTAGGTATAATCAAGGGGGAAGTCGTAAAATTTAAGGCGCAAGGCAATTTGAAGGTCCCGCATATGGGGTGGAATGACGTTAAGGTAATAGCGCAGGGTTCTGTTTTGTTAACCGGCTTTGACGGAGGTCAAGTTTATTTCTGCCATTCGTATTACCCGGCCCCGGTTGATCAATCGGTGATTGCCGCTACTTGTGATTATGGCTTAGAGTTTGCCTGTATTCTGGCCCAAGATAATGTATACGGGGTGCAGTTTCACCCGGAAAAAAGCCAGGCGCAGGGATTAAAAATCATCAAAAACTTCGTGGAGCGATGTTAATTATACCGGCTATTGATTTAAGAGGGGGCAAGGTTGTCCGGCTCTTTCAGGGTAAATTTGATCAAGAGAAGGTTTATTCGCTTGATCCGGTTAAAGTTGCCAAACATTGGGCTAAACAGGGGGCTAAGTTTTTCCATATTGTGGATTTAGACGGGGCTTCCAGCGGTACTCCTAAAAATCTTGAAGCTTTAAAGAAAATAATTGATCAGGTAAAGGTTGGCGTAGAGTTTGGCGGCGGGGTAAGAAGTATTGATACTATTTCTAAGTTATTAAGCCTAGGGGTTAGCAGGGTTATTTTAGGTACCCGGGCGGCTGCCGATGGAGCATTCTTAAAGCAGGCGCGCAAAAGATTCCAAGATAAAATTATCGTCAGTATTGACGCTAAAGACGGTAAGGTTTTAACCCGCGGGTGGAATAGCGGGGTAGCTAAAACAGCGCTAGCCTTAGCCAAGGAATTAAAGGCGATCGGATTTAAGCAGCTGATCTATACGGATATTTCCAAAGACGGCACCTTAGCCGGCCCGAATATTGCCGGAATTAAAGAAATGCTTAAGGCCACGCAGGTTAAAATCATTGCTTCCGGAGGAGTATCGGGTTTAAAAGATTTGGCGAAACTGGATAAGCTGCAAAAGGCCGGCCTATCCGCAATTATTATCGGTAAAGCTTTGTATGAAGGGAGATTTACATTAGCAGAAGCGCAGAAAGCGGTCAGTGTTTAGGTCATATCGTCAAAAAGAAAGGGGAAAAAGATGGTGAGAAAAGCAGCGGGGTGCGGATTAATTTTAGGTATGTTGGTATTAAGCGGTTGTGCTACGGTGAATAAGAGTGAACTATCGAATCAGGAATTACGTAACAAGGTTTCGCTACTGGAGGCACAGTTAAGCGAAAAAGATAACGAAATCAACAGCTTGAAAGAAATGGTTAAGAATGAACCGGCGGCTATGGAAGCGGTTGATCAGAATAGCGAAAGCCTTAATGTTAAACAGATTCAAACCGCGTTGGCCAATGCCGGTTATTTTGACGGGGTAATTGACGGTAAAATTGGTAAAAAGACCCGCCGGGCGATCCGGGCCTTTCAGAAAGCGAATAACCTGCAGGTTGACGGCCAGGTCGGTAAAAATACCGCGGCAGCTTTAAGGGAGTATTTGAACAAGAAAGTCAAATAAGCAGCGCATTCTTATGTTGAGTAAACGCATAATTCCCTGCCTGGATATTAAAGAAGGCCGGGTAGTTAAAGGGGTTAAATTTTTAGGCCTGCGGGATGCCGGAGATCCGGTGGAGGCGGCTAAAATCTATGACGCCCAAGGCGCCGATGAGCTGGTTTTTTTGGATATCACCGCCAGTTTTGAAAACAGAAAGACCCTGGTTGATCTGGTTGAAAAAATCGCTTCTAATATTTTTATGCCCTTTACCGTTGGCGGAGGAATCGGAGAGATTTGTGATATCCGTAATTTACTCAACGCCGGCGCCGAAAAAGTTTCACTGAATACCCAGGCGGTAAAATGCCCGCAGTTAATCAGCGAGGCGGCCAAAAGATTCGGCAGCCAGTGTATTGTGTTGGCGATTGACGCTAAAAAGCAAACTGATCACTGGGAGGTATTTATTAACGGCGGGCGGACCCCGACCGGAATTGACGCTTTGGTGTGGGCCCAGAAAGTAGCCAGGCTGGGGGCGGGAGAGATCCTTTTGACCAGTATGGATTGCGACGGAACTAAGAATGGTTATGATTTGGAATTAACCCGGGCCATATCGCAAAAGGTAAACATTCCCGTGATTGCCTCCGGCGGCGCCGGGTCCCTGGAGGATTTTTACAACGTATTTACTACGGGTGCAGCCAACGCAGCTTTGGCGGCTTCGCTTTTTCATTATCAGGAGTTAAGCATAAGGCAGGTCAAAGATTATCTTAAGGAAAGAGGGGTAGCGGTAAGGTTGAATTAAGCTATAAGCTGTAAGTTATAAGCGATAAGTTTTAAACCAAAAGTATACGGCTTAAAGCTCATCGCTCAAGAAAGGAAAGTTGTGAAAAAGATATCATTCAAATTAGGGAGTTTAAAATTTGACAAAAACGGATTGATTCCGGCGATTGTCCAGGATTATAAAAATAACGAAGTGTTAATGCTGGCCTATATGAACCAGGAATCTCTGCGGCGTACTTTAAAGTTAGGTAGGACCTGCTTTTGGTCCCGCTCCAGAAAAGAGTATTGGGTTAAAGGGTTAACCAGCGGGCATTTCCAGTTTGTTAAATCCGTAGCTTATGATTGCGATCTCGACACGCTTTTAATCCGCGTACGCCAGATAGGTAAAGCTTGCCACACGGGTAAGCGCAGTTGTTTCTTCAGGAAGATTAAATAATGATTAAACCGGATTTAAAAGAATTTCTCAAGCTAACTAAAAAAGGCAACCTCATCCCCGTTTATAAAGAGATTAACGCTGACCTGGATACTCCGGTCTCGGCCTTTTTAAAAATCAAACAGGGGGATTATTCTTTTCTTTTGGAATCGGTTGAGGGGCAGGAGAAGATTGCCCGCTATTCATTTTTGGGAACCAATCCCAGCCTGATCTTTAAAAGCCGGTCCAGGAAAATTGAGGTTATTTATCCTGCGAGCAATAAACGCAGAAGTTTTGTTACTGCGCTATCCCCTTTAGATGAGATAAAAAAAATAATGCAGAATTTTCGCAGCGTCGAAGTTGCGGGGCTGCCGCGTTTCTACGGCGGGTTAGTCGGTTATCTGGGATACGGTATGGTGAGTTTTTTTGAGAATATTCCGGATAAGAATCCGGACCTTTTGGGAATTCCGGATACACTTTTGATTCTTACCGATACGCTTTTGATCTTTGACCGGCTTAACCATACGATCAAGATTTTAAGCAATGTTATTTTACCGGAAAATTCTTCATTATCCGAAAAAAAGCAGCTTTATGCGCAGGCTTTGGCAAAGATCGAGGCCATCCATCATAATTTCAATCAGTGTACTGTCGCAGTCGCCGATGCCAGCCGTCCTGGGCGGTTGGAGGTGACCAGTAATCTTAAAAAATCCGAATTTATCCGTATCGTTAAAAAAGCCAAGACTTATATTAAAAAAGGCGATATTATTCAGGTGGTATTGTCGCAGCGTTTTAAGGTTAAAACGCCAAAAAACGGTTTTGCCATCTACCGGGCCCTGCGCAGCCTTAATCCTTCACCGTACATGTATTATCTGAAATTTAAGGATTTTTCGATCGTGGGCTCAAGCCCGGAGATTTTGGTGCGTTGTGAAAATGGTTTAGTCCAGACCCGTCCGATTGCCGGTACGCGCCGCCGGGGCAAAAACGAAAAAGAAGACCGCTGCTTAGAGCGGGAGCTTCTGGCTGATGAAAAGGAGAGAGCGGAACATTTGATGTTAGTAGATTTAGGCAGAAACGATCTGGGCAGGATCTCTAAGCTGGGGCAGGTTAAGGTTAATGATTTTATGCGCGTAGAAAGATATTCGCACGTGATGCACTTGGTCAGCGAAGTAAGCGCCGTGCTTGACAAAAAAAGGTTTGATATCTATGATGTATTGAAAGCCGCATTTCCTGCAGGTACTGTTTCCGGGAGTCCTAAGATCCGCGCCATGCAGATTATTGATGAGCTGGAGAATCTCAGGCGCTCCTTATATGCCGGGGCGATCGGTTATTTCAGTTTTTCGCATAATTTAGATACCTGTATCGCAATTCGTACGATTGTACTTAAGGATGGCGCAGCCTACGTGCAGGCCGGGGGAGGGATTGTCGCTGACTCTGTCCCGGGAAAAGAGTACCAGGAATCAGTGAATAAAGCTAAAGCGTTGATAGAAGCGATTAGGAGATAGAGTTTATAATAAAAAGTTTCGCCTCAGATGCACGCAAAAATTCTCTAGAATTTTTGCATCTCGGCGAAATAAATCCTTGCTCGTTTCACTCGCAAGGACTTCGCTAAACAAGAGCATAAGGTGCTCGAATTCGCGGACGGCTAAAATTTGCGTCTGCTCATTTAATGGGAGGTAATCAGCATGGCAGTACATATTCGTTTAAGAAGGATCGGAAAAAATCCCAAGGGTAAACCGCATTTTAGGGTTACGGTTTTTGATGAGCGGATGGGCCGGGACAGCCGGGTAATTGAAGAACTGGGTTATTATAAACCGACAACCGGACAGGCAGTGCTGAAGAAAGACCGTCTGGCTGAATGGGTTAAAAACGGCGCCCAGTTATCCGTGACCGTAAAAAGTTTATTAAAGAAATCAAACAAGGGGGCCTAAGATGCCAGAATCTACCGCCGTTAATCCGTTAGTTCAGCTTTTCCCGCTAGCGTTAATTTTTATTATTTTTTACTTTCTGCTGATCAGGCCGCAAAAGCAAAAAGAAAAAGAGCATCAAAAGATGCTGGGAGCGGTTGCCAAAAATGATGAAGTTGTAACTTTAAGCGGTATCCACGGGACCATCGTTAACGTCAAAGAAAAGACTGTAATTTTACGGATCGATGAAGATGTCAAGATGGAGATCGAAAAAAGCAGCGTGGCCTATATTAAAAACCCCAAGTCTAATTAAATATATCTGGGGCCGCCCACAACAGGAGCTAGGAGACCATGGAAAGAAAGTTGCTTTATAAAATATTGCTGATTTTAGGAGTGGTAGGATTGTGTGCTTTTTATGCCTTTCCTTTAGAGAAGCGCATTAACCTGGGTTTGGATTTACAGGGCGGAATGCATCTTTTGCTCAAAGTCGATACCAGCCACCTGGATGGCCAGGCTAAGCTGGATGCTTGTGACCGGGCGGTAGAGATAATCCGCAACCGGATCGATGAATTCGGTGTGCGGGAAACTTCCATTCAAAAACAGGGTGAAGATGAGATTGTGGTGCAGCTGCCGGGGGTTACTGACCGGGAAAGGGCAATTGATTTAATCGGCAAAACCGCAATGTTGGAATTTAAGGTTGTGGCCAGCGATAACCAAAAACTTAAAGAGGCGCTGGATGGGGTGGTCCCCGAAGGTTTTGAATTAAAATATACTTTGGATGAAAATGAGCCCTTGCTCGTTGAAAAACAGGCAGTCTTGGTAGGGGATGCTTTAACCAATGCCATGGTGCGTTTTGATCAAAGCCAGTTTAATGAGCCGATCGTCGCTTTGCAGTTTAATGCTGCGGGGGCCAAGAAATTCGCAGAGGTAACCGCCTCCAACGTCGGAAAGCGTCTGGCTATCGTTTTAGACGGAAAAGTACAATCTGCGCCCAGAATCAGGGAAGCGATTCCTTCAGGTGAAGCCGTAATCACCGGCAGATTTGATGCGGCGGCGGCGTCGGATTTAGCGCTGATTTTGAGGATTGGCGCTTTACCTGCTCCGATGCACATCGAAGAGGAAAGAACAGTCGGCCCGCTTTTGGGCCAGGATTCGATAAATAAAGGGGTCAAGGCCGCCTTGGTAGGCTGTATCCTAGTGTTTATTTTTATGGCCTCCTATTATCTTTTAGCGGGATTAGTCAGCGACATTTCGCTTTTTCTGAACCTTATAGTCATTATGGGCGGCTTGGGGTTATTGCCGGTACTCTTTCCTGGGATTTCAGCGACTTTAACTTTGCCGGGTATCGCCGGTATCGCTTTATCTTTAGGTATGGCGGTGGATGCCAATGTTTTAATTAACGAAAGGATCCGGGAGGAACTGGCTGCCGGAAGAAACTTGCGTCAGGCAATCGGTAATGGTTATAGCCGGGCTTTTAGTGCGATCTTTGATTCTAACCTTACGACTTTGATTGCGGCATTTTTATTGTTCCAGTTCGGTACCGGCCCGATCCGTGGCTTCGCTGTTACCTTGACCATCGGTTTAATCGCCAGCATGTTTACCGCCATCGTTGTGACTAGGGTAATTTTTGAGGTACTGCTTAATTTGGGTTGGATTAAGAAATCTTTACCCATGCTTAAATTAATCGGAGAAACCAAGCTTGATTTTATCGGTAAGCGGAAAATATTTTACGCTATCTCCATTATTGTAATCGGGGTAGGGCTTTTTTCCTATTTTAAGCAGGGCCCGGCAGCTTACGGGATTGATTTTGCCGGCGGCCAGCTGCAGGAGTATGCCTTTAAGAACCCTCCGGAGATGGACCAGGTCCGCCAAGTTTTAAAAGATATAAACCTGGCAGATGCCAGTATCCAGCAGTTTAAAGATAATCCCCGGGTAATTTTAATCAGGACTACCGAGGATAAAAATCAGGTCTTGACGGATAAGCTGAAAACTTCTTTCCCGGAACAGGATATCCAGATATTAAGGATTGAGCGCGTAGGGCCGGTGGCGGGCCGCCATCTTAAAACCAAGGCGATATTGGCTTTGGCCTGGTCATTGGCGGGGATCCTGATCTACGTGGGTTTCCGGTTTAAACACGTAAACTTTGCCATTGCCGGTATAATCGCGCTTATTCACGATGTACTGGTGGCACTGGGATTTTTAGTGGTGACTAACCGGCAAATCGATCTTTTAAGTATTACTGCTTTTTTGACGATTGCCGGCTATTCTATTAATGACACGATTGTGATTTATGACCGGGTGCGGGAAAATGCCCGGCTTTACCGAAAACTTTCTTTAAAGGAGTTGATCAACTTAAGTGTTAATCAAACCTTGGGCCGGACTGTACTTACTTCCGGGGTTACGCTGCTGGTGGTTCTGTCTTTCTTGTTTTACGGCGGTGCGGTACTGAATAATTTTTCTTTTGCCCTGTTTGTCGGGTTTATTTCCGGAGTATATTCCACGATTTTTATTGCTTCTCCGTTGGTTTTGGCATGGAGCGGTAAGGGGGCTAAGTAAAAGGGAAGCAAAATGGGGTAAAAATGGGGTCAGAATTATTTTTTCGTTACGGTTGAAATGGAAAAATAATTCTGACCCCATTTTTTTAATATGTTATTTAAATCGCTTAAGTTATATCTTAATCAGGAAATCGATTTAGAAAGATTATCTGCGCAGCTGGTTGATTTTGGCTATAGCCGGCAAAGTGCGGTAGCGGCGGAAGGGGATTTTTCCTGCCGCGGCGGGATTATCGATATTTTTCCTTACTCTTTTGAATTACCCATCAGAATTGAATTTGAACATGAGCGCATTCACTCGATTAAGGCTTTTGACCTGGTTAATGGCCAGCCTCTTTGGCCGCATAATATCTCGAT
>JBFZAU010000017.1:0-3271 GCA_041308825.1 Candidatus Omnitrophota bacterium
CTCTATCAGCGGATCAGCCGCAAAAATAAGCCTTTAGGGTTGCAGTCAGAAATTTTGTCTTTTGTCCCCGCAGGTAAGGATGCCTTGGAATTGATGCAGGTTAAAATTACCAATCTCAGTAGAAATAAAGTCAGCTTTATTCCTTATGCGGCGATACCTTTATATGCCCGCAGTGCCGATAATCTGCGTGATCATCGCCATGTCAGCGCGCTTTTAACCCGGGTTAAAGAGGAAAAATACGGAATCAAAGTAAAACCGACATTGCTTTTTGATGAAGCTAGCCACCGGCCGAATAATACGATTTATTATGTCGCCGCCTGCGATCAGAGGGGCAGGCCGGCGCAGTATATTTATTCTACGCAGGAAGATTTTTGCGGCGATAGCGGTGACTTGGAATTCCCGGAGGCAGTTTTTAAAAACCGGCTTCCCCAAACCGCCGGTAAACAAGGCAAGGAGCCGATGGGGGCAATGCGTTTCGCCAGAGCCGTTTTAGCTTACGGTGAAACGGCGACTTATACGATAATTATGGGGATTTCCCCGAAAGATTGTGATTTAGTCCGCCTGCTGCGCAAGTTTGGTTCCTCTAAAAAAGCCGATGCCTGTCTTGGTGTCACCAGGGAATTCTGGCGCAAGCAGTCAAGTTCAGTTGAGCAGGAAAGTGCAGATAAACATTTTGATAATTGGCTGCGCTGGGTGAATATCCAGCCGAGCTTAAGAAAAATTTTCGGTTGTTCATTTCTGCCCGACTTTGATTATGGTAAAGGCGGCCGGGGTTGGCGCGATCTTTGGCAGGATTGTTTAGGGCTTATTTTAAATAACCCGGAAAGCGTGCGGCCGCTTTTAGTTAATAATTTTTGCGGGGTGAAGATTGACGGGTCTAATGCGACGATCATCGGGAAAAAACCGGGGGAGTTTATTGCCGATCGCAATAATCTCAGCCGGGTTTGGATGGATCACGGGGTTTGGCCGCTGATTACCCTGGATCTTTATATCCAGGAGACCGGAGATTTCGGGATTTTAACCGCTTCGGCTACTTATTTTAGAAATCACCAAGTAAACCGCGGGCAAGGCATTGATTATCGCTGGAGCCCGGTTTGCCCGACAAGCCTGAAAACAAAATCCGGGAAAATTTATTCGGGTACGGTCTTAGAGCACTTGTTAGTCCAGAACTTAGTTCAGTTTTATAATGTGGGCGCGCATAACCATGTACGCCTGGAAGGCGCGGATTGGAATGACGGTTTGGATATGGCGCCTGAGCACGGGGAGAGCGTAGCTTTCTCCGCGATGTATGCCAGGAACCTGCAAACTTTATCGCAGTTGTTATTGAATTCTACCCTTGCGGATTGGGAGATTGCGCAAGAATTAAAAATACTCCTGGCTGATTTTAACTATGCGGATATCGCCTGCAAGCGCCGGCTGCTGAAGAAGTATTTTGCCGCCACCCGGGAGGGTATTTCCGGCAGAAAAATCAGATTAACCTCTGCGACCTTAAGCCGTTCTTTAATCAAGAAATCTATTTGGATGAGCCGTCATATTCAAAAAAAAGAATGGTTAAAAGAGGGGTTTTTTAACGGATATTACGATAACCGTAAACGCCGGGTAGAGGGAAAAAGGGGTGGTTTGGTGCGGATGAATTTAGCCTCCCAGGTATTTCCGATTATGGGCCAGGTGGCAACCGGTGCTCAAATCAAAAGGATTTTACCCGCCGTCCAGCGGTATCTTTATGACCGGTCTATCGGGGGGATCCATTTAAATACCGATTTTAAACAGGAACAGCATAATTTAGGCCGGGCATTTTCTTTCGCCTACGGTGAAAAGGAGAACGGGGCGGTGTTTTGCCATATGGTAGTGATGTTTGCGTATGCTTTGTATAAACAAGGGTTTGTGCTTCCTGCCTGGGGAGCTTTGGATTCGCTCTACAGGATGGCCGCGCATACTGAAAAAAGTAAAATTTACCCCGGGCTGCCTGAATATTTCGACCTTACCGGCCGGGGGATGTATAGCTATCTTACCGGCTCAGCCAGTTGGTTTATGCTTACCCTGCTTACTCAAGCATTCGGCGTGAGGGGGCAAGGCGGAGATTTATTTATCGGGCCTAAACTGACCAGCGGGCAATTTAAGTCTTCCGGCAAAATAAGCATCAGCCGGAGTTTTGCCGGAAGACGGATAAAAGTAACTTTTTTTAATCCGCGGCACTTAGAAAGCGGCGCATACCGCATTAAGCGGCTAGGGTTAAATGCCCAACAGATTCCGGCGATTCAAGATGCTTCGGTAATTATCTCCCGCGAAGTGATCCAGGCCCTCCCGAAAAACAAGCTGAATTTAATCGAAGTGCATCTGGGATAAAAAAGCCCTATGCAGTTGGAAAGCCTTTTAAATAATTGCTTTACAAGAGATACGAATCTGGTTATAATAAATTCCGGATTAATTTATAAAAAAGCAAATCGATGAAAGAAAAAACTCTAAAATTAGGACTTCCTAAAGGCAGCCTTCAGGAGGCAACCTTTAAAATGTTCAAAAAAGCGGGATTTAATTTGAATCTTTCCAGCTCCCGCTCTTATTTCCCGTCGATCGATGACCCGCAGATTGAGCCGGTTCTTTTACGCGCTCAAGAAATGTCCCGTTATGTCCAGGACGGAGCTCTTGACTGCGGAATTACCGGTAATGATTGGATCCTGGAGAATAAATCTGCGGTTGTCAGGGTTACCGATCTCACCTATGCCAAACAAAGCCTGAATAAGGTGAGATGGGTTTTGGCGGTTCCGGCGGACTCCGGGATCAAGAAGCTTAAGGATTTGAGAGGCAAGCGCATTGCTACCGAATTAGTCAATGTGACTAAAGAGTATTTCCAGAAAAACAAAGTGAAGGTGGAGGTTGAATTCAGCTGGGGGGCAACTGAGGTTAAGGTTTCCGGCGGCCTGGTCGATGCGATTGTAGAGTTGACCGAAACCGGCAGCTCTTTAAGGGCGAATAAGCTGGTTGAGATTGCTACTCTATGCGAGTCAACTACCCAGTTTATCGCCAATACCTCAGCGTACAAGGACAATTGGAAGAAAGCTAAAATGGAACAGATCTCCTTGCTTTTAAAAGGAGCGATTGCCGCGGAAGATAAAGTGGGATTAAAAATGAACGTGAAAAAGCAGA
Source organism: Candidatus Omnitrophota bacterium (assembly GCA_041308825.1). Lineage (GTDB taxonomy): Bacteria > Omnitrophota > Gorgyraeia > Gygaellales > Profunditerraquicolaceae > UBA6249. The sequence goes on from JBFZAU010000017.1 coordinate 3,145, forward strand.
ATCTTAAAGCGGTCCTGGCGCAGCTGCCCGCCTTAAAAAAACCCACGATTTCCGGCTTAAGTGATGACGGTTGGTTCGCGATTGAAACGGTTATCGACGAGAAAATCGTCAGAGTATTAATTCCGGC
>JBFZAU010000018.1:0-11977 GCA_041308825.1 Candidatus Omnitrophota bacterium
AGGATGATTGTCCCCTCTACTCCGATCCCTCTTTCCTGCAGGCGCTTGACTTTTTTGCGGATGTGCTCGGAGGTATCAACTACCGCTTGATAGACATACCAGCATCCGGCGGCAACCGCTAAATCCAGGATTTCATCTGTGTCCTTAATCGGATGGGAAACCCATTTTTTCTTTAGGGGGGCGATGGCCTTGAATAATTCCTTTTCCCAGGCGTCATCCTGGGCAAGTGAGTTATCGACGATAAAAAGCCGGTTATTGGGAATACTTTCCAGCTCTTTAACCACCAGGTCAATCGGCCGGGGGCGGAATTTGCGCCCTCCTAAATACGGGGTGCAGCAGGGAAAACAGTTAAACCGGCAGCCGCGCGAGGCATGCACCAAGTCCACCATTTGCACCCCGCGAAAATTATATAAAGGGCGTTTGAGGATTTGGCGGCGGGCAGTGCCGATCAAGCGGGTATCCGGGAAATCATTAAGGTATTGATAAACTTTCTTCAGGGTGCCGTTTTTAAAATCCGCAATCACCCCCTCCATCCTGCCTTCAGCTTCACCTAAAAATACGCTGTCGGCATGTAAAAGCGTTTCCTCATGGTGCAGCATGGTGGCGATGCCGCCAAAAATTACTTTTTTGCCATTTTGCCGGTAGGTATCGGCAATCTCCCAGGCCCGGGGCATCTGGCAGGTGAGCATTACCGACAAAAAGATTAAATCCGCCGGCTGATTAAAATCCAGCGGCTCAACATTCTCATCGCAAAAGGAAAGCTCATGTTCAGCCGGGATGGCCGCGGCAAAACAAACCGGCCCGTGCGGCGGCAGGTTAAATTCCGGCTGATTCTTTAGTTTAGGCCATTTGGGGTAAATTAATTTTAGTTTCATTTTGGTCCTTGCAGTAGCGAACAGGCAGCCTGGCTAGAGTCAGCGTTAACTAAAAGCAGGGTTTTGGGTTTATCAGTTTTAAGCATATTTAAAGCAAACTTTGCAGCTTGCTCCTCCTGGTGGTCAGGAAAATTAAGGTAAAGCAGGCCACCGGTTAATCCGAAATGAATCGCCGTCTCCGCCAGAAAGCTGGAAGGCAAAGTATAAATAAAAAGATTGCCGCGGGCAAGGGTGCGGCCGTTAGCAATGTAATCGTTAAAGTAAGCCAGGTTAGCCTCGAGGGCGCCGTGGGTATTGGTGCCCAAGATGCCGATCGGCTGTTTTTTCTCCTGGCTGTAGGCGATTTTTGCGTCACAAAGCGCCAAGGCAATGGCTAAGGTTGCCAGCTGGGAAACCCGGTCAAAACGCAGGTAATTGGCTACCGGATAGCGGATAATTTGCGGCTGCAGCTGGCGATATAAAACTTTAAGGTCGACATAGGTTTTTTGCCAGCCCTGCTTTTTACAGCCGTATTTTTTTAAGTTAATCCAACCTTGGCCTTTAAGCATAGTTTAATTACTTCTTTAATTTTTCGCTAACTGCTTTAGCCGTTTTTTCATTAAGTTTGCGGGCGGCGTTGATCCATTCCCGGCCGGAAAATACCGCATCATCATTTGCCAAAATCGATTTGCTCCCGTCGAAAAGCTCATAGTGTATTTTTAAGGTTACCCCGCCGGCTCCGTAACCGACGACCATCCGTGCGGCTTTACTGCCGGGTTTATACTCGGTGATTTTCACGATGAGCAGGTAATTTCCTGGTTTAGCTTTATATTCCTGGCGTTTTTCAAGAAGTTCAGCAGTATATCCCTGCTTAGCGTAGCGGCCAAAGACCCGGACTAAATCCGGCGCCATCCAGTTTCCCAAGCTAGTTTGTGATTTAGCCTGGCGGGCTTCCATACCTGCGCCTACCCCGTTATCGAAAAGAATATTGATCGTTGAGTCTGCGGCCAACAGCACCGAAGCTGAACTTAAAACCGCCACTACGGTTAAAGCCAGGATGATGATTAAGATTTTTTTCATTTCTCCTCCTTGAGGTTAGTTAAGATCTTTTAGAATTAAAGCGGCATTCACTCCGCCGAATCCGCAATTATTAAGAATGAGGGCGGGTTTTTTCAGCTTGACAGGCAAAGGGCTCACCCAGCCAATCGCCTGAGGGTCAATATCTTTTAAACCCACCGTACCGGGGATAGTTTTTTCCTGCAGGACTTTCAGCGCTAGAATGCTTTCGATTAAGCCGGCTGCCCCCAGGGTGTGGCCGGTTCCGCCTTTGATGGAGTATACCGGCAAGGGTTTATTTTTGAATATTTTTTTATAAGCGCATAATTCCATGGCATCATTATAGAGAGTGCCGGTCCCGTGGCTGGAGATCCCTCCGATTAAACCCGGGGTCATTCTTGCTTTGGTTAAAGCGCCGTTGATTGCCTGGATCAAACCTTGGCCAGTGCGGGAGGGGCCGGTCATATGATTTGCGTCGCAGCTTAATCCCCAGCCGGCAATTTGGGCCAGCGGCCTTCTTTTTTCCTGCTTGGCCCTGGCCTGGCTCATCAGCAGTATAAATCCCGCTGCTTCACCCAGGGAAAGGCCCATGCGGTTTTTATCAAAAGGCCTGGCCGGGTTTTTATCCAGCGCCATTAAAGCGGAAAATCCGCTGAAGACAAATTCCGATACCGTATCTACCGCCGCGACCAGGCAGCAATCGGTTTGGCCGCTGGCGATGAGCCAAGCGGCTTGCGCCAGGGCGCTTGAGGATGAAGCGCAAGCGCATGAAACCAGCATTGTCTGCTTGAGGCCGGTTATTTTACGGATTTTTTTTAAAAACAAGTTTAAGCTGCTTTCTTGAGGTTTGTGTGTTTTATGCAGCACGGCTTGCTCCAGCAGGTCAATCTCTGCGACGGTAGTGGCAAGTATCAGGCGGGCATCTTTAGGGATAATCTTTAAATTGTCCACCAGCAAATTTTTGAGCATCTGCATCGCCAGGGATTCAGGGCCTTGGGTTTTAAGGCCGCTGACTAAAGCGGCGTTATGGGTTAAAAAGGATTGTGTCGGGAAGCGCTCGAGTTTTTCAATCCGGGTTGGGCCGCAGATAATCCCATCCCAAAGCGGATTAACCCCCCGGCCATAGGCGCTCTTGAGGTCAAAATCAGTTATCAGGGCTTTTATTTCAGGCATTTAAATTTACCGTCTTTCCATTGCCGGCGCAGTTTTTCCAAAAGTTCCGGAGCAACCGCGTAAGGTTGATTAGTTTTACCATCGATAAACATCTGCACGGTATAGCCGCGCGAGGCAATTGAACCATCCTGCTTGATGACGCAATACTCAATGCACAGCTTAGCCCCCTCGCTCCAAACATAGGATGCCTGCACCGTGAATTCTTCATCCAATATCAGCGGTTGGAAGTAATCAACGTGGAATTTAACGATCGGCGCGCGCAGGCCGCTAGAGTAATAATCCTGGAAGGATAATCCGCATCTTCTACCCAGTTCCGTCTGGGCCTGTTCAAAGTAAATCGCGTATTGGCCGTACCAGACAATCCCCATAATATCCACTTCATTAAAGCTTACCCTTCTTTTGATCTCAAAGCTGATCGGTTCCGGTGAGCCGGGGATTTTCTCAAAATACTCTCGGTTTCTTTGGCGCATGCCAGGCTCCTTAATTTAATCCGTAATACTTACTCTTAACTGCAGTTGGGCGATCTTTTTATCGTTAGCGGATACTTTAACCGCAAGGGTTGACTCGGTTTCGCTGACCGGATGCTCCTCTAAATTAAAGAGCAGTTCTTGATTGAAGGTTGCCGGCGCGAAAAATTTCGCCAGGACAATTTCAGTTAAACGGATACTCTTATGTTTACGTTCTTCCAGGGTTAAAAGCGCCGCCTGGATTTTACAGACTCCGGGTAAAATCGGATTGTTCGGGAAATGGCCCTTAAAACCGCTGAATTTCTTCGGAAAATTGAAAATCGCGGCGGTTTTAAAATCGTTTAATTTTTCAATTGACCGCAGGCTGGATTTAATTTCCTGTTTAAGTTTACTCATCTTAGGCGAACCTCTTTTAAGCGGATGACTAAATTATAGCCAAACCGGTGGTGGCTTAAAATTAAAGCTGAGGGGTAAAGTTTTCCCTGGTGGTTGAGATAATTATAATAGTAAACGCTCCAAAGGTTGCGTTTTCCTTCATAATAATGTTTCTCGGTCAACCAGCGCTGAGGACCGGCAAAAACATATCTTAGCGTTTGGCGCCCGGTTTTTTGCGTAAAAATGATCCGGTATTTTTCTTTTTTTACTTTGGCGTTTGCATCCGGGAGCATATCGAAATAAATCCGGCGGATATCCTCCCCTACCGCTTTAGGTAAATCCCCGCGTTGCAGCAATTCTTTCAGGACAAAGACCGCGTCTACTTTTTGCCGGTTGCCCTCCAGTTCGAAGAGTTTAATCCCTACCGGATTCATACAGGAAACTTTAAAGGTCCCCTGCTCTAAATCAAGCTGGGTATAGCCCAGGGCCGCAAAGCTGTGCCAGCGGAATTCAAAAACAATACTGTTAATTATTTCCAGGTTTTGCGCTAAAGCGGCCTTAAAATCCTCAAGCATTATGGCCGGGTTGACTTCCGTCAGCAACACATAATCGATACCCTTAAAAGGAATCGAACGGCACCCGGCGGCAGCAGCCAGGCAGAACAGCAAAACCAGGGTTTTAAACAGTCGGCGCATTTTTATTGTTCCATATCCGGTAAAGCACCGGGACAACCAGGAGGCTGGAAAGATAACCACAAAGCACTCCGGTGGTCATCACTACTCCTACCGAAAATAAAACCGGATGCCTGGCAAATAGCAATACCCCGGCTCCGATCAAGGTGGTTAAAGCAGCCAGGCTGACCGCCGCAATCGTACCAGTCTCGTATTTATATTTACAATAATATACCATAAATATACCGTAATCGCTGACTAATCCTATGACGACCATCGCGGCGATGATGCTGGGAATATTTAAGGATAGTCCGGCTAACCTGGTAATTCCGCCGGTTAAAGCCAATGCCGTAATCACCGGGATGCTCGCCAGGACCATTAAGCGCAAACTTTTTAAGAGCAGCCCGGTAAGCCCGACGGTGGCCAGAATAGCCAGGATGATTAAAAATATAAATTCGCCAGTGAGGGCTTGGGCAATTTGCCGGGAAAAATTCTTGCGGGAAACCAGAAAAGAACCGGGAAAATTTTCTTTAATCAGGGTAAGCTTTTCGATGAATCGTTCATCGTCGGGGAAATAAGAAAGCACCCGGTAGTGCGTGCCGTTTTCAAGGAGGAATTGTTCCTTGAGCTGGGCGAAAAAAGTAAGGCCTAAGGGTTCAATCTCTACCGGGGCGGGATTTTCCAGGATCCGGTAAAACGGCGCGAAGGCATCCTCGGAAAAATTATAAACCGGCCCGGAAGCAGAAATTAATTCTTTCAATTTGTTCACTTGTTCGGGCTGCCAGAATTTTTCCCAGGCGGCTAAATTTTCCCGGCGGCTGGTTTGCCCCGGCCAGAGGCGAGCAAGGCTGGTAAAATTTTCATTGCCAATAGCGGCGGTTGCCTGTCGAAATAGCTGATCGTTGATTTCATAAGCGCTTTGCAGGTCAGGCGCTTGTACCACAAATACAGCCGGCAGCTGCCGGTCTCCCCAATTTTTGCGGAACTCCTCTTCGCTTTTTAAGACCTGCGGGCTGACGGCATCAAACTGGGTAATATCGCTGTTAAATTTTAAACCCGCGGATAAAATCAACGTACTAATCATCAAAACCAGCCAGCCGCCAATCAAAAAATAATCGGCGGTTTTTGAGTGCGGGATCGGCGGGGAATCGTTTTTGGCGGGTTTAGCTAAAGCGGGTCCCTGTTTAATAAAGTGGGGCAGGATAAATAGGGCGAAAATCAAACAAAGCGCAATGGTAAAGTTTGAAAAGAATGCCAGTTGATGGTATCCGGCCACGGAAGAGAAGAAAAAAACAATAAAAACGCTGACGGTGGTTAAGGCCCCGAAGATCATCGGCTGGCGGATTTTATCCAGGGTCGCCAGCTGGTTGCCGGCTTTGCGCACCGCGATATATACGTAGATACCGTAATCCAAACTGATCCCGGCAATCACCGTGCTTAGCCCAATGACAAAATAAGAAAGGCTGCCAAATATAAAAAAAGAAATTAAGGTTGTAATCAACACCGCGCCCAGGGGCATGGCAAAAATAATCAGTGCCCGCCAGTCTTTAAACAGAAATAAAAACAAAAAGATAAACCCCAGGGCGGCGATGCCGGTCGTCAAGCGGATATCTTTTTTGATCGTATCTTCATTGGCCACCGTATGCATATGGCCGGCGATAATGTCGGCGTTAATGTAGCCGCCAACTTTGCGCAGTTTACCTTGAAGGTAATCTACGATTTTGCGGCTGCCAAAGCCCTCGGTTAAAAGCACTGAGGTCTTGAGGATGATTATCGCCGAGCGGCCGTCCGGGCTTAAAAAATGCCCGCGATTGACCGTGACGTCGTAACCGGAAGCCCGGGAGAGTTTTTCGATATTGCTTAGTAGCGGTGCGCTTAAATTAAACGGATCGGCGCGCAAGAAGGGCATTAAAAATGAACTCTGCGGGGTAAGGCTCTGGCGGTAGATAAAAGCCAGCCGTTCGCTTACGCCTTCAGGGGTGAGCTGATTTTCAAGATTGACTAAGGAGCTGGGTTGCGTAAGTTGCCCAAGATACTGTAAAAAAAAAATCATTTCGGGCAGGAAATTGCCGCTATTAATACCGCTGGTAACCTGTTTAACTAAAGGGGAACTGATTGAAGCGGCTAATTGGTCAGTCGCCAGAATTAACTCCTCCGTGGTGGCCGCCGGGTCATTCAGCCTTAAAGAGATTACCAGTTTATCCGAAAAGTTAGATTCACGCAGGAAGCTCATAGCTTGCTGGACCGCCTCATCCATCGGCAGCATGCTTTCGATATTGTTATTATAGCGGACGAATTTTAAGCCCAACAGCGAAACCAGGATTACAGCACCCAGAATACCGGCAACCATTCGTTTGTGATTGCGCATCAGGTTATCGATCTTTAGTAAATAACGCATCTTGTTTTAAGCTTTGACCTCCCAGGCGGAGGTGGGAATTTCCCGGTTGAGTTCAGGGTTAATAAATTCCAGCAAGGTAGAGTCCCCTGTCTTTTCCAGAATATAGATATGTTTAATATAATGCTCGTCGGGAGAAAAGAGCACGTTGACCTGCTGGATAAAATTGGCGGACACCGCCTTTGACTTAGGAATAAATTCAAGCTCAATCGGCTGTTGGCTGATCAATTTAATATCGTAATCGGCTTCCATCGATTTGTAGGAACCGGAGAACCAATTTTGCATCTGCTGGATGGCCACCTGGAAAGAAGGATTGCGGTTGAGCGAGAGGGATTGAACCCGGCCGGAATCCTGATCCCATTGGTTGATGCTGGTACCGTTAATAACCAAAGCGTAACGCAAGGGGCTGGAAACCTTCCAGGCCAGCATTTCGGGCTTTTGTATATAAATATTTCCTTTTAAAATGACTTTTTGTTTAAACATTGCCAGGTTTTTTTCCTGGATAAATGCGGTGGAGATAGAGTCAACTTTGGACATTTTATCCTGCAAACCGGTTAAGACCTCTTCTAATTCTTTAGGCGCCTCCTCTGCGTAAGCATTTGTCAGCGCCAAGCAGAAAAATAAGATCCCGGCGATTATTCTTTTATTCATGTTTTTTCCTGTTCTCCCAGACCTTAACTTCACCTTGAGCTAAGAGCTCCTGGTTTTTAAAGACCTTGCCTTTAAATACCCCGAAATCGCCGAAGCGGGCGTATTTTAAAACCGAGATGGTCAGGGTGTCTCCGATATGAGCGCTGCCGAGTATCTCCAGGTTTTTAGCCCCTAAAAGAAAACCCTCGATTGCCTGGCCGGTGATTCCGGATTGCTTAAACCCGGCTTGCGCGGCGATACTTTGGGCGATTAATTCAAGATAAGCGGTTTCATCCAGGGTTCCGTCATCACGGACAAAGAGCATATCATTGGAGATGGTGACATTGATATTAGCCGTGCGTTCGCCGATGCTGACTAAGGTGTCGATGATTTGCATCGGCGGCTGCTGGGGGATAAACTTATGTACCGGGGCCGGTAAGTGTACGATTTCACTTTGCCGCTCAATATTATTCCAGCATAAAGGGTCAGAGGCCAGGTAGTCACCGGTCATTTGGTAAGCCGCTCCCCGGCAACCGTAGCAATTATCAATTTTTTCGCACTGCCGGCAGGGCCCTTTGATATGCAGGCGGTAATTTCTTAAGTCCTGGACGACCTCGCTTTCTTTAATAATATCCGCCAATTTACGCTCCCGGATATTACCCACCGGGATATTGATCCCCACGCAGGGTAAAACATAGCCTTGCGAATTAAGCAGGCAGGAAAACTGATGGCGCAGGCATTTGATGCCGACCAGCGGCGGCTGGGGGTCCCAGTGGATGCCATATTTATTCCGGTCAATTTCAGCGATTTTTAAAAAGGTATCCTTTAATTTATGTAAATCCACATGCAGCCATTCGTTATCTTTGCCTTTGCCTTGGGGAGTGATAATTTCAAAATACGGCTCAATATTTTCCTGGCGCAGCCATTCCCACATCGGGATAATTTCTTCAAAGTTCTGCTGGCAGATGATCGAGCTGACCCCCAGGCGGTGTTTGGCGGCGAAGCCGGCCTGTTTGAGGTTACAGAAGGCGTCCTGGATAACTTTATAGGCCCCCTTTTTGCCAGCGAGGGCATCTTGCACATCTTCTTTGCGGCTGTTGATCTTTAAGACCACCAGGATTCCCAACTCAGCCAGCTGCCGGGCGGCCTCGGGGGTGATCCCGAAACCGTTAGTGAACATTTCGATGTCCAGCTTTTCTTCCCGAATAAATTTAAGCATTTTAAAAATCTGCGGATAAAGCATCGGTTCTCCGCCTAAGACAATAATTTTCTTTACCCCTAAATCTTTAGCCTGCAGTATCGCATCGCGCCATTCTTCGAAACTTAATTCATTCTCGAAGGTGGATTTGTCCGGGACATAACAATACTGGCAATGGAAATTACAGCGCAAGGAAAATTCAACCTCCATCGAAAGCAGGCGGTGGTTTTTTACCGCCTCTTTTATTTCCTGGTCGCTGAATTCAAAATTGGGTAAAATTTTATGGCAGTTAGGCATTTTTATCTTCGGTCAATAAAGCGCACCGGTTTACGGGAGCCGGCGGTATACACCCGCTCCTTAATCAGCTGTTCATCGCAAATAAATACTTTCGGGGTTACTCTTAAGTAAGCCTGCAGTTTCTGTTGGATCAGCGCTTGCGTGCAAGCGGGATCGTCCACGCAGGTATAAATTTCGATATTATCGGAAAGGGTTCCGGCGCTTGAGGCCTTGATATAATATTCATTGATCCCCTTAATCGTTTCTAAGCAGGAGTAAATCGCCTGGGGGTAGAAGGTGGTCCCCTGCACTTTCATCATTTGTTTCTTTCTGCCTAAGATCGGACCAAGCCGGATAGATTTTCTGCCGCAGGTGCAAGGCTGCTCGATTAAAAAGCTGATATCCCCGGTCTTAAAACGCACTAAAGGCATTGCCTGAATTTGCAAAGGGGTCACCACTAATTCCCCGACTTGTCCGGCCGGAAGGACCCGGTTTTGATCGTCGACGATTTCGGCAACCGCCAGTTCCGGATGCAGGTGTCCGCCGGATTGGGCACTGCATTCGCAGAAGGTAGAAACGATTTCGCTGGAGGAGTAAGTAGAATAGGCTTTGGCCTTCCAGATTTTTTCCAGGTCCTCTCCTACTTTAAGAAATTTTAAATTTTTATCGCGCAGTGGCTCACCGATACAGATAATTTTCTTGACTTCGCTTTTAGCGGCCGGATACCCCTGCTGATCAAGAAAAAGCCCGAGTTTCCTGATAAAGCTGGGCACGCCGATGATCGCGGTAGGTTTAAGGCGCCGGATCAGCCCTAAATGGCTCTCTAAGCTGTTTAAGCCGTTGCGGATTGCCGCGGCGCCGATTGCGCGGATACCTAGATAATAAGCTAAGCCGGCTACAAAGCAGCGATCCATGGTGCAGGTGAGCAATACCCGGTCTTGAGAAGTAAGCCCGCAAGCAGCAAAGGATTGTTGTTCATTGTAAGCCAGGCGGTTTAAGTCCCAGGCGCTATATGAAATTTTAGTCGGCTGCCCGCAGGTGCCGCTGGAAAGAACAATGTCCTCTATTTTTTCGGCAGGCACCGCCAGGAGGGCATCATTGTGCTTTTCAATATCAGATTTGCCGGTTAAAGGAAGAGCAGCCAAATTATCCAGGCTAATATTTTTTAAGTCCACATTTTTCTCTTTAAATAATTTACGGTAAAAAGGGGAATTTTTACGGCAATAGCTTAAGTGTGTTTTAAGCAGAAGGTTTTGTGCGGTTTTGATCTTTTTTAATGAGGCAAACTCTAAATTTTTATAGGAATACAGATTTTTCATTTCTCTTGTTCCATCAGTAAAACTTCTTTGGCAATCATATCGCGCACATAATTTTTTAGTTTGTAAGGGGTAAAATCCCGGTATCTATCTTGCGTTAAAGCCGGCAAACGGCGAATTTTAATTAAAGCGGGGCGTAAAATCCCCGAACCGATTGGCGGTACGTTTTCATTGCCGGTGATACAAACCGGGACAATCGCAGCGCCGGTCTCAAGCGCGGTACGAAAAACGGCGCTGTGAAACTGGCCGACGGATTTATCGCGCGAACGCGTCCCTTCCGGGAAGGCGGCGAGAGAAACGCCGGTTTTGATTAACCAGGCGGTTTTAGCCGCGAACTCCGCATAGGGCATTTCCCGCACGCTTAAATATCCCGCAATTTTAGCAATTATCCCCAGCGCCGGCAGGCGGAATGGCCAGATATTTACGACTTGGATAATTTCGTAGGGGAAAACCGCCATTAAGAAAGGGTCACAGGCGGAGCGGTGGTTGCAGACAAAGATATACGGCCCCGCAGGGTCATTTTGCCCGGCATTCTTATAATCAAGGCGCACTAGCGGCCAAGGCAGGATACGGATAATCACCGCGCCGTACCAGCGGATGGCCTGGCGCAGGAGTTTAAAAATCCTCCGCTTGGTTAAAAATGCAAGCGCAAATATGATGAAGATGCCCAGGTTGAGAAAAGCCGTCAGTGAAAATATAAAAAAGAACGTATAAAAGAAAAAATTTAAAAATGCGATTTTAAAAAGCCGCATTATTTTCCGATTTCCTTCTTGATGGTTAAGATGAATTGCTGCAGGTCGCCCAGCGTGCGGATGGTGCGTACTCTTTCATCGTCGCGGATCGTAACTTGGAATTTCTTTTGCAAGGCGACGACCAAATCTACGATATCCAGGCTATCCAGCCCTAAGTCATTAAAAATATTGGCTTGCGGAACCAGCTTAGATGCTTCAATTTCAAAGGAATCTACAAATACTTCGTTGGTTAATTTAATTACTTCGCTTTCCGTCATTGTGCCTCCTGTTGTCAAAAGTGCCATTACTATGACACGGCTATTTTTTATTGCTCCTTTTTGCAGATTAAACTGGCATTGATCCCGCCGAAAGCAAAACAATTTTTAAGCAGGATATTTATTTCTTTGTTTAGCGGCCGCATAATGTGATTGATCCCGGCGCAATCAGGATCCGGTTCGGTTAAGTTTAAAGTAGGGTAAATCCTGCTTTTTTCCATCATGATCAAGGAGGCGATCAATTCGATCGCGCCGCTGGCACCCAGGGTGTGGCCGATATTGCCTTTTAAACTGCTTACCGCTACTGCGTTACCGAAAATTTCCCTGATCGCCGCCGCCTCCTCCTTATCCCCTTGAATCGTGGCGGTAGCGTGAGCATTAATATAGTCGACTTGCTCCGGCGAAACATTGGCCCTGCTTAAAGTTTCATTGATGCAGGATGTGATTGCCTGGCGGTTTGATTCGCTGACATGCGCGCCGTTGCCCAGGCTGTTAAATCCGACGATCTCGGCGTAAATTTTAGCGTTTCTCTTTTTCGCCCGTTCGTAATCTTCCAGGAC
>JBFZAU010000019.1:0-29233 GCA_041308825.1 Candidatus Omnitrophota bacterium
AATGAAAATCGCCTTCATTATGTTGGGAACCGAAAACCTGGGGATAGAATATCTCTCCAGCGCTCTCAGGGAAGGTGGCCATCAGACCAAACAAATATTCGATCCCGGCCTGTTCAGCGAAAGTAACGATACCCTAAAAAACCTCTTTAGCCAAAAGAAGAAGATTATTGAAGAGATTAAAATATTTAAGCCTCAACTTATTGGGTTCTCGGTAGTTACCAGCACCTACCAGTGGGCTTGCGCGATGGCCAGGGAGATAAAAGCAGCTTTCGATATCCCGATTATCTTCGGCGGCTATCACGCCTCCGCGGCTCCGGAGCAGGTCATTAGTAATGATTTTGTTGATATGGTCTGTATCGGTGAAGGAGAGGAAGCTATCTGCGAGTTGGCTAAAAGCCTAGAGAGCAAGGAATTATCCCGCAATATCAGGAATATTTGGTTTAAAGACCAGACAGCCGTCATCAGAAACCCCCTGCGGCCTCTAGAGCAAGATCTTAACCGGATACCCTTCCCGGACAAATCCATCTATCAGGAGATCCCGCTGCTCTACAGCAAGTATATGATTATCACCAGCCGGGGGTGTCCGTTTAACTGCACTTTTTGCGGTAATTACTTTTTGCATCATCTTTATCAGTTAAACGGCAAAGCGGCTATCCGCCGCAGGAGCGTGGAGAATGTTCTAACCGAGCTTAAAGAGGGTAAATTGAAGTATAGGTATAAAAAGGTGCTCTTTTTCGATGACGCCTTCGGTTATGACCGCGCCTGGCTTCGGGAATTCTTAAAAAGATACAAGGCAGAAATAAATACGCCGTTTTATTGTTACCAGCATGTTTTGTACCTGGATGAGGAGATGATCTGTCTTTTAAAAGCAGCCGGATGTTTTTTGATGCAGATCGGCGTAGAAAGCGCTGTGGAAACCAACCGCAAAAATATATTAAACCGCCTGGAAACTAACGCCCAGATCGAGAGGATCATCAAGGCCTGCAGGAAAACAGGGTTAAAAGTCCAGGTGGATCATATGTTCGGTTTGCCGATGGAAGGGGAGAAAGAGCAGGCAATCGCCGCAGATTTTTATAACCGCACCCGGCCCGACAGCATATCTTGCTTTTGGCTTACCTATTATCCTGGTACGAAAATAATAGAGATGGCCAGGGAAAAAGGGTGGTTAACGGAGGAGGATCTCAATAGCGTTAACCAGGGCAAGACCACTGATTATGGTAATCACAGGCGTGGCGACATTATTAAGGGTACAAATAAAGAAGTAAATTTGATGAATAAGAATTTTTTAATATTATTTAAACTTCTTCCGTTGTTACCTCCCGGGGCCGTAAAATTTATAACCGCGAAGCGGCTGTATAGATTTTTTCATCTTGCCCCGCATAGCTGTATAGATCTTTTAAAAATTGTTAATATGCTAATAAAGCACGACCACTTGCTTTTTGCCCATTACCGGTATTATTTTTATCAAGCCGTTAAGCGGTATTTTAAAAGGTAATTAAACAGTCTACCTGGTAAATAGAAATATGCTAACTTCATTTTCGAAAACCGTTTTTTATTTTTATGAAACTCTGCAGGGTAGGAATACCTTGGATCAGTATAGGCATTTCCTCCAAACCCAATGGTATGGGAAAGCAGAGCTGCGGGAATATCAGTTTTATAGACTTAAGTCACTATTAGAGCAGGCATACAAAAATGTGCCTTATTATAATGAGTCATTTGATCAGCATAGTTTTAATCCTTATAAAATGAATTCTTTTGCCGATTTTGAAAAGTTGCCATTTTTGACCAAAAGAATTGTACGAGACAACATTGATAAGTTTATAGCCAGAGGCGTGGACAGAAGTCAACTATTAAAGGTAAAAACCGGGGGTTCAACCGGAGATCCGCTTGTCCTTTATCTCTGCAATAAAAGACGTTCCGCTGATATGGCAGCAAAATTGAGGATGTTAAATTGGCATGGAGTTGGCATCAGCGACAAACGGGTTAGGTTAAGAGGCATACCTGCGGAAACTTATTTTAAAAGCAGATTAAACCGCTGGTTGATATATTTAATGAACATAAACGTGTTAAATGCCTTTGATATGGGGCAAAAAAGCATGGAAAGATATATTGAAGTTATAAAAAATTATAAACCCAGAGTTTTAATCGGATATGCAAACGCGATATATTTATTGGCGAAGTTTATCGAAAAAAAGGGATTAAAATTAAATTGTTCGTCACTTAAATTTATTTCTGCGGGAGCAGAATCTCTGTCGGTTTACCAAAAACAGGTTATCGCCAAGGTTTTTCAATGTCCTGTGGCCATTAGCTATGGGTCGATGGAGGGTGGGTCTATCGCTGCAGAATGTCCCCGGGGAAGTTTGCACATAACTTCGGACAATGTTTTCTTAGAGCTGGTTAAAAATGATAAAAAGGTTTCTCCCGGCGAGGAAGGGGAGGTCGTCGTTACAAATCTATATAATTATACACTACCGCTGATAAGATATAAACAAGATGATATCGCTGTGTTTTCTGATTCGGACTGTCCTTGCGGCAGAAGCTTCCCGGTTTTGCAGGGCTTAAAAGGGAGGAAAACTGATTTTATTATTTTGCCCGGAGGTAAAATAATTAACGGGATAGCTTTTCAAAATATTATAGCGGAAACCAGGGGTATAGGATATTTTAAGCTGATCCAGAGGGAAATTGACAAAATTCAAGTGATCTTCGAAAAAAGCGAAGATTTTATTCCTGGGGCGATTGATGAAATAAAGACCAAAATAGATAATCTCTGTGAGAAAAAAGTTATGCTGGACTTTATTCTTACAGATAAAATTAAGAATGACCAGGGATGCGGAAAGTATAAATACATTGTTTCCGAGATAGGTGATAATTATTTTTAAGCGGGGGTCAATCTACGGCTGTGAAAGTACTTTTTATTAATCCGAATAATGTCCCGGCTTTAAACATAGGGCTGGCTTATGTGATGAGTGCCGTGGAAGAAGAAAATGAAATTAAGTTACTGGATCTCGGTCTATGCGGTAAAGACTTCCGTGAGACGGTTAGCGGATATTTAAATAATTCAGCTGATGTTGTTGCCTTTTCAACCTTTACCCATAATTTCGGCAAGGCGCTTGAAGTAGCCAGTTTTATAAAGCAACGTTTTCCGCGGCCGAAGGTAATTTTCGGCGGCATTCATCCAACGCTTTGCCCTGAAGAAGTTATAGCTTGCCCTGAAGTTGACGCAATATGCATTGGGGAAGGGGAAGGCGCGTTGAAAGAGTATTTAGATAGCTTAGCAAGAGATAGCCAGCCATTTGTTAAGGGCATATGGTTTAAGGATAAGTATGGCGGTATTATTCGGAACTCCGTCCGGCCTTTTCAGAAAGAAATAGACTCCTTACGTTTTCCCAATTGGGATCACTGGGATATGGAATATTACATAAAATACGTAGATATGGAAAAGGTAGGGTTCATAGCTTCAAGAGGATGTCCGTTCAGTTGTACGTTTTGCTCCAATCCAGCGCTGCGTAGGGCGATGACCGGTGATTTTGTAAGGACCAGGGATCCCGAACAAGTCATAGACGAGATAGAATTAAATTTTTCTAAATATGGCAAACATGGTTTTAAGCATGTCAGGTTTGATGATGAGGTTTTCGGGCTAGATCGGGAATTCTTAATAAAATTTTGTGCTCTCTACGTCAAAAAAGGGTTAAATCGGCGGCTACCGTGGTTCTGCCAAACCAGAGCGGATTTATTAACCGATGAATACGCGGATCTTATCGCCCAGGCAGGTTGTGCGATTGTAGGATTGGGGGTGGAAACGGGAGATGATTTAACTAGAAGTAAGGTTTATAATAAATGCATTTCCAATGAGACAATCATTGAGGCTACGGCACGGCTTAAAAAAAGAAATGTCTCATATCTTTTCTACATGATTTATAATGCCCCGCATACTGACCGGCGAGAAAGAGAAAAAACTTTAAAAATAGTCAAAGATTTAAATCCTCTCCGGGCTACTTTTTCTCCCTTTATGTATTTGCCGAAAACAGAGCTTGGCAATAATTTCAGCGTAGAAGTTGCTCCAAGAATAACAAATCAACCTATGGGTAAGGCAGGTATCCGCTATAAAACCAGCAAACTCTTGTCATTGGCATACGTATTCCAGAGGGGGCGGAATTCATTCCGCAGCGGATTAAGGTTAAAAGGACTTGTGTTTATCTGGGACATCGTTAAATTTATACCCCGATATTTATTTTGCTATCGGGGAAAGTCTTTTTCTTGGTCGGGTTTTGAGAAGGCTTTATTTCAGCTAGAGTATTTTACTTTATTTAAATATGCAATTTCTAATTCTAGAAAAAACCTTAAGTAGGTTCTCATGTGAAAGAGCTTTTATCCATCTTAATTTAAGCGGGGCGGTTGGGTAAAATATAGGCTTAGCCTATTTAATCACAACTGTTGAAAAGGATGATGCAGCTAAATTATTAGATTTAACATTCCATCCCGATGATTATCAGGCCTATCTATCTGATCAGCTCAAAGAAATTGAACCGGATGTAATAGGCATTTCAGCTAAGAGTTTTAATTTCGAGTATAGCTTAAGGATTACCCGGAATTCGGTGAGGTCATTAATCAAAACCTTGATCAACTGCTATTTATCCGGGCACCTTGATGCTGGAGCCGCCCAGAAGAAAAACTGATTAAGCCATGCCGAAATTATCAGTATCCAATAAGACAAGGCTACTAATGATAGTAACTACCACTCTGGACAAGCCTAAAAATCCCCTGGGACCCTGATGAACAGGTGTTATTTAGCTTTTACCTTTATTGCCGCAACCGATAATAAAATATATTATCCCAAGAAGGCCGCATAGATGTTTTTTATTCCGTTTCTTATCGCTGCGTAGATCTTTTGAGAAAGATTACTATGGTGGCTAAACAGGATGGACTGCTTTTGTACACTATAAATACTATTGCTGTTAAATCGCAAAAAAAGTATTTTCGGTAGCTCCCGGCGGTTGGTTTAACTTAAGCGCTTGATTGGATAAGGAACAGCAGTATAATAGCTTAAAAGAAAATTAGCATAGCCCGTAATTTACAGATCGAGGTAAGGAATGTTGTGTAAAAAATGCGTATTGCCGGAGAGCGTGCCGGATATTTATCTTGATACAGAGGGAATTTGTAATATCTGTAAGGATGATGAGGGAGCCCAGGAGTCCGGTAGCAGCAGTATTGTATTGGAGACGGAATTTACCAAGCTGCTTAAGATGTATAAGAGCCAAAGCAGATATGATTGCCTGGTGATGTGTAGCGGTGGTAAGGATAGCACCGCGGCCCTGTATTATATGAAAAAAAGATATAAATTAAATCCGCTGGCTTTTACCTTTGATCACGGTTTTGAAACCGCCCAAGCGCTGGAAAACGTAAAAAACGCGGTGGAGGCTTTAGGGGTAGATTTTCTGTATTTTAAAACTGACTATATGCAGGAGATGTTCTCCGCGGTCCTTAAAACAGGATCTAAAGCGGTTATTTGTCATCTTTGTTCGATTTGGTATATGGACTTGACCTTTGAAACGGCGGCTCGCTATAACGTACCCTTAATAATTGCAGGTTGGACTAAGGGGCAGTCGAAACAACAGCCGTTGATGTCAAGCTGCGGATGTAACGCACAGCAGGCAGAATTCTCTGCAATGGCCAAAGCGACCAGGGAGTTTTTAAGCTCTTTTGTAAAAAACAATCCCAAATATAAAGGTTTCCCATCTAGCATGGAAGAGGTCTTAACCCGCGCCAAAATGAGACAGAAATGCCTGGTTTTATCCCCGCATTGGTTTCTTCCTCACCGGGCGGATGAATATGTCGCTTTAATCAAAAAAGAATTAAAGTGGGAGTTTTCGCCGCTAAGTTATCCGGAGCAAACCACTAATTGCGCATTAAATTTTATCTCCGTATACAACGCGATGCGATATTTCGGTTATACGCATTATCATGTGGAAATGAGTAAGTTAATTCGGTTGGGGCAGTTGGACAGGGAAGAAGCATTGAATAAATTAAAAATAAATTTCGATAAGGAGTTACTAAACAAAATTGCCAAAAAATTGGATTATGTTTTTAAATAAATCGAACCTGGGGACTAACCGGAATGTTTAAGAAAATTTTGACAAAACTTATCAGCATCGTTCGGCGGGTTTTGCTTAATGCGGCACTGGTTTTTATTTACTTTTTTGGTTTCGGGGTAACCTGGCTGGCCGCCGCCCTGTTTAATCGTAAGTTAATTCGGGGTAGCCGTAAGGACCAAAATTCATCCTGGCGTCAGGCAGAAGACTATGCGCCAGATCTAAAGGAGAGTCTCCGGCAATCTTAAAAAATATCCGCAGATGAAAAAAATCCCGTACATTTTTAAAGAAATGTTTTATTTGATCCGTAAATATAAACTGTATTTTTTGGCCCCTTTGCTTACAGCGCTCGTTTTATTGGGGGTTATCGCTTTTTATTTGGGCCCGAGTGTGGTCATTTCTTTTATTTACGCCGGAATCTAACCGTTATTTATGAATATACTGGGGATTTCCTGTTTTTATCATGATTCAGCCGCTGCCCTGATCTGCGACGGGCAGATTATTGCGGCCGCTTCAGAAGAGAGGTTTAACCGTAAGAAAAACTCTCCGGATTTACCGATCCAGGCGATTAATTTTTGTTTGCAGCAGGCTAATCTTACCGCTTTTGATATTGATTATCTGGGTTTTTACGAAAAGCCATTTCTTAAATTCTCCCGGGTCATCTTAAGCCATTTAAAGTCATTCCCGTTTTCCAGCAGGAATTTTTTAAGTACCCTGCCTTATTGGCTGGAGGATAGATTAATTATGCCGTTGATCTTTAATCGGGAGTTAGGCTATGCCGGAGAAACCCTGTTCATTAAACACCATTTGGCGCACGCGGCTAGCGCTTTTTTAGTTTCTCCGTTTGAGGAAGCGGTGATTTTAACCGCCGACGCGGTAGGGGAGTGGGCGACGACTGCCTGCGGAGCCGGGCGAGGCAATGCTATTAAGATAGTTCGGGAACTGCATTTTCCGGATTCACTGGGTTTACTTTATACAGCCGTTACTACTTATCTGGGGTTTGAGGCCCATGAGGGGGAGGGTAAGGTTATGGGGCTGGCCGGCTACGGAAAACCAGTTTATCTGAATGCGTTCAGGCGCATGGTTAAGTTGCATGCGGACGCAAGTTTTAGCCTCGATGAAGGATATTTTGGATTTAACCGGGGTTCACGGATGTACAGTCAGAGATTCATTAAATTATTTGGCCCGGAAATAAAAAAGGATGCAAAAATTCAGGAAAGACACTGTGATATCGCTGCCAGCCTGCAGCGTTTTACCGAAGAAGTTTTAGTGGGCATCGCTAGGGTGCTTTTTCAGGAATTTAAAATTGATAGGCTTTGCTTAGCCGGGGGGATGTTTTTGAATTGTGTCGCCAATGCTAAAATTTTACAGGACACCCCGTTCAAGGAGGTCTTTATCCAGCCCGCTGCCGGGGACAGCGGTGGGGCGCTGGGAGTAGCCGCCTATATCAATCATTGCCTGCTGGGTAAGTCGCGGGAGAGTATTATGCAGCAAGCTTATCTTGGACCGGAATTCCCGAAGGAATTTTTGCGCCGGATTTTAACGCAAAAAGGGCTTCCCTTCCAAGAATTCAGCGACAATGAGCTTTTTTGCTATGTGGCCGCAAAAATAGCAGAGAGCAAAATTGTGGGATGGTTTCAGGGCAGGATGGAGTTTGGACCGCGGGCATTAGGTAATCGTTCAATCTTGGCTCATCCGGGCAACCCGCAAATGAAAGATTTATTGAATCTTCGGGTTAAGCAAAGAGAGTCTTTTCGCCCCTATGCCCCGGCAGTTTTAGAGGAAAGGGCGGGTGAGTTTTTTGACGCCAAACAATTCTCCCCCTTTATGCTGCTGGCCGCCGCCGTACGTAAAGAAAAGCAGCATTTGATCCCGGCTGTAACCCATATTGACCAAAGCGCCAGGGTGCAGGTGGTTAATCAAACGTCCAATCCGCGATTTTGGCAGTTGATCAAAGCATTCGAAGGCTTAACCGGCATACCGATGGTGCTCAACACTTCTTTCAATTTAAGAGGAGAGCCGATAGTCTGCACTCCGCAAGATGCACTCGATTCTTTTCAGGGTAGCCAGATGGATTATCTGGTGTTAGGAAATTTTGTGGTATTAAGCAATCAGTCTAATGATTATACTGAATCAGTTGCGGGGAAATGTTACCCTGAACATGCATTTACCCAAAACGGAACCTGAGGATCGGTTGATGCAAGATTAAATTATTTACCAGCTGATTGAACTAAGGCTTTTTGCCAAACCCGGCCTGCTGAAAAGTAAGTTTTTGTTAAGTGTGTGCTTGTTTTTCGGGTACGTAATTCAATGAGAAGCGGATTAAATTTAAAGGGCGCCAGGTTTGTTCTGGATGCCCTCAGATATTTAAGTTTACTTTTGTTTAGGGGTAAGGGAAAATATCCGGTTCAGACAGGGGCCGAGAGGATATTTTTTCAACTGGAACATTTCACCCTGTTTAAGTATGCTATTGCCCGGTGCAGAAAAAATATTGAATAACGATTCGGCAGAGTAAATCGCGGTTACGAATATGAAAATTGCTTTGGTTAATCCTAATTTAAGCGGGGTAGTGGGGCAGAATATCGGTCTGGCCTATCTTATCTCAGCGGTGGAAAGTAAGCATACCGTTAAATTACTGGACCTTACCTTTCATGCCCGGGACTATCGGGCATATTTGGATGCAGCACTGAAAGCAGACAGGCCCGAGATCATCGGATTTTCGGTGAATAGTTTTAACTTCGCCAGCGGGTTAAAAATCGCAGATTTTATTAAAAAGCAGTATCCTCAGAGTTTATTTTTGTGGGGAGGGGTGCATCCGACACTTATGCCAGAGGAGGTTATTCAACATCCGTTGGTCGATGCCCTATGTATCGGCGAAGGAGAGAGTGCCCTGGTAGAGTACCTGGATTTATTCGAGCAAGGACAGCTATCCCCGGTAGCCGGCATTTGGTATAAGGATAAAAACCAGCAGGTGCATCGAGGCCCCCCTCGGCCTTTCAGGGAGAACATTGATGCGCTACCTTTTCCGAATTGGGATTATTGGGAGATCGATAAATATTTACAAGAGGAGCTTTTTTTCACCGGGGGCCTCAGGCATTTGGCCTCACGGGGGTGTCCGTACAGTTGTACTTTTTGTTCCAACGCGGCTTTAAGTAAAACTAGCCCGGGGAGATATTATCGCTTACGCACCCCTTTAAACGTGATTACGGAGATTAAGCTTAATGTGCAAAAGTATTCGGCTAAAGGTTTAAAGAGTATTTTTTTAAGTGACGATATTTTTGGTTTAGATGAACTGTGGCTTGAAGAATTTTGCCGGCTTTATATTCAAGAAGGCTTAAGTAAGAAGATCCCCTGGGCTTGTACGACGCGGGTGGATCTTTTGACTCCCCGCTGGGCCCAAACCGCTGCTGCCGCCGGCTGTATGATGGTCAGCTTAGGGGTTGAATCGGGGGATGAGCGGATCCGCGGCCAGGTTTATAAAAAAAATATTAGTAAAACACAGATTATCCGGGCCGCTGACTACCTGAAAGATAGCGGGATTATTTGTCATATTAGCCTGATTATCGGCGCTCCCCAGGAGACCCCGGCAACCGTAAATAAAACAATGCAGTTGGCCAGGGAGATTAGCCCATTGGCCAGTCAATATATTTTCTACCAGCCGTTGCCTAAAACCGAGCTGTTGGCAAATATTAAGCCGGCCGATCTGGCTAAGACAACCTCTTTAACCTATTTGAACTTACCGGTAATTTTTACCCGGGATTTAGCCAAGAAAGACCTGTTCAAGATAAAAAAAAGGATAGAATGCGAAAGGCTGACCAACTTTTTTAAGCAGGGATTAAGACAGCAGGGACTGGGGTTTTTTATCCGACTCTTAAGTTTTTTCCTTTCCTTTAGAAATGTGAGAAAAATTATCGCGAGAAATTTACACATTATGACTAATTTAGAGCAAGACATCTTGTTTGCCTATAGTTTAAAACGATGGCAAAAGAAAAGGTCCGGCCGTAATTGATCGTTGTTGATCCACAAGATCTGCCCTTAATCTGTTTCTCCCCGCCCCAAAGGGCTCCAAATTCTTTTCCCAGGGAACTGCTTGTTGTCAGAGTTAAATAGTGGTATTATGTTGCTGAATTCTGCAAGCGCCAAAAGAAAACTGTTTCTTGTTTAAATTCTCCAGCGGTTTTATAAATTGATGCTAAGGGTCAACCAAGATGAAAGTGCTTTTCATAAACCCAAACAGCGCGCCAGCATTAAATCTGGGCTTGACTTATGTGATGAGCGCGGTGGAAGAAGAGCATGAAATCAAGTTTTTAGACCTTGGTTTATACGGGAGAGATTACGCTAAAGCCCCCAGAACTTATTTAAGCACTTCGATCGCAGTGGTTGCCTTTTCAGCCTTTACGCATAATTTCCACAAGGCCCTTCAAGTAGCGAGTTCTATAAAAAACGATTACCCGGGAATTAAGATAATTTTTGGCGGGATTCATCCCACGCTTTACCCTGAAGAAGTGACCGCTTATCCTTAGATTGATGTGCTATATATTGGAGAAGAGGAAGGGGCTTTAAAAGAATGTTTAGATTGCTTAAACCGGGGCAAACCGGTATTAATAACGGAATCTGGATTAAGGAAAAAATGTGAGCTGGATAAAAAATTCTCCGCGGCCTTTTCTGTGTTCATGTTTTTACCTAAAGCAGAGCGAGGCCTAGTTTACGGGAGGGCTGTAACAGGGGTTAAAGCGCAACCGCAAAATAAACAAATTGGGGTTGCTTTTAAGGCTGATAAATTTCTCTCACTCGTTTATTTATTGCAACGGCTGCGGAATTCATGCGGCAGCGGGTTAAAGGCCAGGGGGGCAGGTTTTATTACGGATCTTATGAAATTTGTTATGCTTAAATTAATCCGCTTTGAACTCAATATTTTTTCTTTCTCCGGGCTGGAAAGAATGCTTTTTCAGCGGGAATACCTTCGATATTTAAATACGCAATCGCTAATTCCAGAAAAAATTTCCGGATGTACCGTTAGCAGGGTTACCTAATTATGGAAATAATCAATACCACAAAAAGTTTATGTCCGCGGTGTTTAAAAATAATCGAGGCCCAAGTTGTGGAGCGGGGGGATCGGGTTTACATATGTAAAACTTGTCCAGCGCACGGGTATTTCGAGGATACGCATCCTTTAGGAAACTCCGCTCATTATCGGCCCATGGCGGAATTGTTTAAAAACCATTCGCCGTTAGCGCATCCGGATGGGCTGGTTATTAACCTTACCTCGCGGTGCAATTTAGATTGTCCGTTTTGCTTTGCCCGGGCCAACGAATATGAAGCCAGCCAGCCTTCGCTGGATCAGATCCGGGAAAAGATTACCGGCTTTTTGGGTTCGACGGTCTATCTGTCCGGAGGAGAACCTACTTTAAGAACGGATTTATGCGAGATCATCCGGGAGATAAAAAAATTAGGTTACCAGGCAGCGTTATTTACAAACGGCAAGCAACTCTTAGAGCGCAATTTTATCCGCCAGCTAAAACAAAGCGGATTAAATCTGGTGATTTTGCAATTTGATACTTTTGATGAGCAGCAGTGTGAGTTTATTCGGGGAGAAAGGCTGGTGGAGACTAAGCTTAATGTTCTCAAGAAGCTAAAGCAGGCTAAAATACCGGTTTATTTGTTTTCCATGCTGGTCAAAGAGGTTAATACAGATCAAGTAGAAAAATTAATCGAGTTTACCGTAGCCAACAGCAGCTATATCAAGATACTCAATCTTAATCCGGTTTGGGAAATGGGCAGGGTGGGTAAACACCTTCCGATGAACATGTCAGAGATTGCCGGGCTGGTGGAAGAAAAAACCGGCATTAAAAGTGAGGATTTTATCGCGGGTACCGCATTCAGCTATTATGTTTTTTCTATTTATCGCCAAATAAGTAAAAAAGGCGGGAACAGGCATCCTTGGTGCGAAATGAGAGCCTATATTTTTTCAGATGGCGGCCGGGGAATATCCTTAGGGGAAATCCTGGATATCAAAAAGCTCAATGCTTCTTTAAGAATAATTAATCAGCGTTTGCGTGAATCTCCGGGATTTGAACTTATCAAACTGTTAATTTGGTTGCCGTATGGACTGTTGCTTAAAGAATTTTTGCTCAAGAAAAAATTTAGGCAGCTTGTCTATAGAACGTTGAAACGATGGTTAGCGGGGATTATTTTTTTTCGGAAATTAAGCTTTATGGATTTGGGGGCAGTGAGTATTATTGTCGGGACATTTCATACCGCTTCCAATATCGACTTAAATTTAGTCGCTACCTGCAACCTGTATTCCGATTCTCCTGATGGGCAGTATCGCTCTTCGTGTTTAAGGCAGATATCAATAATGAGTAATTTTGAGGCTGATACCAGGGTAAAATGAAAAATTCAGCTTTTTCTGAAACGGATAGTTTCAGTAAAATAATGATCGATGTCGCAACGCGATGTAATCTGAACTGTCCCGTATGCTATTGGGTGAATAATCGGCCAGAGGAGCTGCCTTTTAAGGCATTGGAAGGTTTCGCACGGGAATGCCGGGGTAAAATTATCTCTTTGTCCGGAGGGGAACCTACTTTAAGGGAGGACCTGCCTAAGATAATCAGTTTATTCTCCCGCCGCAATACGGTTTTTTTGATCACCAACGGGTTGAGGTTGACAGATTACGCCTATTTAAAAAGCTTGCAAAACAGCGGGCTGCGGTATATCTCTTTTTCTTTTAACGGGTTTTCCGATTCAGTATACACCAAGATCAACGGTCAGCCGCTTCTGGATTTAAAATTAAGGGCACTGGAGAATATAAAAAAGGCAGGAATTAAAACGATCCTTTCGGTTTTAATCGTAAAAGGATTAAATGAAGATCAGTTGGGGGCTATTTTGCATTACTGCCTTGCTAATCAAGATTTTATTCGGGAATTACGCATCAGATCTATGGCGCCGATTTCTAAATATCTTTCTGCCGGGAGGTACTCCGTATTAGAATTATTAGCAGTAATCTGCAGGGAATGTTTGATTAACCAGGATGAAATTTTAAAAGAGCAGATGCTGAAGCAGGGTATAAACCATTTGCTGTCCGGAAGCCTTTTTACTCAAAAAAACTGTTCCTTTGATTTTCATTTAAAAAAGAAGCAGCATGCTTATTTACCTGTGGGCAGTAAGCTGGATGCCAACGCGGTTGGGCAGGCTAGAGCCAAAGGTATTTTTTTGTTATCGGCATTATGCCGGGCATACGGATTACCGATGTTAGCCGCCGGATTTTTAAAAGCTATATTTCGCAATGAAAAAAAACCGTGGATCCATGGCCGTAATATTTTTAAAATTGGGCTGCGCAGCTGGCCAACCGAGTGGGAAAACAATCTTTCTGAAGAGATAGACTGTCAAACGGGTTATTATGTGGAAGGCCGGATCCTGCCTTTTTGTTATGCGATTGTTGCGAAAGGCAAGGAGAAAGCATAAGCGGGGGATCGCAAGTGTCAAAAGACAGAATTTGGGTAAACGGGGAATATCTTGATAAAGCTGAAGGCGTGGTAAGTGTTTCCATAGCCGCCTTGCATTACGGTACCAGTATTTTTGAAGGTATTTTGTGCATGGAAGCAGGTTCGGGGAAAAGGGGCGCTATCTTTCGGCTTCCGGAGCATCTCGATAGGATGCTGGCTTCGGCCAAGGCCTTGGATTATCAAGTGCCTTTTTCAAAAAATGAGCTTGAATCCGCTGTTTCCGGTCTGGTGAAAGAGAACCGGTCCAATAATGTTTATATCAGGCCGGTTATTTTTGAAAATATTGATTATTTAGATTTTAGGCTAAAGAAAAAAAACCTCAACATTGTAATTTTAGGAAAAAATTTTAATTCGGCCGTTTACCGTTGGAAAATGGGGCATCCGCGTAAGGTAGCGATCTCCCAAACCGTAACCAACGCTTGGCCGCCGGTTCTGGTAAAGGCCAAAATATCCGGGAAATATTTAAACAGTATTCTGGCCAGGCAGGAGGCTGTCAAAAAAGGATTTGAGGATGCGATTATTTTAGATAGTCAGGGATGCGTGTCCGAAGCCACTTCAGCCAACATTTTTGCCGTTAAAGACGGAGTACTTAAGACCCCTGATCGACGGAATACTTTAAATGGTGTTACTCAAAACTCGGTGATGCGCCTGGCTCAAGATCTTGGCTGGACAGTGATCGAAGATAAGATCAGGCCCGAGGAGTTGCTGGAAGCGGATGAAGTTTTTTTAACTAATACGGCCTCAGGCATTGTTTCTGTATCGCAGATAGATGCCCGGCGGTTCTCCGGGCGGCCAGAACAAAGCCTGGTAAAAGAGTTGCGTAATAAATATACTGAAATTATAACCGGCAAAGATGCAAAATATCAGGAATGGCTGCATTTTGTTTAAAGACTAATTAGGAAGATCTCCAGTTTCTAAAAAACAGATGAATATCTTATTAATTGCCCCATCGATTAGGAAGAGTATCTCCGGCCAACTGAATGACGGGATGCCTAAAAGAATTAGCAAGAATTTTGGCGTTTATCCGCATTTAGGGGTTTGTTGTATTGCCGCTGTCCTGCGAAAAGATAATTTTAAAGTTCAGATTCTTGATTTAAACATTGATAAAATTTCTGGTCAGGAGCTGTTGGGTGAAATTCGCCGGATGAGTCCGGATTTGATCGGGATTTCAAGTATGACCTTTACTTTTTTGCAAGCCCTGGATTTGGCGCGGTTGATCAAATCGAACTTTTCCGTGCCCATAATTTTTGGCGGTAATCATGTCAGCATCTACCCCCGGGAAGTAATGAGCCACAATTGTGTGGACCTCGGGGTAATCGGAGAAGGGGAATTCACCTTTTTGGAAATCGCTAAGCTTTTGCAAAATACGCGCCTGCAGGATGCCTGGGCGGACCTGGAGAAGATCAAAGGCTTGGTATTTAGAAATCAAGGCAAGGCAATTGTAACCCCGGCTAGAGAATTCATCGCGGATTTAGACCAGCTGCCTTTTCCGGCGGTAGATTTGCTTAAGCCTCACAAATACTACGGATGCAATTTAGCGCTTCCTTATATGACGATGGTTACTGCTCGGGGTTGTCCCTATGCCTGCTCTTTTTGTTCCAAATATCCCTGGGGCCAGCAGGTCAGGTATCACAGCGCAAAAAGGGTAGTGGATGAGGTTGAGCACTTGGTAAAAAATTTAGGGGTTAAAGGCATTGATTTTTTCGACGATACGTTTATTTTTAATAAACGTAGAATAGAAGAGATGGCTGATTTAATCCGGGAAAGAAAAATTACCATAGAGTTCGGTATTACTACTAGGGTAAATACTGTCAACCGGGAAATTCTAAATAAATTGAAGTTAATGGGCTGTAAAACCATAGCCTATGGGGTTGAATCTGGTGACCCCGGGGTGTTGGGCAGAATTGATAAGCAGATTACTCTTGGGCAAATCCAGTCGGCATTTAAATGGGCGCAGGAAGCAGGCATAAATACGGTGGGTTTTTTTATGGTGGGCAATCCTGGTGAGACAGAAGCAGAAATTAAAAATACCATTAAATTAATTAAGGGGTTAAATGCCGATTATTTTATCGCCAATGTTTTAGTGCCTTATCCCGGTTCACGTTTATACGAGGAATTGTTAAAAAGCGGAGATTTGCAGGAAGATTACTGGAGAAATCTGACTTTAGAAGGCAAGGCCAGGCCCACCCCCCTGGCCAATACCCGACTGGCGCAAGCCAAGCTGATTAGCTTGCGTAATTATATTAATCGCCTGCCCTACTTGCGATGGAAGAGCAACCTGTTGAAATTTAAAAAAATCAGATCCCTTGCCGATATCAAAAGAAGCCTGAATACTTTACGGACATCCTGTTTCGATAAAAGCCTGTAATTCAGCTTGCAAAATAAAAAATAAAGCTTAGGACTACTCCGTATAAAATACAAATTTTTCTGAGAAAAATCCGCAGTTCTGCGGCGGCCAGCGGGTAGGGTTTTTTGCTTTTTTTGATCCGTTGCAAAGAGAGGATAAATAAAAAGCAGAATAGGCAAGTCAGGTAGAAGACGCCTATATAGCCAGCATTGATTAAGCTAAAGAGCAGTGACCATAAGGCCAAGCCCGCTAAAGATAAACAGGATAAATAAAGGGTCGGTCTAAGGCCGTAGCGGTTAAAAACCGTGAGAATGTTTTCGACCTGATCTGCCTTGGAATGCGCAATTTGGTGGATGATTTGAAGCGGAATAAAAAGGATGGCAAATAAGCCGGACATCATAGCTGCCGCTAGGGAAATTTTCCCGCTGACCGATATAAAACCGATGAGAAAAATTATCGCAAACCCCGCGGAATTTAAAATTATGTTTAAGTAGGTATATTTTTTAAAGCGAAAAGGGGGGGCCGAATAGATTAAGGCTAATATGCTGCCGGCGATAATCAGTGCAGCTAGCTTTAGGGAAATCAGGCAGGCTAAAAAAAAGTTAACCAGTAACAAAAAATAAGAGAAGACTAAAAATTTCTTACCGGGAAGCCGGGAAGCCGGGATGTAGTTTTTATTAATATGCTGATCGATAGCAATATCAAAGTAGTTGTTTAAAGAAAATCCGTGAGCCAGATAAAGGATGGATATCGCCAGGCCGGCCAATGCCGGCAGCGTCAGGAGAGAGGCGGATGAGTAAAAGACAATCCCTAAGACAGTTAATCCCAAGGTATGGAGCCAGTCGTTTATCCTGGAACAAAAGATGAATTCGCCAAGGTAATTATTGTTTGCCGGGCCGATAAATTTCATAACCTGCTCATTGATAGGTTAAAGGGAGGGCTATTTTTTTAATATACCGCGCTTGGCTTAGTTTGTCAAGCCTCGGTCAGTTTTGCACCGCTAAGCCGATCTCTTCGGTTTAGCGGTTGATCCCTTGCATTAAATATGAACAAGAGATACAATTATACCGCGTAGAAGGTAAATCCAACTTAGCCGGGAAAGATGCATAAAAAAGATTACATTATTATTGGGATAAGCATCTTTATTTTTCTAGCCGGAAGAGAACAACTAAAAAGAGAGTTAACTTTGGAGCTAAGCAGCCCCGCGTTTAAAAACAATCAATACCTGCCTGCCAAGTTCAGTTGCGAAGGCCAGGATATCAACCCGGCTTTGGCGATTGAGGGTATTCCCCCGCAAGCTAAAAGTCTGGCTTTAATTGTCGATGATCCTGACGCGCCGATAGGGACTTGGGTACACTGGGTAGTTTTTGATATCCCGCTTCTTTCTTTGATTGGGGAAAATAGTATTCCGGGTAAACAGGGGGTTAACACTGCCGGAAACAAGAATTACCATGGCCCCTGTCCCCCTTCGGGCACCCACCGTTATTTTTTTAAGCTTTACGCTTTGGATACACGGTTAAATTTAAAAGAAGGAATAAGTAAGGGGCAGTTAGAAAAAGCCATGCAGGGGCATATTCTGGCTCAGGCGCAGTTAGTGGGGTTGTATAAAAAGATAAATTAAGGGAGTTAACCGAATAAAATGCCTCTGCTGAGCGTGATTATCCCGGTTTATAATGAAATCAATACTTTAAAAGAAATTTTAGCCAAAATTTCCTCGGTTAAAGTAGATAAAGAAATTATTGTGGTGGATGACGGTTCAAGTGACGGCACAGCGGCGTTGTTAAAAGGGATAAGCGGCGAAAATATTAAAATTATTTATTGCTCGCAAAACCGGGGTAAAGGGGCGGCTCTTTTGGCTGGCATCGCCGTCGCCACCGGGGAATTTGTTATTCCGCAAGATGCCGATTTAGAGTATGACCCGCAAGATTATGCGGCTTTAATTAATTATGCCTTAAAAAATAACCTTGCCGTGGTTTACGGATCGCGCTTTCTGAAAGGCTGGCGGGGGGTAACTACTTTTTGGCATTATGCGATTAACCGGTTACTTACCGGCTTAACCAATCTGCTTTTCGGCTGCTCTTTAACGGATATGGAAACTTGTTATAAACTGGTCAGGCTGGATTTAATCAAAAAATTAAACCTTTCTTCCCGAAGGTTTGAGATTGAACCGGAGATTACGGTTAGGTTGATCAAACAAGGATACCGCATAGCCGAGCTGCCGGTATCCTATAAATCCCGTTTTTACCGTCAAGGCAAAAAGATCGGCTGGCGAGACGGGATTAGCAGTATATTTTGTTTGTTTAAATTACATTTAAATCAGAAATAAACCGTGGTTTTGTAATTTATTTGGTTTAATAATTATCATTTAATGGGGGATCAAATGCATAAGATTCTCGTTACTATTTTTTTGTTAGGGTGCAGTAATCTATTTATGACTTTTGCTTGGTATGGCCATCTTAAGAATTATAATGAAAAACCCTGGATTATTGCTGCCGTCTTGAGCTGGGGAGTTGCTTTGTTTGAGTATTTATTACAAGTTCCTGCTAACCGGATTGGGCATCAGGTATTGAATTTGGGCCAGCTTAAGATTCTGCAGGAAGTGATTACCTTGTCGGTTTTTGTTCCCTTTTCGGTTTTTTACATGAAAGAAAGTATAAAACAAGATTACATCTGGGCGGCATTATGTATTTTAGGCGCGGCATTTTTTATGTTTCGCGGCGTATACGCTAAGGTTTAGAAAGAAGATTAATCCCGGGCAATTCCCCATCGGCCAGCCACTGCATATTATGCTTTTTCCCGCTTGAGATCCAGTCGGAATCCACGCTGGTTAATCAACCCAAAACCCTGTCCTGACTTGACTTGTGTCTTTGAATTATACTATTTCCTGATTATCAATCTTATGCTATACTTAATAATTGGCTTTAATTAAATAACCGATGCCCGAATTGACTTTTCGTACATTTTTAAGCAGAACTAATTTAAAGTATGATAAGCTAATGCTGTTGATTATCGCGAGTCTAATCTTTATCCGCCCATTTATTTGCGCGCTAGCCTTTCCTTACTTGAACTTCTGGCTTTCCCTTGCCCTGTTGTTTATTTTAGGGAGTTATCTAATTTACAAAAAACCCTTATTAGCTGAAGTTCCGGGCTTAATCTATCCTTTTTTCCTGTTCTATCTGGCATTATGCCTGTCTTTATTTTTTTCCCAGGATAGATTCAGCAGTTTTACCCAGCTTTACCAATACCTAAGCGGACTAGCGCTTTTGTGGGTCGCGGTATCCTTGCCGGACAACCAGAAGCGCAATGCTATGCAAATTATTATTTTAGCCGGATTGGTCATCAGCCTGCTGGCGATCTATCAGTATTTATTCGGTTTTAAACACGTTTTGGACTACCTCTCCGCTAATCAACTTTCCTTGCCGTTTTTTCTGGATTATCTTACCCGCCAGCGGGCTTTTTTCCCTTTTGTCACTCCCGGCGCATTAGGCGGGTATTTAGCGATGGTCGTGCTTTTGTCTCTAAATAGCAAAAACAAAATTTGGCTTAGTTTATTGATTTTCAGCGCGCTTGTTCTTACTAAATCCGTGAATGCTTTTTTTTGTTTATGGTTGGCGCTGGTGCTTTACTTTGCTCTGCAAAATAAATTAAAAAAAGCAAATTTCTTGCTTTTGGCCGGTTTTCTCTTATCGGTTTTGGTAATGATTGCGGCAAGGTCCGCAACCGAGAAGAACTATCTGCATCCGGTATTTTCCGCGGCGATGAGATTAAATTATTGGCAGGGGGCCTGGGAGGTTATTAAAGAGCATCCTTGGGCGGGGGTCGGTTTGGGTAATTTTAATCTGGCGAGCAGCCGGTATGCGCACAATTCTTATTTACAAATTTGGGCGGAAATGGGGGTTTTAGGGTTGCTATCATTTGTCTGGATGGTGGTGGTTATTTTTAAAACCGGATTTAGGAATTTAACTCAAGCGGGTAACCCAAGGCAGGCGGCTTGCCTGTTGGCCGCCAGCGCCGTTTTTCTGATGCATAACTTTTTGGACTTTACGTTTTATCTTCCGGAGATTTCCCTGATTTGGTGGGTAATCTTGGGATTAACGGTAGCCGGGACATAACCCAAGCGATGCCCAAAATAAATTTACTGTATGTCATCACCAAACTGGAACTGGGAGGGGCGCAAAAACAGCTCCTAAGCTTAATTAGTCAACTTGATAAAAACAAGTATCACGTTTATTTATTTACCGCAAAAAGAGGCTTATTAATATCCCAGGCTCAATCAATAAGCGGCCTAAGCCTGGTGCGATCTAAATTTTTAGAGCGGCCGTTTAACCCGATTAAAGATTTACTGGTTTTAATCGAGCTCTATTTCTTTATTAAAAAAAACGCGGTGCAAATTGTTCATACCCATAGTTCTAAAGCGGGAATTCTCGGCCGCGTTGCCGCGGCCTTAGCCAGAACACCCGGAATTATTCATACGGTGCACGGCTGGAGTTTTAATCATTATCAGCCGGCGGTGGTTAACCGTTTTTGTGTATGGCTGGAGAGGCTTTGTGCCAGTTTCACCAGCAAGATTATCGTGGTTTCCGAATTCGATCAGGATCAGGGGCTCAAACAATTAATCGGCCACCGGCAGCAATATAGTTTAATCCGGTACGGGGTGGAAATTCAGGATTTTAAGGTTTTAACCCAAAAAGAGGAAATGAGGAAGCTTTGGGGGATTAGCGATACTGCTTTAGTGGTCGGGACCGTTGCTTGTTTTAAACCCCAAAAAGCCCCGCTTGACTTTATCGCTTTAGCCGCCAGGGTTAGGGAAAACTTCCCCGGGGTAAAATTTATTCTGGTTGGCGACGGAAAGTTGCGCAGAAAAATCGAGTTGCGCCTGAGGCAGCTGAATTTAGAAACAAATGTTATTTTAACCGGTTGGCAGCAGAACATCCCTTTGATGATGAAGGGATTGGATGTTTTTGTATTGACTTCATTATGGGAAGGCTTGCCGATTGCGGTTTTGGAAGCTATGGCCGCAGGAGTTGCGATCGTGGCAACCGATACCGGAGGTATCCGGGAGGTTATCGCTGACGGCCGGGGAGGTTATTTAGTTAAGCCGCATGATATACTTGCGATGCAACTTCGCCTGGAAGAATTTTTAAGAAGCGTTAAAAAAAGAGAAGAATTAACAAGTTACTCCAGCCAAGTTATAAACAACCGGGATTTTTTACCAAGTCAGATGGCAGGGCACACTCAACAGCTTTACTCTAGCTTAAGGCAGGAGCAAGAGGATGTTTAATTATCTGATTATTTTTACCGTCGCGTTGCTCTGTGGAATAATTTTTATTCTTTGGTTAACTAAGCTTTCCAGTAAATATAATTTGCTTAAGACTAAAAATATTCCTTTAGTCGGCGGATTGGCCGCGGGGTTGGCCTTTTTTATTGCCTGCGGGATAGGGCTAATGATTTTTGATCTTGCCCCCGCCAAGCTTTTAGCGGTCGGCGGCGCCGGCTATCTGATGTTAATTTTCGGCGTGATCGATGACTTAAAAGAGCTGTCAGTGTGGCAGAAATTTTTACTCCAGTCGGTTTGCGCGGTGGTATTAATTGCGTTTGGGGTGAAGACCGATATTATGTATTTTGGCCCCGGGGGAAATGCCTTGATTACATTTTTCTGGCTGGTAGGCATGACGAATGCCTTTAATTTGCTGGATATTATGGATGGCCTGGCCGCCGGGACGATTTTAATTGTCAGCAGCGCCTTTTTTATCATCGGAATTTTTGGCGCGGATTTAACCGTACAAATGATAAGTCTTGTTTTATGTGCGATAAGCTTAGGGTTCCTGCTGTTTAATTTTCCTCCGGCCAGAGTTTATCTGGGCAATTCCGGAAGCCATTTTTTCGGCCTTTTAATTGCTTCGCTGGCTTTAATGACGCACTATGCTTCGGAGCAAAATGTTTTTGCCCTGTTTAGTCCGGTGATGATTTTGGGATTGCCGATTATGGATACTGTACTGCTGGTTATTTTTAGGATGATGAAGAAAAAGATCCCTTTTATAAAGAGCCGCGATCATCTGGCTTTAAAAATCGGGGCTTTGGGAGTTTCTCCCCGGATAACCGTTGCGATCATGTATTCCTTATGCTTGTTTTTTTCCGCCTGCGGAGTGATCCTGGTCAAAGTTAATAATCTTGCAGCCGGCATGATCACTATTTCTGTTTTTTTATGCAGCATCATTGTATTTATGAAACTGGTAAAAATAAAGGTCCATGGTTAATAAGAAGATTGTAATTTTGGGGGCCGGGTTATCCGGCTTAAGCGCCGCCTGGCATCTTAAGCAAAAAGGCCTGCCTTGCCTGATTCTGGAAAAAGAAAAAACGGTGGGCGGGTTATGCCGTTCAAAGCAGGTCCGAGGCTTTACCTTTGACCATGACGGGCACCTTTTGCATTTTCGCAATGATTATACGCGAAAGTGGGTTAAGAAGTTGCTGCAAGGTAATATCGTCCGGCATCGAAGAAGTGCCTGGATCAATAATTTCGGTATTTTGAGCCCGTATCCTTTTCAGGCGAATTTACATGCTTTGCCTAAGCATATCGCCAGTGAATGCCTGTGGGGCTTTATTTATGCCAGCCAGCTTGCGGATACAAAACAGGTTAGTTTCTTAAAGTGGATAGAGCGTACTTTCGGTAAAGGCATCTCCCGGCACTTCATGGTTCCGTATAATCAGAAATTTTGGACCGTACCGCTAGATCAGATGATTTGTCCCTGGAGTGATAAATTTATTCCTCAGCTGAGCCTGTTGGATATTGTTAACGGATTTTTTACCAATAACGGCAACCGTTTTGGTTATAATGCTGATTTTTGGTATCCGCAAAAAGGGGGGATTGGTCAATTGGCCCAGGCGCTTGAGCAAAAGGCGGGAACAGTTTTAAAGAATTGTTGTGTTAAACGGATTGATTTAAAAAATAAAGAGGTAATCCTCACCGACCGCCGCAAGCAAAAATTCGATATTTTGATCACGACGATTCCCCTGCCAGAATGGGGTAAAATTGCCAGCCCCCTTCCGGCAAAAATTTTAAAATGTTTTAATCAATTGCGTTGGAATTCGATCTTTAACTTAAACTTGGGTATCAGCGGTCCCTGCCAGCCTAGCCGGCATTGGATTTATTTCCCCCACCCAAAGACCTCTTTTTTTAGGGTAGGTTTTTTTCATAATTTTTCCCGTACCCTTACCCCGCAAGGCAAAGGCGCTTTATATGCGGAGGTTTCGTATTCCAGGGAAAAACCGATTAATCGCTCAA
The DNA here is from genome assembly GCA_041308825.1 of Candidatus Omnitrophota bacterium. GTDB lineage: Bacteria > Omnitrophota > Gorgyraeia > Gygaellales > Profunditerraquicolaceae > UBA6249. The sequence continues at coordinate 23,224 of JBFZAU010000019.1, forward strand.
AAATCGTGCGCCGGATCATCGATGACCTTAAGGCAACCGGGATTCTCGCAGGACAAAACAAGATAATTGCCCAAGATATAAATGACATCAAATACGGTTATCCGATTTATGACCGTAATTATTGTGAAGCGACGAGGTTAATCCGGGAGTTTTTATTATCACATAATATCGTGGTTTGCGGCCGTTACGGAAGCTGGCAGTATTTATCCATGGAGGATGCCTTGCTTAACGGCAGAAGTGCGGCGGAGAAAATTTTAAGATTCCCTGGAAAGGGTGGTGTTTAAAGATGCTTGTGTGGATTAAGGAAATATTATCCTACAGAAATCTCATCCGTGAGTTAGTGCTTAAAGACCTTAAACTGCGCTATGGCCGTCCGGCCCTGGGTTTTTTCTGGGCGTTTATCCTGCCTTTAGCGAGCGTCGCTATTTTTTATGTTGTATTTTCGGTTTTTTTAAAAGCTAAAACCGAGGAAGCGCCTTTTATTCTGTATTTAATGAGCGCGGTCTTCCCCTGGGGATTTTTTTGTAACTCGATTATCGGTTCAGCCACCTGTTTAGTAGAAAATAAGAACCTGATTCGGGAATCTAAATTCCCTTACTATCTTTTGCCCCTCTCGATCATTTTAGCTAACTTGATTAATTTTTTGCCTTCTCTGGGGATATTAATTATTGCTGCCGCACTCATTCTGAAAGGCCTGTCTTTGTGGATCGTGCTTTTGCCTGTTGTTCTGCTCATTCAAATATGCCTTACCCTTGGTTTATCGGTTATCTCTTCTTTATTGTATGTAAAATACCGGGATTTAAAGTATGTCATCGAAATATTGCTGACAATTATTTTTTATTTAACCCCCGGATTTTATTCGATTTATCTGGTAAAAGATGCCCTGCCCCCAGTTCTTTTTAAAATCTATCTTTATAATCCATTTACCGGCATATTGATCTTTTACCGGACAACGATCCTGAAAGGGTTTTACGCTTTTATCGAAAAAGAAACCGGGTGGTTGGCAATAATGCTCATTCCGGCCTGTTGCGCAGCGTTAACCTTGTTGGCAGCGGCCTTAGTTTATCGACGCAATAAAAGAAACATTAATGATTTTCTCTCATACTAAGATGAATGATCAAAGTTTACCTATTCAATCGATTAATGCCCTTCAGCTGATTGCTGTGAGTAAAAAATATCCTCTGCATGGGAATGAGCAAAGAAATAAACAGGACCTTACAGCAGATTTCTGGGCGCTAAAAGAGATTAACTTGTGTATCGAGCGGGGCCAGGCCTTTGGCGTGATTGGCAGGAACGGGGCAGGCAAGACTACACTCTTAAATATCATTGCGGGTACACTCGCGGCTACCAAAGGAGATGTTTTAGTCAATGGTAAGGTAGTTGGTTTGTTTAACCTGGGGATCGGTTTTCAGGATGAGCTAAGCGGAAAAGAAAACATTTTTTTAAACGGGGCGATTTTAGGAGCCAGTCGCAGAGAAATCGAGGATAAATTAAGCGCAATTGTAGAATTCTCGGAGCTGGGAGACTTTATTAATATGCCGTTGGGCAGTTATTCGCAAGGAATGCGCCTGCGGCTGGGGTTTAGTATTATTGCTAATCTGGATTTTGATATTTTGGTGATTGATGAGGTATTGGCGGTTGGAGATGCGTTATTTCAGAATAAATGTTTTGAACGTTTGATCGATTTTAAGCGGGCAGGCAAAACTTTAATTATTACCACACAGGGTTTGGGTTTCATCGAGAGATTATGCGATAAGGTAATGTTGCTGGACCATGGCATCTCTCTTTTTGAGGGAGAGGTTCAGGAAGGGATTAACCGGTATAGAAACCTGTTGAATACGGAAAAATTTTTCGTCGGGTTACCCCGGAGGAAAGCCTCGGAATTAATTGCAAATACAAAAAAATGGGCGGATAATATATCCGACTGGGGCAAGAAATTTGGCGGTAAGGAAATTGTAATAGATCTCGTGGAGTTTATTGATAAACACGGGGTAAAAACCAACCGTATAAAGACGCAAGAGGCCTTAAGAGTAAAGGTGTCTTTTGCGGTCAGGGACAGGGTAGAAAATCCACATTTCGGCATAGCGATATTTAGAAAAGACGGAGTGTATTGTTATGGGCCAAATACTGAATTTGATGAATATGTAATAACAGAATTGAAACCGGCTCGGGGGTATTTTATGTTGGATTATTTCCAGCTGCAATTGGCTCCCGGGGAATATAAGGTGTCAATCGCGGTATGGGATAAAAATGAATCTCTGGCATTCGATTACCATTACGGATATTACGAACTTATCGTCACCGGTTACGATAATAAAAAAGACGGATTTTTAAACATGCCTTTTGAAATTGGTTGCCCTATTTTGGGTCGGAGGTTACTTTCTTTTTTCACTCGCAAAAAAAAGAAAGTTGATATTAATCTGGATTTATTGCAAGACAAATTCGGGCAAACTTTAGATAATAACAGCATAGTTATAAAATATGTGAAATTTTTTGACCATCAGGGGAATAAAAAAGATATCTTCATGACCAATGAGGGCGTTAAATTTACCATCGGTTTAGATTACAAGCAGCCGATGAATAAGGGCCTTTATCTATGGTTTGGGATTTATCGAGATGACGGGGTATATTGCCAGGGGGTAACGATTTCTTTAGGTGGGGATAAAGATTATAGTATAGTATTCCCCAAGTTTTCATTATTACCCGGTGCGTATAGTATTTCTATCGGCGTTTGGGATTCCGCAACAAGCAAATTTTTAATATACCAACACGGTGTTTATCCGTTGAGAATGGTATTTGATAAGCAGGATCATGGCACTATTTACCTAGAACATGAATGGAGATGGGGGAATTGCTAAGATGAAGAAGGCGGCTCCTTTTGTAAGTTTAGTTGTAGTTAACCATAACGGAAAACAGTTTCTTAAAGAATGCTTTAAAGCGCTCCTTAAACTTAACTATCCTGCGGGCAGAACAGAAATTTTAATGGTTGACAATTGTTCGGATGATGGCTCGGTCAGCTTTGTGAGAAAAAATTTTTCCAAAGTTAAAGTATTAAAAAATGATGTCAACAATTATGCTCGGGCTAACAATCTGGGAATAATAAAGGCCAAAGGAGATTTTATCGCCCTCGTTAATAATGACGTGCAGGTTTCTAGGAATTGGCTGTTGGAACTGATTAAAGTAATGCATCAAGAAAAACGTTGTGGCATCGCCGGTGGTAAAATATTATTAGAGGATGGCCGCCTGCAAAGCACGGGCCATGAGGAGTACCCGGATTTTTATTGGGGGGATCGGGGTTTTCAGCAAGAGAATAAAGGGCAGTATGGACGCTTGGAAGAAGTGCAGAGTTTGTGCGGAGCGGCAGTCATCTTTCGGAAGGCATGCTTGGAAGAAATTGGCAGCTTTGATGAAGATTTTGTTATGTATTTAGAAGACGTGGATATATGTTTGCGTGGCGCTAAGAAAAAATGGAAAGTTATATATGTGCCTAAATGCATCGCTAAACATTATTTTCGAGGGAGTAGCAGCGATGAATCAGTGAGATATTTTTCAGAAAGAAACAGGCTGTTATTGATCGCAAAGCATTTTCCAACACAATTAGGCAAAGCATTGTTTGGCAAGGGGTATTTTACGGCCGGAGACAACAGCGTGTTCGATATTTTTCCCCTTATTTTTAAAAAGCTATCAGAGTCTCAAAGCATGGATGCTTTAAAAAATAACCTGCCGGTTATTTTCAAAAATCTTAAAAATATTGCCGTACTCGAAAAAAACGTTTTAATGGATCGTACCAGGGAATTTAAAAGAATTGTTATTCAAAAAGAAACATCACTCACTGAGCTCAACCGGGCTAATGCCCAGTTGCAGGAACAGCTTAAAAAAGCACTCAGCGATATAGAGTCCAAGGGTTCTTTGCTATTGGGAAAAGAATCATCTCTGGCTGAATTAGGACAGGTAATAGTAGATCTTCAGGGCCAAGTTAAGAAGACATTAAAGGATCTTGCCCTTAAAGACGCCTTACTGCGGGAAAAAGAAACATCACTCAATGAGCTCAACCGGGCTAATGCCCAGTTGCAGGAACAGCTTAAAAAAGCACTCAGCGATATAGAGTCTAGGAGTTCCCTGCTGCACGAAAAGGAGGCTGCGCTCACTGAGCTCAACCGAGTCAACGGTCAACTACAGGAACAATTCCAGGGAGCAGTTAAGGAGATCGAAACTAAAAACTCCTTATTGTTAGAAAAACAAACGGCACTAGAGCAAAAAGAAACCCAGCTTAATAAAACCAAAGAAGAGTTAATGATAAGTAACGATGATTTAGAAAAAGTAGTCAGATTCGACCAAAAAATAAAAATTCTTCTGGTTAAGCCGCAAAAGATCACTATTGAAGATGCAGAGGAGACGATAAGAATTATTAAGAAGAAATACCCTAATTCCTCGGTTTATTTATTTGCCAATTTGCTAAGGCAGGATTATGAAAAGATATCCAAAAACAATAATATAGAAAAAAGTTTAATTTATTGTCAAAGCGGGAGTAAGCCATTTTTAAGCATCCCGAAACTGTACAATAAACTTTTTCTGGCCAGATTTGATATGGCAGTAACTTTAGCATCGCATAAATCAAGAGAGAGCTCTTTTGAGCATAAAAAATCCAGGTTGCTTACTATATTAAGTAGTCCGAAGAATCAGTACGTTTATTATGTCGATTAATTTAATTAAAGATTCCATGAATGTATTATTAATAGATCCTCCGGGATGGCAGAAACACAGTCTGAGCTTAGGGCTAGCTTACCTTGCCGGGGCTGTTCGCGCAGCAGGCTTTGATGTTCAGATATTGGACATGAATAATCATGTTTATTCTGACGAACGGATTAAGCAAATGGTGATCGATTACAATCCGAAAATCATCGGAGTATCTGTAAAAACGGCCACGGCTAATGTTTCTGCTCAAATTATACGCAAGTTAAAAAATATTTTTCCGGAGATTATCTATGTGGCCGGCGGTCCGCATATTACGCTTTGTGCGGATGAATTTCTTCGGGAAAACAAAGAAATAGATTTAGGGGTTATCGGGGAAGGTGAGGAAACGCTCGTTAAGTTAATAAAGAATATTAAATCCGGCAGTAAAGATAATACTAGAATAAACGGCATATGCTACCGGGAAAATGAAAATCTAGCTTGCAATGTTTATGAAAATCCGGATATCTCCAAACTGCCTTTTCCTGATTTTGAATCGGTAAGAGATATGGATTTTACGGATTTTCGGTATCCTTTGCTTACTAGTAGAGGCTGTCCGCACGGGTGTATATTTTGCTGTGTGGGTTTAATTGCCGGCAAGAAATGGAGGGCCAGGGAACCGGAAGATGTGGTTAAGGAATTATTGCAAGCCAAAGAAAATTATCAAATGTCGCTTTTTGAAATAATGGATGATAACTTTACGCTGGATGTCTCCAGGGCTAAAAAAATATGCCGGCTAATTATAAAAAGAAAATTAAATTTAAACTGGTGGTGCCATAACGGCGTAAGAGGTGACCGGCTGGATCGGGAATTGCTTAACCTGATGAAGAAGGCAGGTTGTACAAGCATTGCCTTAGGCATAGAAAGTGGAGACGAGGGCGTTTTTAATAATATCAATAAAGGGGAGAAATTATCAGATATTGTTAGAGCGGTTAAGATGATTCAAAAATCAGGGATAAGATGCGTGGGTTATTTTATTGTTGGCCTGCCGGGAGATTCGGTAGAGAGCACAAAAAAATCTGTCCGGTTTCAGAGGGAGCTGGGCCTTTCAGACTATAAATATAATATTTTGGTTCCCTATCCTGGGACCAAAATCGGCCAGCTGGTCAAAGAAAAAGGCAGATTGCTCACAGACATAAAGGGTGTTTATCATTTTACGGATAGTTTAAGAATACCTTTTGAGATAGAGGGGCTGAGCAAGGAAACCTTGGAACAATGCATGCAGCTGGCGGAAAACCAAGAATGGGCTCAAGGAGAAAATGATCTTATCAAGATAAAA
>JBFZAU010000020.1:0-19748 GCA_041308825.1 Candidatus Omnitrophota bacterium
TTATCGCAATTCAAAATTCCGCATGAGATGCAGCCGTTGTTAGGTTGGAGAGCGATCCGGTTTTGCCTGGCCCGCCCGGATATCTTTAAGCTGCAGTTACGCGCTATCCTGCGGGCTAGCGTGCACGGCAACCTTAAGTTGATGTATCCGATGATTTCCGGAATAGAGGAGTTGCGGCAGGCTAATGAGTTATTAGCGCAAGCCAAGGAAGAGCTCAACAGTAAGGGTTTAAAATTTAATGATAAGATCGAGGTAGGGGTGATGGTAGAGGTACCTTCAGCGGCCCTCACGGCAGATATTTTAGCAAATGAAGCGGATTTCTTCAGTATCGGGACAAATGATTTGATCCAGTATTCTCTGGCGGTTGACCGCGGTAATGAAAAGGTCGCCTATCTTTATGACCCGGCGCACCCGGCAGTTTTGAGATTGATTAAGAATATTATTGATTCTGCGCATCAGGCGAAAATCAAGGTCGCTATGTGCGGGGAGATGGCTGGTGAACCGTCTTTAGCGCTGATTCTTTTAGGTTTAGGGTTAGATGAATTCAGTCTGCCGCCGCAAGTAATCCCGGAGTTGAAATATATAATTCGTGCCGTTGGTTTTAAGGATATCCGGGGGTTTGCCGCTCAAGCGCTTAAACTGCAAACCGGTAAAGAGGTTGAGGAGTTTGCGCAAAAAAGGCTGGCAGAGATTTTATAATAAGATGAATCCCGCACCTTCTGAATATTTAACGATTAAAGGCGCTGGATTTAATAAGTTGAACGTAAAAGAAGGTGCGGGATGAAAGCATTAATTTTAGCTGCCGGATATGCTACCCGGCTTTATCCGCTAACGAAAAAATACCCCAAACCACTTTTGGAGGTAGGCGGCCGGCCGATAATTGATTATATCATTGATAAGCTGGCTTCCACCGCTGTGATTGACGAAATTTATGTCGTCTCTAACAGTAAATTTATAGCGGAATTCAGGAAGTGGCGTAAGCGGACTAAATCTCCCAAGAAGATTACCCTGGTGGATGACTTGACCAAGGATAACCGCGACCGACTAGGGGCGATCGGTGATATAAGTTTTGTGATTAAGCAAAAGCAGGTGCAAGATGATCTTTTAGTGGTGGGTGGCGATAATTTATTCAGCGGGAAGCTTAAAGATTTTTTGAAATTTGCGCAAAAGAATACACCCAACGCCAGTATCGGTTTATACCGCTTAAAACGCAAGCAAGATGCCAGCCGTTACGGGGTGGTTAAGCTGGATCGGTCTAAAAAGATTATCAGCTTCCAGGAGAAGCCCAAGCATCCGCGCTCGGATCTGGTGGCAATGTGTTTATATTATATCCCGCGGGAATCTTTACCGTTGATTGATAGTTACTTACGGAGTAAAACCAGAAGGGCTGATGCTACCGGCAGTTACATGGTTTGGCTCAATCAGCGGGCTGATGTTTACGGGTTTATATTCGGCGGCTCCTGGTTTGATATCGGAGATTTTAAGTATTTGAATACAGCGAAGGAAAAATTTAATTAATAAACAGGAATGTGTTCTGTCTTTTAAAAGGGCAAAGAAGCTTCCTTAAATGAAAGGGGAATAGTTATGGCTGTGCAGAAGCATTATTTTAGTTCCGAATCGGTAACCGAAGGGCATCCGGATAAATTATGCGATCAAATTTCAGACGGAGTTTTGGATGCTTGCTTGAAGAACGATCCTTACTCAAGAGTTGCCTGTGAAACTTATGTCACGATGGGGCTTTTGATTGTTGGCGGCGAGATTACTACCCGCGGTTTTATCGATGTGCATGGAATCAGCCGTAAGATTATCGAGGAGATTGGTTATGATCATCCCAAATACGGCTTTGATTATCATACTTGCGCTATTCTTAATGCGATCCATGCGCAGTCTCCGGATATCTCTCAAGGGGTAGATGCCGGCGGAGCTGGAGATCAAGGGATTATGTTCGGCTATGCCTGTCAGGAAACTAAGGAGCTGATGCCTTTAGCTTTAATGCTGGCACAAAAATTATCTATGCGTTTAACCCAGGTCCGCAAAGAAAAAATTTTGAAGTATCTTGGCCCGGACGGTAAAACTCAGGTGACGGTTGAATATGATAACGGTAAACCCGTACGGGTAGATTCGGTAGTTTTAGCCAGTCAGCACACCGATGATATTCTGGATAAGAGCGGGCACCGGATTACCGAGAAGGCGCGCCAGGAGATTATCCGCCATGTCGCCGGCCCTATTTTAAAAGGCTGGGCGGATAAAGATACCAAATATTTTGTTAATCAGACCGGCAAGTTTGTTGTCGGTGGTCCGCAGTCAGACACCGGGATGACCGGCAGGAAAATAATCGTGGATACCTACGGCGGTGCGGTAGCGCATGGCGGCGGGGCATTCTCCGGTAAGGATCCAACTAAGGTCGATCGTTCCGCGGCTTATATGTGCCGGTATATCGCCAAAAATATTGTGGCCGCGGGTCTGGCACAGCAGTGTCTGATCCAGTTAGCTTATGTTATCGGCCGGGCTGATCCTTTATCGGTGATGGTTAAGACCGACGGGACATCGGTGATCTCCGAGCAGGCCTTAGAGAAGCTGGTGCGGGGTAATTTTCAGCTTACTCCAAAAGGCATTATTGAATCGTTGAAATTACGCCAGCCGATCTATAGGAAGACTGCCAGTTACGGGCATTTCGGCAGGCCGGAGCCGGAGTTTCATTGGGAAAAGTTAGATAAGGTTGCAACCTTAAAAAAACAAGCCAGCAGGTTATAATTAAAGGAAAGGGAATTGAGGATGTCTTATGATATTAAGGATATAAAATTAGCGAAAAAAGGGGCTTTAAGGATTGAATGGGCAGCCAAAAATATGCCGGTTCTAGGCTTAATTAAGCAGAGATTTTCCAAGGAAAAACCTCTAGCTGGTTTAAAGGTGGCCTGCTGTTTGCATGTGACTACGGAAACCGGGGTATTGGCGGATGTTTTAAAATCAGCCGGGGCCCAGGTTTATTTATGCGCCTCCAACCCGCTTTCTACTCAGGATGATGTTGCCGCTTCTTTAGTTAAGGATTTAAAGGTAGCGGTTTTTGCGATCAAGGGTGAGGATACCAAGACTTATTATGCGCATATGAAGTCGGCTCTTGAGATTAAGCCGGATATTACCATGGATGACGGAGCGGACTTAGTCAGCACCATTCACCAGCGTCCTCAAAGTATGCATGCCAATATTATCGGCGGGACGGAAGAAACTACGACTGGCGTGATCCGTCTTAAAGCGCTGGCCAAGGAAGGTAAATTACGTTATCCGATTATTGCGGTTAATGACGCTCAAACCAAGCATCTTTTCGATAACCGTTACGGAACCGGCCAGTCTACGCTGGATGGAATAATCCGGGCAACCAATAAATTAATTGCCGGCTCTAACTTTGTTGTTTGCGGTTATGGCTGGTGCGGTAAAGGTTGCGCTATGCGCGCTAAGGGCATGGGAGCAAAAGTTATCGTCATCGAAGTTGATCCGCTTAGGGCGCTTGAGGCGACGATGGATGGTTTTGAGGTAATGCCGATTAAAGATGCGGCTAAAATCGGCGACATCTTTGTGACAGTCACCGGGGATATTAATGTTATCCGCCAAGAGCACTTTGCCGTGATGAAGGATGGGGCGATTGTGGCTAATTCGGGGCATTTCAATGTTGAAATTGACATCCCGGGGTTAGAAAAAATCGCGAAAGCCAAACGTGCCACCCGGGATTTTGTGGACGAATATACTTTAAGGAATAACCACAAGATTTATCTTCTGGGGGAGGGCCGTTTGATTAATTTGGCCGCCGCAGAAGGACATCCGGCTTCGGTAATGGATATGTCTTTTGCTAATCAGGCATTCTCGGCTGAATATATGGCGAAGAACTACGCTAAGTTAGAGAATCAGGTATATACCGTACCTGAAAATATCGATAAAAATATTTCTTTTCTTAAACTTAAATCGATGGGAATTAAGATTGATACCTTAACGCCGCAGCAGAAGAAATATTTAGCTAGCTGGGAGATGGGGACTTGATGAAGAGGATTGCGGTATTAACCACCGGAGGTGATGCCCCGGGAATGAATCCGGCTATCCGCTCTGTCGTGCGCTACGGAATCAGCCAGAAATTGGAAGTGATGGGGGTTTTCCGCGGCTGGTGGGGTCTGATTAATGAGGAGCTTAAACTCCTCAATCACCGTTCGGTATCGGGGATTATCGGCCAGGGAGGGACGATTCTTAAGACCGCCCGTTGCGCTGAATTCAGGACTCAGGATGGTCAGCAGCGCGCCTTTGAAACGGTTAAGAAGAATAATATTGACGGTTTGGTGGTGATCGGCGGCAACGGTTCTTTTGCCGCCGCCCATGAATTTTATAAAAAATTTAACCTTCCCTGTATAGGGATTGCCGCTTCCATTGATAATGATGTTAACGGTATTGATTATACCATTGGTACGGATACGGCGATTAATACCGCTTTGGATGCGATCGATAAAATCCGCGATACCGCGACCAGTATGGAGCGGGTTTTTGTGGTTGAGGTGATGGGCAGGGAATCGGGTTTTATCGCTCTGACCGTAGCCTTAGCCGGCGGCTGCGAGGATGTGATTATCCCGGAAAGAGCGATTGATTTAAATTCGGTATGCCATGATATCGTCCACGGGAATTTAATCGGCAAGATGAGTTGGATCATTGTTCTGGCGGAAGGTGCGGGTAAAGCGGATGATATCGCCCGGCAGATTACGGATATGACGGGCTTAGAAACCCGGACGGTAGTTTTAGGGCATGTACAAAGGGGGGGGCGGCCTACCGCGATCAGCCGGGATTTAGCTTTAAATCTCGGTAAAGCAGCGATAGATGCTTTGCTTGCCGGTAAGACCGATACCGCTTTGGGGTTTGGCTACGGGAAAATCACCGAGGTTAGTTTTGAGACGGCAATTATGAAAAAGGAAATCAAGATTGAAAATTTATATAATTTGATTAAAACATTAACTTAACATTCGGCCTTATAGGATCAGCCGGTGTATCCTTGTGGATAACACCCGGCCTTAAAGGAGTGGCCGGTGTATCCTTGTGGATAAGGAGAAAGGAAAAGATGGGAAGGAAACCGTTGGAAATCGATAAAATCGTGATGGATCTGGTGATGACTGATGATGCGTCTTTAAAGAAGCAATTGGCTAAAAAAATAAGTGACATGGCTTATAAGAAAGGGATCTATCCTTCCAGTATTCAGGATTATTATATGGCGCGGGGGCGCGAAGAGTTTAGCGGTTCAACTGTGCCGGCGATTAATATCCGCAGTTTAACTTATGATTTAGCCCGGGCGCTTTTTAGGGTGGGGAAAAAGAATAACGCCAAGGCTTTTATTTTCGAAATCGCTAAATCCGAAATGGGTTATACTGCGCAACCTCCGGTAGAATATTCCGCGGTAATTCTTGGTGCGGCGATCAAAGAAAATTATACCGGCCCGGTATTTATTCAGGGTGACCATTTTCAGGCCAATCTAAAGAAATATCAGGAGAGCCCTGAAAAAGAACTGGGTGCCCTGCAGGCTTTAATTACTGAAGCCATCGGCGCCGGATTCTATAATATCGATATCGATTCTTCTACTTTGGTGGATTTAAGTAAACCTAAGATCAGTGACCAGCAATATTTGAATTATGAGGTTTGTGCCAAGCTTACTCAATTTATCCGCCGGATTGAACCCAAAGGGGTTTGCGTTTCCGTGGGGGGAGAGATCGGGGAGGTGGGGCATCAGAATTCTACTCCCGAAGACTTAAGGGCTTTTATGGCCGGCTTTAAACAGCGTTTACGTAAAGGGTTGATCGGCATCAGTAAGATTTCCATCCAGACCGGTACTTCCCATGGCGGAGTGGTGCTACCGGACGGATCCATCGCCCAGGTAAAATTGGATTTTGATACTTTAAAAAACCTCTCGGCGATTGCCCGCAAAGAATTCGGCCTGGGCGGAGCGGTGCAACACGGTGCTTCGACTTTACCGGAGGAAGCATTTCATAAGTTTGCCGAATGCGAGGCCTGCGAAGTGCATCTGGCTACGCAGTTTCAAAATATGATTTATGATTCCAAGCATTTTCCGGCAGATTTAAAACAGAGAATCTATGAATGGTTGAAAATTAATGCGGCCAATGAAGCCAAAGCAGGAGAAACCCAAGAGCAGTTTTTTTATAAAACCAGAAAGAAAGCTTTAGGGCCGTTTAAGAAAGAAATTATGGCCTTACCGCAGGCAGTACGCGATGCGATCGCCGGGGAGATTGAAAACAAGTTTGATTTTCTCTTTAAGCAACTGAATGCCGTAAATAACGCCGGTCTCGTTGATAAATATGTTATTTTAAAAAGGGTGATCGTGCGTAAGCGCCATGAGGGAGCCGGTGTGGTGCATGATGGAGAAGGTGCCGATTAAATGAGCACTAGGCTTACGGAGCTCGGAGTGCGACGTAAGCCTATGTGCGAATTTACGCCGAACGATACAATATTCGAATATATGCAAACCGTATCATCCAGGTTGAGTTCGGCGCTAAGCCGTAACATCGAGATTTAATTTGGCGTAACGTTAACTAGGCGGTAATTTTAATTTAAGGAGAAACTATGCGTTCAGATATAACTAAAAAAGGCTTGGAAAGAGTACCGCATCGGGCGCTTTTGCATGCTACCGGGCTATCGCGCAGTGATTTGCAGCGTCCCTTTATTGGAGTAGCTACCTCATTTACCGACCTTATTCCCGGGCATGTCGGGATGCGCGATTTAGAAAGGTTTATCGAACGGGGGGTTTGTTATGGCGGCGGGGTGCCTTTTTTATTCGGGGTACCGGGAATCTGCGACGGGATAGCGATGGGGCATTTAGGGATGTGCTATCCTTTGGCCCTGCGGGAGCAGGTTGCGGATATTATTGAGACGGTTTGTAACGCGCATCAGCTCGATGGCATAATCTGCCTGACTAACTGCGATAAAATTACTCCCGGGATGCTGATGGGTGTGGCGCGTTTAAACATTCCGGCGATTATTGTTACTGCCGGGCCGATGCTTTCCGGCAGGTTTAACCAAAGAAAATTAGCTTTTGTGCATGACACCTATGAAGGGATGGGCCGGGCTAAAAAGGGAGATATCTCTCAAAAAGAGTTGACCTGTTTGGAGTTGGAGGCTTGTCCCGGACAGGGTTCCTGCCAGGGTTTATATACCGCCAATACCATGGCTTGTTTGACTGAAACCATGGGGATGTCGATTCCGGGCTGCGGCACGGGTCTGGCGGGAAGTGCTAAAAAACGCAGGATTGCCCAGGCCAGCGGAGAAAGAATCGTTGAGCTGGTGAAAAAAAACATCAAACCTCGTGAGATTATCACTAAACAATCACTTGAGAATGCGATTGTGGTGGATATGGCGTTGGGCGGGTCAAGCAATACCGTCTTGCATTTAATGGCTATCGCGCATGAGGCAGGTGTTGATCTGGATCTGAAAACTTTCGACAGGATCAGCAAGAGCGTTGCGCATATTGCCAGTATCGAACCGGCCGGCCCGCATTTTATGGAGGATGTGGAGTATGCCGGCGGGATTCCGGCGGTGCTCAAGAGGTTAAAGTCAAAATTGCATAATACTCTTAATGTCAGCGGAGAGAAAACTTTTGAGATTGCGGATAGCGCGACTATTTTTGATCCCGAAGTGATCCGCCCTTTCGATCAGGCTTATCATAAGCAAGGCGGGATTGCCGTGTTATTCGGAAATTTAGCTCCCGGGGGAGCGGTAGTTAAGCAATCCGGAGTAAATGCTAAGATAATGAAGTTTGAAGGCAAAGCCAAAGTTTTTAATCGCGAAGAAAGTGCGATGCAGGCGATCATGGGCAATAAGATAAAAAAGGGCGATTGTGTGGTTATTCGCTATGAAGGCCCGGCGGGCGGCCCGGGAATGCGGGAAATGCTGGCGCCTACCGCTTCAATTGTCGGTTTAGGTTTAGAAGATTCCGTGGCTTTAATTACCGATGGGCGTTTTTCAGGCGGAACCAAGGGGCCCTGTATCGGGCATATATCTCCTGAGGCATCTTCCGGCGGACCGATTGCAATTCTTCGGGATGGTGATACAATTATAATTGATATCCCCAACCGGAAACTCGAGGTAAAATTGACGAAAGCCGAGATTGAGAAAAGGTTTAAGGGCTGGAAGCCGGTTGAGCCAAAAATTAAAACCGGGTACCTCTCTCGCTATTTAAGAACGGTTAGTTCTGCAGATAAAGGAGCGGTTTTGAAATAAGATGAAAATGACAGGTTCGCAAATCTTACTGGAATGTTTAAAACGTGAAGGGGTGGAGGTGGTGTTCGGTTATCCTGGCGGCCAGGTTCTGCCGACTTTTGATGCCCTCTATAACTACGAAGGTTTTCGGTTCATTCTGCCGCGCCATGAACAGGGGGCAGCGCATGCCGCCGACGGTTATGCCCGGGTGACCGGCAAGGTCGGGGTGTGTCTGGCGACCAGCGGCCCCGGAGCGACTAATTTGGTTACCGGTATCGCTAATGCGTTTATGGATTCAATACCGATGGTTGCAATTACCGGACAAGTTCCTACCGGTTTAATCGGTAATGACGCTTTTCAGGAGGCAGATATTACCGGGATTACCCGTCCGGTGACTAAGCATAATTATTTAGTTAAGGATGTTAAAGATTTAGCCCTGATTGTGCGGGAGGCTTTTTATATTGCCTCTACGGGCCGGCCGGGCCCGGTGTTGATCGATTTGCCTAAAGATGTGCAGGTGGGGCAAACCGAATTTATCTGGCCGGAAGAAGTAAAAATCAGAAGCTATAATCCCCGCTATGCCGGCCATCCCGGACAAATAAAAAAAGCGGCAAAATTAATCATGCAGGCTAAGCGGCCGATTCTTTATATCGGCGGCGGCATTATTCTCTCCGGGGCTTCCTTGGAATTATTGGAATTGGCCCAAAAACTTGGCTGTCCGGTTACCTGGACATTAATGGGTGTGGGAGGATTTCCTTCCAAGCATAAACAATCTTTAGGGATGTTGGGCATGCATGGTACTGCTTATGCCAACCACAGTATTATGGAGTCAGATTTGATTATTGCTTTGGGGGCGCGTTTTGACGACCGGGTTACCGGAAGGCTGGATATGTTTGCACCCAATGCCAAGGTGATCCACGTGGATATTGATCCTTCTTCAATTAGTAAGAATGTGCGTGTTGATATTCCGATCGTCGGGGATGTCCGGGGAGTGCTTGTGGATTTAATTAAGGAGGTAAAGCGCGCTCCGGCGATTGATGATTGGTTAAAACACGTCGATGGCTTAAAGAAAAAATATCCCATGGTTTATAAAGATCGCAATACAGTCATGCCGCAGTACGTGATCCAGCAGATTGAGGATGCCACGGCAGGCGATGCGATTATCTGCACGGAGGTCGGCCAGCATCAGATGTGGGCGGCGCAGTGGTTTAATTATTCCAAACCGCGCACCTTTGTTTCATCCGGAGGTTTAGGTACGATGGGGTTTGGCTTTCCGGCCTCCATCGGTGCTAAGTTAGGCCGTCCGGAAAAAATTGTTTTTAATATTGCCGGAGACGGATCGATCCAGATGAATATTCAGGAGTTGGCGACCTGCGTGGCAAATAAAATTCATGTGAAGGTGGCGATTTTAAATAATGGCTACCTGGGGATGGTCCGGCAGTGGCAGGAGCTTTTTTATAAACGCAGGTATTCGCATACTCCGATCACCGGCCCGGATTTTGTCAAGTTAGCCGAAAGTTACGGGGCGGTGGGGATCCGGGTGACTAAAAAGGAAGAGGTGCGTCCGGCAATTGATAAGGCGATCAAAACAGAAAATACTGTTTTTATCGACTTCCAGGTGGAAGAGGAGGAGAATGTTTTTCCGATGGTGCCGGCAGGAGAAGCGATCAATAATATCCTGGGAGGACTGGCTTAATGAAGCATACGATTTCGGTGTTGGTTGAAAATAAATTCGGCGTCCTGGCGCGCGTAGCCGGGTTATTCAGCGCCCGCGGTTATAATATCGCTTCTTTAGCGGTCTCCGAAACCCTGGATCCGGAGATCTCCTGTATGACGATTGTGGTAGAGGCTAAAGATGAGAAAATTTTGGAGCAGATTACCAAGCAGCTAAATAAATTGATCGATGTAATTACGGTCACGGATTTTACTAAAAAAGAGTATCTTGACCGGGAGCTGATTTTAGCAAAAATAAATTATACTCCCAAAGATAAACCGAAATTAGAAGCTATTTTTAATAAGTTTGTCGGTAAAATCATTCACCATAAGGCGGATACGGCGATTGTTGAAGCAGTCGGCGACCAGCACCAGATCAGTGAACTTTTGGAGGAGCTGAATAAATTCGGGCTTAAAGAATTAGTCAGGACAGGGAAGTTGGCAATCAGCAACTAGAAATAGAAAGCGAGGAATGGAAATGGCAAAGATTTACTATGATCGTGACGCGGATTTAAATTTACTCAAAGACAAGACGGTAGCTATCATCGGATACGGAATCCAGGGCCGCGGGCAGTCTTTATGCTTGCGTGATTCAGGGGTAAGGGTGGTGGTTTCCGAGATGGCCGGTACTCCTAATTTCGAGCAGGCCAAGCAGGACGGTTTTATTCCGGTTGGTGCTGCCGAAGCGGCTAAGGCTGCCGAGATTATTCAGATTTTAACCCAGGATCATCTGCAGGCTAAGGTTTATACTGAGGCGATTAAGCCTAATTTAAAGAAAGGCAAGGCACTTTGTTTTTCTCACGGTTTTAATATACGCTTTAAACAGATTAAGCCGCCGAAAAACGTGGATGTGTTTATGGTTGCTCCCAAGGGGCCGGGCGCGTTGGTCAGGAAAATGTACGAAGAGGGCAAGGGTGTACCTTCTTTAATTGCGGTTTATCAGGACGCTAGCGGTCAGGCGAAAGATTTGGCTTTGGCTTATGCTAAAGCTTTAAAAGCCACTACTGCCGGAGTAATTGAGACGACTTTTGATGAAGAGACCGAAACTGACCTTTTTGGCGAGCAGGCGGTGCTTTGCGGAGGGGTTAGCGAGTTGATTAAAGCGGGGTTCGATACTTTAATCGATGCCGGCTATCAGCCGGAGATTGCTTATTTTGAGGTTCTGCATGAATTGAAATTAATTACCGATTTAATTCAGGAACGCGGTATCTCCGGGATGCGCCGGGGGGTTTCCAATACTGCCTGCTATGGCGATTTAACCCGCGGCCCGCGGATCATTACGCAAAAAACCCGCAAAGAAATGCAGAAAATTTTAAAAGAGATCAAGTCCGGAAAATTTGCTAAGGAATGGATTAAGGAGAATGAAACCGGCCGGAAAAACTTCGATAGTTTAATCAAGGCCGGGGACGATCATTTAATTGAGAAGGTCGGCAAGCAGCTGCGGGAAATGATGCCGTGGATTAAATGAGTGCTTGACTTACGCTTACGCCTTTAGGCGTAAGCGTAAGTCAATGCACGAATTTATACCCCTTATTTTAAGACTCGGGTATTAAATGGAGCTGTAAGTCTATGTGCGAATTTATGCACCGAGCGTAACGAAACTGTATTGATGCGCTCGGGGCAAGACCGAGAACGCGGTGGACATTGTTTTATTTTACCGGCGTTCGGAGTAAATGCGAGTGGAATAAAAGGAGGATTGATGAGAAAAAATATAATGAGATCCGTTATAGCGCTTTTCTTTATATTCATTCCTTTTTTCTGTTTTGCTGCGGACCCGCTTCCACGCACTATTACCACCACCGGAGAATCGATTGTCAAAGTAGCTCCGGATAATGTAATTATTAACCTGACGGTAGAGACGGTAAATCAGGATTTAAAGGCTGCTAGATCTGAAAATAACGGAAAAATAAACAGTATTCTTAGTCTGTGTAAAAAAGAGAAGATCGAAAATGATGATATTAAAACCAGCCAGATTTCAGTCAGTCCTAAATATCAATATGAGCAGCAAAAATATGTTTATAAGGGAATGCAGGTTTATCAGAGCCTAAGTATTACCCTTAAAGATATTTCTAAATATAACGCTTTTTTGGATGAGCTGCTAGGCCTGGGGACAAGATATGTGAATGGCGTAGAGTTTAAGACTTCGGAATTAAAGAAATACCGTGAACAGGCTAGGTCCTTGGCGATTGCTGCGGCTAAAGAGAAGGCACAAAAGCTGGCGGCTGAGCTTTCCCAGAATATCGGCAAGCCTCTTTTGATTAATGAGGGGTTTTCCCCGGATGCCGTCAGGCCTTATTATCGGATGGAAAGATCCTCGCAGAGCCAAGTTGTGGCGGATGAATCCGAGGGGGCATCAGGCTATAGCGGCACAGGGCTGATTGATGTGTCTGCGGTGATTACCGTTACCTTTGAATTAATTGATTAATTTATTTTAGCTTATGGAAAAAATAATAATTTTTGATACAACTTTAAGGGACGGGGAGCAGGCTCCGGGAGCAGCTTTAACCAGTTTTCAAAAACTGGAAGTGGCCGCTCAGCTTGAAAAGCTGGGTGTAGATATTATCGAAGCGGGCTTTCCGGTGGCTTCTTGCGATGATTTTGCAGCGGTGGCTTCGATCGCGAAACTGATTAAAAAGTGCGGGGTCTGTGCGCTGGCCCGTTGTATCGATAAGGATATCGAACGGGCAGGGACCGCGGTAAAAAAAGCCAAGCGTCCCCGGGTGCATTTGTTTCTGGCAACCTCCAAGATCCACCTAAAATATAAATTTAAAAAAGCCGAAGATGAAATAGCTGATATTGCCCGGGAATCGATTCGTAAGGCGAAAAAGTTTTGTACGGATATCGAATTCTCTCCGGAAGACGCCACACGCACCGATAAGGATTTTCTATTCCGGATGATTGAGATGGCGATTAACGAAGGGGCGCAAACGATTAATATCCCTGATACCGTCGGATACAGTTATCCCCAGGAGGTATATGCGTTAATCAGCGAGATTAGCAACAATGTCCCCAATATCAATAAAGCGGTAATTGCTACCCACTGCCATAATGATTTAGGTTTGGCAACAGCCAATTCATTGTCTGCGGTATTGGCCGGTGCGCGCCAGGTGCATTGCACGATTAACGGGATCGGAGAGCGGGCGGGGAATGCCTCGCTTGAAGAAATTGTCATGGCCTTGCGCACACGAAAGGATGTGTTCGGTAATTTTTATACTGGTATTAATACCAGGGAAATCTACCGGACTTCCCGTCTGGTCAGTAAAGCGACTAATTTTGTGGTGCCGCCGAATAAAGCCATTGTCGGCCGCAACGCCTTTGCCCATGAATCAGGTATTCATCAGGATGCGATTCTTAAGAAACGGATTACTTATGAAATTATGGATCCGCATGATGTGGGTATTGCCTCCAGCCAATTAATCCTGGGCAAGCATTCTGGCCGTCACGCCTTCCGGGACAGGTTAAAGAGCCTGGGGATCCTGCTTAATGAAGAACAGCTAAATAAGGCCTTTGTGCGCTTTAAGGAAGTAGCGGATAAAAAGAAGGATATTTTCGATGACGATTTAAGGATTATTGTCGAAGATGAGGTAGGAGCGGCTAAGCCAGTTTGGAAGCTGGAAAGTTTTGAGATTAATTCCGGGACCAGGGTCAAGCCTTACGCGCAAGTAGTTTTGATTAAGGCGGGTAAGAATTTATCCGGCGCTTCATCCGGGGATGGCCCGGTGGACGCCTGCTTTAAAGCCATTGATAAAATTACCGGTTATCATGCTAAATTAGACGATTTTCGTCTGGAGGCGGTTACTTCCGGTAAGGATGCTTTAGGCCAGGCGAGTCTTAAGCTTAAAGTTTCAGGTTCAGTGGTTTCCGGCCGCGGCTCAAGCACTGATATTGTCGAAGCGGCGATCAAGGCTTATATCGACGCCGTAAATAAATTACAAAACAAATGACCTTAAAGCCGAAAGCTTACGGTTTAATAGGTTTTCCTATCCAACATAGCCTTTCACCCTGTATGCACAATGCTGCTTTAAGCGCATTGAAAATCAAAGCTAGATATAAATTATTTGAGCTGCCCGCCGAAAAGCTGGACCATTTCCTGAAGAATCTAAGTGACACCAATATTCTTGGCTTTAATGTTACGATTCCTTATAAGGAAAAAGTCCTGCCTTATTTGAAGATTAAATCTTTTGGAGTGCGGGAAATCGGTGCGGTTAATACGGTTATTGTCCAGGCTAATGGCAGGTTAAAAGGTTTTAATACTGACTTCGCCGGTTTTATCCGGCATTTAAAAGAACTAAAAGTTAAGCCCAGAAAAGTCGCATTAATCGGCGCCGGCGGTGCAGCCAAGGCCGTATGTTTTGCTTTAGCCTGGAGGCACAAAGTAGAAGAGATTTGTATTTATGATATCGATAGTTATAAAAGTTTAGGTTTAGCTAGCCGGTTTAAAGACCTGTTTAATCAAACTAAATTTTTAGCCGTAGCCAGGATGGATGAATTGAATTTACGGGAAAAGGATTTATTGGTTAATGCTTCCCCGGTTGGCATGCGCCCGCTTGACCCGTGTTTAGTCGGAAGCGAGTTAATGCATAAAGACCTTTTTGTTTACGATTTAATTTATAATCCGGCTGAGACAAAGCTTCTGGCAGGGGCCAGGCAAGCAGGCTGCCGTTTTTCTAACGGGCTGGGTATGCTTTTATATCAGGGGGTATTAGCTTTCGGACATTTTACCGGTAAAAAAGCGCCGGTTGAAATTATGAGATCTGCTTTAGAAAAAGCCTGCCTGCCGGCAGGCAGGGAGGCCAGAAAACTATGATTGCCAAGATAGTTATTTTTATTTTCGGATCACTGATCGGAAGTTTCTTAAATGTTTGTATCCACCGCATGCCTAAAAGTGAATCTGTCGTTTGGCCGCGGTCGCATTGCCCGCGTTGCCAAAAACGCATTCCCGGCTGCGATAATATTCCTTTTATCAGCTTTCTTTTACTTGGCGGCCGCTGCCGTTTTTGTCATGAAAAGATCTCTTGGCGTTATCCTTTAGTCGAGCTTTTGACGGCACTTTTGATGGTAGCGCTGTTTAGCCGCTTTGGCTTAACTTATGATTTCTTTCTGTATTCGGTAATGTTGTGGGGGTTAATTGTTGCTACTTTTGTCGATATCCCCCACCGGATTATCCCCGATGAAGTTTCAGTGGGAGGAATGATTGTCGGGTTTATTATGGTTTCGATTACCGGGGTATCGGTCAGTCCTTTAAAATTCACTTTTTCCCCGATGTTGGAATCCGCAAAAGGGATTATCGCCGGCGGGGGGATTATTTATTTGACCGGGGTGTTGTTTGATCTGGTTTATTTTAAACTGCTCAAGAAACCGGCAATTAACGGAGAAACTGAATCAATGGGGGGAGGGGATGTGAAGCTTTTGGCGATGATCGGTTCTTTTATGGGGTGGCAGATGGCATTGTTAACATTTTTTCTCGCACCCTTTTTGGGGATCGTGTTGGGGGTGGTCAATCTGGCTACTAAAAAGGATCACACCATACCTTATGGCCCGTTTCTCTCGATTGCCGCTTTGATTGCTTTATTCTGGGGAGATAAAATCATCTCCTTGATTTTGCCTTCTTGAGGAAGATAATTCAATATGCCGGAGTTAAATCTTTCCCAATATCTGTCCGCAACAATTTCCAGCGCTAATTGGCAGCAGACTGGTTTTGCCAAGCGCGCCGGAGTATTAATTCCGCTGTTTTGTGTCTATTCCAAAAAAAGTTATGGCATCGGCGATTTAGGGGATTTAAAGCTGGTGGTGGATTGGGCAAAAGCAACCTCTAATTCCATTATTCAGCTGCTGCCGATGAATGAAATGGGAGGGCTTTTTTGTCCCTATGATGCCGTAAGCTCTTTTGCGCTCGAGCCGGCTTATATCAGTTTGGGGGATTTTCCTTCATTAGCCGGTAAAAAGTACAGTGGGGCATCTGCCGGGAATAACGCTGTCGATTATTCCATAAAAACAGAAAAACTTAAGTTGCTTTGGGATATTTATCTGGCCGCCGATTTAAGTGAGGCGTTTGATTTCGAGGAATTCCAGCGCCATAATGCTTATTGGCTGCCTGATTTTGCCCTGTTTAAGGTGCTCAAGGAGCATCATCAGCAGAAGCCTTGGTATGAATGGGATGCGGATTTTAAAAACCGCACGCCCCAGGTTTTATCGCAATTTCGGCAGGAGCATATCGAAGAAGTAACCTTCCAAATGTGGCTGCAATGGATCCTTTTTAAACAATTTAAGTCCGCCAGCCAGTATGCCAAAAGCAAACATATTTTTATTAAAGGCGACCTGCCGGTTTTAGTTTCCCGGGATAGTGCGGATGTCTGGAGCCATCTGGAATTTTTTAATCTGGATTTTGCCTCGGGGGCACCTCCTGATATGTACGCTGCCTTAGGGCAGCGTTGGGGGATGCCTACTTATAATTGGGGAATGATCACCCGGGATGATTACCGTTATATCAAAGAAAAATTAAAATATGCGCAGGAGTTTTATGATATTTTACGTATCGATCATGTGGTAGGGTTTTTCAGGATTTGGAGTATACCTTACGCTGATGATCCGCAGAACCAGGGGGTAAACGGCAGTTTCGATCCGCCGGATGAATACCAGTGGCATCAGCATGGCCGTAAGATTTTAAGTGTTTTAATTCAGAATACGAAAATGCTTTTGTGTGCCGAAGATCTAGGGGTAATTCCTAAATGCTGTACCGATACCCTGCTGGAGTTCGGTGTTCCCGGTAATGACGTAGAGCGTTGGGTTAAGGATTGGAATGTGCGACATGATTTTCTTTTACCCGGTGAATACCGCCAGCTGGCGGTGGCGATGCTTTCCACTCATGATACGACTAACTGGCTGGCCTGGTGGCAATATGAAGCCGGCACGGTGGATGAGGGGTTGTTCAAGAGAAAATGCGCCCAGCGCAAAATTGATTTTACGCGGGTTAGCCAGAAACTTTTCGATTCGGCCCGCTCATTCCACGGACGCCTGCGCTGGAAAAAAGAGATCGATGATGTGCACAAATTAGCTTGGGAATTAGGGAAAAGCCGGGAAGAGATTAAGGATTTTATCGAGATGTATGAAAACAGCTATGAAGAGAAAGCCAAGCTCTGGAAGCTCTTGAATTGTCCGGGAGAGCCGGCTGAGCAAGCCAGCCCGGAATTATTGTCTAAAGTCACACAATTTGTTTTAAATTCAGCTGCCGTGTTTTGCATTAATTCGATAGTTGATTATTTAAGCCTGGCAGGGTTATTTAAAGGCGACCCCTATCAATACCGGATTAATACCCCCGGAACAATCAGTCCGAAGAATTGGAGCTTACACCTTCCGCTTAGCCTGGAGGAGTTACTTAAACATCCCGTAAGTCAGCAGATCCGTAAGATGGTTGAAGATTCTGGCAGGGGTTGATTTACGGCTTTTGTTCGGCGCGAAAATCTTCTGATTGCGCCTTAAGCAAAAGCCGTAAATTTTATAATTTTATTACTTATGAGGGTAGTAATTTAATGGGAATTTTAAAAGGCACGGAATACTATATTTCGAAACAGATGGGCCGGGCGATTATGGATTATAAGATGCTTGCGCCGAATGATAAAATTGCCGTGGCGGTCTCCGGCGGCAAAGATAGTTTGACTTTATTGCGGGTGATGCTTGATCGGCAGAAATTCGTGCCGATTAAATACAGCCTGATGGCTGTCCATATTGACATGGGGTATCCTAAGTCCATCGCCGCAAAGCTTGAGAAATATTTCAAGAAACTGAATGTGGAATACAAAATTATCAAAACCGATGTGCTGAAAAAAACCAAAAAAAGTAAAATTAACTGTTTTTGGTGCTCTTGGAACAGGAGAAAGGAGCTGTTTATCGCGGCCAACCGGCTGGGGTGTACGAAGATCGCCCTGGGGCATCATATGGATGATATTGCCGAAACCTTTCTGTTGAATTTATTTTTTCAAGGGGAGATCTCAACGATGAAGCCCAAGCAGGAGTTGTTTGAGGGCAAGGTTACCCTGATCAGGCCGCTGGCTTATGTCGAAGAGAGATTAATTAAGCGTTTTGCCAAAGAAGCTAAGCTTGGGCATGATCGTTGTGTCTGTTTACATTCGGCTGCCTCTAACCGCGCGCGGATGGGCAAGATTATCGCGGATTTGGAAAAAATCTGTCCGGAGCTAAAGACTAATATCTTTCGTTCCTTAAAAAGAGTAAAAAAAGATTATTTGCTTTAATTGATTCCTGCCGTGGTATAATAATCTCATGATCATCTTAATTGCAATTTCATTTTTGGTTTTGGCCGCCTTTATCGTGGCGGTAGTGCTTAAAATTTCCTCGCAGGTGAATGAGCGCCTGAACCAGATGAACCAGTCAATCCAGGAGGCCAACAAGATTATCGGCCAGAATCTGGGAAATGCCACGTCAGCCTTTGGCAGCGTAAAAGAACAGCTGGGGAAGCTGGAAGAAACCAATAAGCAGGTAATTGCTATCAGCCGCGAAATCTGCGGCCTGCAGGAGCTGTTGCGGGCCCCGAAATTCCGCGGGGCGATGGGGGAGACTTTGCTTGAAAATTTGCTCTCCCAGGTTTTACCTAAAGAACATTATCAGGTGCAATACCGGTTTAAAAGCGGAGAAGCAGTGGATGCGGTTATCCGTCTTGGCGAGCGGTTGGTGCCGGTAGATGCTAAATTCAGTTTAGAGAATTTTCAGCGGATGCTGGAATCTTCCGATGAGCAGTCCAAAGAAACTTTTCGTAAAAAATTTATCCAGGATATCAAGAACCGGATTAATGAAATTGCCGCAAAATACATCCTGCCCCAGGAGAATACCTATGATTTTGCCCTGATGTATATCCCGGCGGAGAATGTTTATTATGAAGTGATCATTAAGGAGGATATTTTCTCTTTCAGCATGGCCAAGAAGGTGATCCCGGTTTCACCCAACACTATTTATGCTTATTTACAGGTAATTTGTTTAGGTTTACGCGGGTTGAAGGTTGAGGAGAATGCCAAATTAATCTTAAAAAGCTTAAGCGCGCTTTCCATCGAAACCGACAGATTCAAAGAGGAGTTTAATATTCTGGGCAGCCATTTGGCTAATGCCCGGACTAAGTACGATGATGCGCAAAAGCGTTTGGATAAGGTTGCCGAACGTTTAACCGGCATTCAGAACACTAAATCAATCGAAGCTTGAGAAAGTTGTATGATTTTTAAAGTCCGGGTCACTCCCCGCGCCAGCCGTAATCGTGTTGAACAAGCCCAGAATATTTTTAGGGTCTATTTGACCAAGCCGGCCGCGGATGGACAGGCTAACGCGCAGTTAATCGATTTATTAAGCAGGCATTTTAAAATTAAGAAATATCAGGTGATCATTAAAAGCGGCTTGAAATCACGCGATAAACTGGTCGAGATCGATGCCACCGTATAATCCACTAGAAAAATTAGCCGTTGGCGCGGTAGTTTCGGCTTTTAGCCAAGCTAGCGACGGGAATATGTCATTTTCTTACGGGGATACCCGGCAGGCTTTAGAAAATCGTAAACGATTCTTAGACAGCCTGGGGATTGATTACCGGGATTTGATTACTGCTAAACAAGTACATGGCAAAAATGTACAATTGGTAACGCTTAAGGATAAAAGAAGGGGTGCTTTGAATTATGAAAGTTCGCTACCTGATGCGGACGGGTTTATTACTCAGGATCTGGGGGTGCCGGTAGCGATCCTTACCGCCGATTGCCTTTCGGTTTTCATTTATGACCCTGTCCAGCGGGCAATTGCTATAGATCGGAAGA
>JBFZAU010000021.1:0-7845 GCA_041308825.1 Candidatus Omnitrophota bacterium
ACACTCGAAAACACATCGAAGGCACTAGTTTGGTTTACCGCATCTCCGGCGGATTGAGATCCAGATATAATATACTCAGTGACATCTCTTACTTTTCCCTGGACGCTGCGTTTAATATAAACCTCCATCCCAATCAACACCAGCCCCACCACCCCAATTACCAAGGCTAAATCTATCAAATTCTGCCCTCTTATAGAGAGTATTCGTCTCACAGATCACCTAAGGTTTCATCCATAGATTTCTCGGTTATAATTGTACCGCGCTCCATGCTCTCTGCGCCGCTAGTAGATTGATTTTTCTTCCGTGGCGGCATTTTAGCATCGGCAGCAGCTTTGTATAAACTATTTAATTCTGTTTGAATCGCATAATATTCCTTCAAAAGATCCGCGAGCCCCGCCGGAGCTACCCATGGCCACTCACCGGCCGCGACAGCGACGGCCTTAGCTATCCCTTCTTCTTTAAACTTCTTATCAATTTCATACATCTTATTATACAACTCCGCCATCTTACCTTCGATGCCAACATAGGCACTCTGAGCATCAGGATTATCCTCCCCCTGTGGCGCATCAGAATGTTTAGTGGTACTACCACTAATCATTGCTTCAGTTTTTGTTACATTTTTACTCTCCCAGTTATTAACCGTAGTATTACCCGGCTCATATTGCTGAGCGCCTAACTGCTCGGCCTGGGAACGCAAATTCCCCTGGTGGCCGCGGCCAACATAAACCAACATGGCAATCAACCCCGCGGCCACTAATCCAACCAAAAACACAAATTCAACGGTCGTCTGACCTCTCTTCATTAAATTCCGCCTGTGCCTTCCCAGCTGGCAATCGTTTCGTTTCCGGTTTTCTCCTGCCTGTTTCTTTGGATATCCGTAGTCACTGCGCCGCCGGTAGTCATATTTTCTACCTGGGTCATCCCCACAGTAGTCGTGTAAGCTCCGGTGGTATTGCCGGCAGAATATTGCTCACCTACCTGGTCTGTCGAATCTCTTAAACGTCCCTGAATGCCTCTTTTCATATACACGCCCATCGCAATCAATGCGGCTACGACAAACCCGATCAGAATAACAACCTCAAGGGTGGTCTGCCCTTTTGTTCTTACGCCAGACATATTCACCTCCTAATTTAAAAAATGTTCCATCAAATTACCGCGTAAACTACCAGCAAATTTTAACCGCCTGTGTTTGGAGCTGCCGAAATCTGAGTCGTTCCGGTTCTCGTGCTCACATCGGTTCCCTGAATCTCCCTGGTAATCTGTCCGCCTTTAGCCGTCGTGGCTACTTCCGTAGCATCCCGAGTCGATGTCATATCTTGAGTAGTTGCATAATTTGGCTCAAACTGGCCGGAATTACCGATCCCTAATGCTATAGCGTCTGGATCATTATAATCTGCTGCATCTCTCATTTTACCCTGGATACTGCGCTTAACATAAACTTGCATCGCTACTGCTGCAGCAATGACTAACCCGATTACAATCGCATATTCCGCCGTGCTCTGTCCTTTTCTCAATCTCCTTAACATTAGTTCACCTCCTTAAAATGTAACCTCGCCTACTTTATCCTCCATCTTACCGCCTAAAGTATCATAGGAATTAGTGATTCTTGGCTTAAGCAGTACTCCGACTGCAATAATCGCTCCCACCACTGCCGCCAAAATGATCACATATTCCAATGTGCTCTGCCCCTTTCTCAGCTTTCTCATCTTTCCCTCCCTCCGATATTATCTCTCCGCCTTGTAATAATCCAGCTCCTCATGCTCCTGGCTAAGCCGCGCATTCACCGCCCCGTAGATATAGACGGTCATCGCGACCACTGCCGCGGCTACCACAATGATCATAATGCCGTAGCCGACAAACCCCTGCCCTTTGCGATTACCTGGCGCCATCTCACCCGGCCTCATTTTACTAGGCCCCCTCAGCCTCTTCCGTCCGCGCATTCATCGCCCGCGTAATATACACGGTCATCGCCGTCATCGCCGCAGCGACGATGATAATTAAAAGGGTGTACTCAATAAAACTCTGTCCGCTCTTTGCCCTGGCAATTCTTCTTCCTAAGCCCATTTAATCAGTTCACCCCTTCTTGCATTCAACCCGCTAGCCCGGCTATTGATTGTTGGAATACACCGCATTATAAGCGCTGGCTAAACTGGATCTAAATGCTGCGCCCCCGGCGACAATCGCTCCGATGACTACCGCCAGGATAATCACATACTCCAAAGTACTCTGGCCGCGTCTCATTCTTAAAATCATTTTCCTATAATAATGCATTTCCATTTAGCAAATAACTCGCCAAAAATGATTATTATTGATTTTATCGACACTAGCTCTATTTAAATATACCACCGCGGAATAAAACATTCAAGGTTAATTAATCGCTATTTGAAAGCGCTTTCAAACCAGAATAATTTACCGCAGGCGCTACTAATCTGGCGTTCATTTAAACGGCAATTTAAATATTCCAGGTCTTTTAAAAACTGATAGTCCTGACTGACCAGGGTCCTGGCCCGGATCTTATCCGGGCTGGTAATAAGCTTAACCGGGATCTTATAGAAATAATCATTGGTCGCAGAAAGGTCTTTTTCTTCGTATTCCGGGGGTAAAAAGTGCCAACGCAAGTAAGCATCCAGCATCTTGATATAAATGGCGAAAATTTCGGATATTTCTTTGGTAATTCCCGCGGTATCCAGACCGAAACTGTCCCGGGGGAAAAATTTCTGTTCGGCACTGGAATAAGTAAAAAGTTCGATTTTACGGCTAAAGTCCTGGAAGGCCTCTTCAAAATTAGGCCAGCGGCTCAGATAAATACCCGCCAATTTATCCAGAGCCAGTTGCTGCGGATTAGTATTCAAGATCACCAGACGGATTTTTTCTTTGAGATCAGTTTTCACCGCGCATCCGGTTAAAGTAATCTTTTGATTTGTAGATGCCCGGAATAAATCAATTTCGATTTCCCCTAAATACAGGTCCCGGTCGATCTCCTTAATATATTTTAAATAAAAATCCCCGATTCTCTTAACTTTGCGGCTGCTGGTAAATTGCCACGGCCAAAGCCCGAAAATTAAAGAACAGGGGGAAGGTGAATTTAAAGTAATCGTTTCTATTTCTTCCGACTGATTACCGAATAATACCAGGTTATCCGGGCAATTCTTGCCGGAGCTGACATTCAAAAGCAGGCTAAAAAAATCTTTGGGAAAAATATCGTAACCCGGAGGGGAGAATAAGACCAACGGTTCCCCGAGCACAAAATGTTTATTCAAATTCTTTTTTAATTCTGCTGCCGTATTGGAAAAATCGTAAGGAAAACGGGTGCCCGGCCAGCTGGAATAAAGCAGGCCGTCCAAATGAATAATGCTTTCGTCGGTAAAATGTAATTTTACTCCTTTGGCTTGCGTAAATGCGTTGGTAATAATCCTGGAAACATCGATACCGATATCGGTAATCTGTTTGATTTGTGAGTAATAGCTGTTTATTTTCTCCGGCGTGTATTGTACGCCGATCAAATCGGCCAGGGTAGAAAAGATATCCTTGCTGAAGATCGACTTAAAAATCAACGCTTCGGTAAGATTTAACGTTTCCTGCGGGGTGCTCCCGGTGGCCCGGCTGATGAGCGCATTAATTTCCTGGCTGCCGCCGATCAAAGAATCCAAGGCTTTGAGCATGATCGCTCCCGAACAAACCCGGTCTTGCGGTAAAATCTCCGGAGCGGTCAAATCAGCCTGAGAGGACACCGCTTCTTCGCTGATCGGCTCAGGTTTAATTGCTTTTTGTTTAGCCCGCTGCTCTTCTTCTGCCAGCCTTGCCCATCTTTCTCTTTCAGCTTTTAATCCTGCCTCTTCCTCAGCTTTTTCTTCCTCCCTGCGCTTTTTCTCCTCTGCTTCTTTAGCAATCCATTCCAGCTCACGCGCCTTGGCTTCTTCTTGAGCTTTAAGCCTGGCCAACTCTGCAGCGGCTTTTTCTTCGGCTTGCTTTCTGGCTTCTTCTTCAGCCAGCTTAGCCAATCTTTCTTTTTCAGCTTTTAACTCTGCCTGCCGGGCAGCTTCAAAGGCGGCTTTTTCTTCTTCGAGGCGGCGCGCTTCTTCTTCCTGCTTTCTCTTTTCCTGCGCTAACTCCTGAGTAATTCTTTCCAGCTCACGCGCCTTGGCTTCTTCTTGAGCTTTAAGCCTGGCCAACTCTGCAGCGGCTTTTTCTTCGGCTTGCTCCTGCTTAATTTCCTCCTGAACGATCATCCCGGGTAAATCCCCCAGCCGATCAGGCTTAGCTGTTTCAATAATCGGTAAAACCGGCATCTTAAACTTCTTTTTCTTTTCTTTAGGCCGCCTGCCGATCGGCATACTCAATTTATTTTCTTTAAAAACGGCGTTAACGCTGGACTTAGAAACTTTTATATGCAGCTGCTCAAAAACCAGCGCCGTTAAATTACGGCAACTTAACGCTGGGTTATTTTGCTTGTTCTCAATTATAAAGCTTAAAACTTCTGGCTTAAGCTTATGTATTACTCCCATAAATCCTCCAGATTGGACATTTCCAATCAACTATATCGTTATTTCTGATCTTTGTCAAGTCAGATTGGACGAAAACAAATAGCAATAAGCCATTCTACAAGCTGCTGGATAAAGCTTCTTGTGCTCGCCTATATCTAGTTAATCTAAAAGCTGGATTAGATCACCGACCCTGGTATTAGTTAGGTTGAGGGTGCCGGAAGGTAGCTCAATGACCATCTTTGAGCGCCAATATATAAAGGTAGCCCGATTAGGAATAAGCTTATGGATAGTTTTAACTACCCGGTAATCTTTACTTATGAATAGGATATCTATGGGAAAACGCATAAAAAAAGTATGCACGGAATTACAGGGCTTTAGGATAATGGCCTGGCCGGATAGAAACTCCTTCCTCCCCAATAACCCCTTAATTCTAGCCAAAAAGGTTTTAGCTATCAGGGGATCCTGAGCCAGCAGGTTATTTTTAGTTTGATTGATTAAACGCATCGGTCTTATGCTTTGGTAGGCCTGAAAATATCATCCGAAATAGTTACCCCGCGGACCCGGATTTCATCCATAAATGAAGGCTTGTAACCGGTAGCTGTAAAATACCCTAAAACTTTACCTTGTGGGTCTACTCCGATCTGCTTAAAAACAAAAATCTCATTTAAATTTATATGCAATTCGTCTTTCATCCCGGCAACTTCGGCAATCCCCAGGACTTTACGTGAACCATCCGAAAGCCTGGCGGTATGCACAATCACATCGACCGCCGAAGAAACCATCTCCCGGATGGCCCTGGCCGGCAGCTCTACCCCGGACATCAGGATCATCGAATCCAAGCGGGATAAAACATCAGAGGTCGAGTTAGCATGAATGGTAGTCATTGAGCCGTCATGGCCGGTGTTCATCGCCTGAAGCATATCCAAAGACTCAGTGCCGCGGCATTCCCCGACGATAATCCTGTCCGGCCGCATACGCAAGGTATTGCGGAAAAGGTCTCGGATCGTAATCGCGCCTTTGCCTTCGATATTCGGAGGACGGGATTCCAATCTTATCCAATGCCGCTGGTTTAGTTTCAGTTCTGCCGCATCCTCCAAAGTAATAATCCGTTCTCCCTCCGGGATATACTCGGAAAGCGCATTCAATACGGTAGTCTTTCCGGAACCGGTTCCGCCGGAAACAATCAAATTCTTGCGGCATAATACACAGGCCCGGATAAAATCCGCCATCGCCGGAGTAAGCGCCGTGAAATTAAGCAGATCGGCGGTTTTGTAGCGCTCTTTGCGGAACTTCCTGATCGTTAAGGTCGGCCCGGTTAGGGATAACGGAGAGATGATGGCGTTAACCCTTGACCCATCAACAAGGCGGGCATCGACCATCGGCACCGATTCATCAATCCGGCGGCCAATGGGAGCGATAATCCGCTCGATAATCGTTCTCACTTGGTCATTAGAAATAAACTTCTTGCTGGTCAGCTCGATTTTACCAAAACGTTCAATGTAGATTTCATCTTTGTTATTTACCATTACATCAGTAACATCCGCGTCCGCCAAAAGATCCTCTAAGGGCCCCAAACCCAAAGCTTCATCCAGAATCTCCTTAATCAGTTTTTTTCTTACCTCCTGGGAAGGGATAAAGCTGCCGACCTCCTCTACCAGAAGATTACTGACAATCGCCCCCGCCCGGTCCTTTAAATCCCGGGCCTTTTTACGGTCGCTAAACACCTTCAGATCCAGCCGCTTAATATTCATACTGTCCAGAAGCCGGGCGTGTATCCTGCGTTTAAGGATTAGGATTTCATCTTTTTCTTCGTCATCCGCCGGCTGCAATATATCTTCTTTTAACCCCTGGCCTTCCCAGAATTGCCCGGATTTATCAACCGACTCTTCCGTCATTTTGAGCTGGTCGATATTCCTGCGCTCCATGAATATCCCCTTGCCGGTAATTAAAACTGCGGCCAATTCAAAAAAAGCCGCCGCAATTTTTGTACGCGCGGCATTCACCACTACCGGTACTTCCAAATTAACCGCCTGGTTCACCAGTTTTCCGTCGGAAGGTATTTTGGCGATAATATCTACCGGCAGGTTGACCCGCACCTCCTGCCAACTGATACTTGACAAAGACTCTGCGCGGTTAAGCACGATTTTAACGATATCTAAAGGAAAATGTAAAAACTGCAGGGTATCCAGCGCCCATTTAGTTTGGTAAATCGAGAGCACATCCGGAGTAACAATCAAAAGAATGAGGTTGGCTTGATTTAATGTCGAAAGAAATATGTCCCCGAAACTTTTGCCGGCATCCACAACGATATGGTCATAATCTTTATCCAAAAAGGCAAAGATTTCGGGAATTTTGGAAGCATACAGGTATCCGGATTGCTGGGGTTTTAATATCCCGGCGAGAAAATCTACATTATAAAATTTTGATTTAATGACAAAATCTGACTTTTTAGTCAACTGCGGCTGTTTCTGCAGAAAGCTCATCATATCCGCCATGCAGCTTTGCGGATGCAGGCCCATTAAATGCGCCATATCCCCCACGACCTGGGTATCCAGGTCAACCAAGCAAACCCGTTTGCCTTCTTTAGCTAAAGAGACGGCCAGGTTAACCGCAATCAGGGTTTTGCCTACGCCGCCTTTAGTGCTGAAAATTACGGTTATTTTGGCCATCTTATTCCAGTTGGTAAACTATCGGGATATCCACCCAGACCTCTTTTTCCTTGATTTCAGGAGGAAACGGCGGGTAAGGGGAAGTTGCTTGGGCAGTTTGAAGCGCAGCATCATCAAGTATCCTGTAACTGGAGGGTTCTTTTATTTTGGCATCCAAAAGATCCCCCTGAGGAGAAAGCTTAAGGCTTAATTTAACCGCCCCCTGGAACCCGGCATTTTTGGCCTCCGCCGGATAAACCAAATTCCCCAGGATCCTCTTCTGCGCCAGTTTCGAATATCTTAAAACCGGGTCCTTAATTTTATCATCGCCGATTGAAGGGATATTAGCCTTGGGCTGGGGTAATTGCAGTTCATTTTTCGACCGGTCATCCTGAGCGACTAAATGCGGAGTAAGGGTAATGAATAATTCGGTATCGTTAATCTTATCGGTATCGGATTTCCAGCCTTCCCTGGTCGTCCTTTGCCTAAAAAATAAACCCAAAATAGGCAAATCAGCAAGCCAGGGCATTTTTCTTAAATCTTCGCTGGTTTTTTTCTTAATTAACCCGCCTAAAGCCATGGTTTGTCCATCATTAAGAAAAAGCTCGGTGGTGGCGGTTCGCTTGGTAAAGGTATAAGCCAAAGCATAAGAGGTACTGACGACATCGCCGACCTCGCTAACCGTTACATCCAGATTAAGATGAATACGCCCT
>JBFZAU010000022.1:0-3197 GCA_041308825.1 Candidatus Omnitrophota bacterium
CCTTAAAGAGGCTGTCTAAGGTTAAAATCCAATACTCTTTATCTTTTATGCCCCTCTCACTCATCAAGCGTATAGCTTCATAATCTTTTACTGCGATACGATCTACATTTATATAAGATTCCTCGCTGATAAGTTTTTCAAAAGAAAGAGTGCTAAACGCATTCTCTTTAGTATTGATGAGATCAACCTCATGTTGCGAATATTTCCTTAAGTCATCTTTCTCAGCATAAGGCCGGCGTAAAGGATCTCCCAGCGCGACCATTCTGGGGTAATCGCCTTCTACGCGGTTGACTGCTCTTGTACCCAGCCCAAATACTAACCGAAGCATCCCAGCCTTAGGATCCATATTGATATTCCATACATAGGTATTATGGGATACACCGACACCGGCAAGGTCAGGAAAGAAATAATTTTTGTGCGGTGCCCCGGAAACCCGCTGCACCAGAAGTGCCATCTGTTCATCTGATTTATCTAAACCCCTCTGCTTTCTGTATACCAGGGCATCTTCATTCATCGTGCTGGCATAGATTCTTCTTACCGCTTCGGCGAATTGAATATATCTTTGCTCCGGAGTACCTTGATTTGCCAGAAATATGCTTTCATATTTCCCGGCAAAAGCGTTGCCAAAATCATCCTCTAAAAGGGAGCTAGAACGGATAATAATCGGAGAAGAACCAAAGTATTCTATAATCTGCTGGAACTGCTCCATAATCTCCTCAGGAAATACCCCGTAAAGCATTTTTTCTTTCAAGATTTTAGCAATATTAAAATACCCTTCTGGGGTCTTCTGCTGAATATATAATTTCCACCAGCGGTTATGCACTATATATGAATAAAATATATCTGAGCCGATGTAAAATGAATCATGGGGTTCAGAGAGCCTTGGCCAATCCAGCGACTTATCCTGCGACAGAATTTTCCTGGCTAAAAGCATGCCCACGGTTTTGCCGCCGATAAAACCTGTTCCGATCAGCCTGGACTTGATATCGATGAGCTCTTCAAGTGAAAAATTTTGTCTTGCCAGGGAGAGAATCTTTTTATTCTTGGTAATCATGATGCTAGAAAGTTTCTTGATCGTCTCTTTTATCTTCTCTTTGGGAGTGCCGTTCTTCATTAATTCTTCTGCCTCAATGAACAAACGGTCCCAATAATCTAAATTTCTTTTTGCGCCCTCTGCCCCTTTTTCGCGGATATAGGAGAGTATTTTTACGGCATTCATGCTATCTGTAATCGGAATGTAGGAACCATCTTTTTTTTGGTGAGGAAGAAACATAGTCGGAGAATAACGGTTCCATACCTTTAAAGGATGTATATAAAAACTTCCTTCGCAACGGTAGACGTCCATCAGTAACTGTGTAGTCTCACGGATACGCGCTATAGACTTAAAAGAATGGTTATTGCGTAATATCGCAAAATAGGTGAGGGTTTTCAGTTCATAAAGATACGGGCAAGTCACCATAAAAAAGTCTCCGATCATCAAATCCGTGGCCCAGGCTAAAAGTAATTCTGATAGGCAATCAAATACGTAATATGCGCCTTCGCCTTCCTGGGTAATAATATTATTTACCTTGGTGGTAAAAGATTCAAATCCGGCATGGGCATTTAGCTCATAGCGTTTTATATTTTTAGCAGGCCCAAGCAACTCTTTGTGCGTCGCAAAACGCAGATAAATTACTTTCTTGTTTTCTTTAAGCGCCTGCCCTACAAAAGGTTTTACTAGATCGATATAATCATCAATATCATCTATTTGCCAGACTACGTTATCCCCTGCCCTTAGGCCGCTAATTACTTCATCTAAACCTTTTATCCCTGTGCTAATCATTTTAATTCTCCTTATAGTAACGGTAAATTACTTTCTCCCATCAGATATTTATCGATAAAATGGGCACAGCGCCGTCCTTCTGAAATAGCCCAAACTACTAATGACTGCCCGCGCCGCATATCTCCCGCAGAAAATAATTTTCCTTGAGAAGTCATATAATTTTCATCAGTCTTAACATTACCGCGTACATCAAATTTAAGATTTAAATCAGTAAGTAATCCTGAACGCTTAGGGTATAAAAACCCCAAAGCCAGAATCACCAAATCCGCTTCAATTTCAAAACCGCTATTGACGATTTCTTGCATTGAGTCTACTTTCACACAGGAAAGCTTTTTAACATAACCTTTTTCGGCGATAAAGCGCTTAGTCATTACCTGCCAGTGGCGCTGGCATCCTTCTTCATGAGAACTGGAAGTTTTTAAAAGCAGCGGGTACTTTGGCCAAGGGCAATCTTTATTCCTAGACTCAGGAGGTTGTGGTAAAATTTCAATCTGTACTATGCATTTTGCTCCTTGCCGATGCGCTATTCCGATACAGTCAGCCCCGGTATCTCCGCCTCCGATTACCACTACTTTTTTACCTTTAGCTTCGATTAATTCATCTTTAGGAATTTTTTCTCCTGATACGCGCTGGTTCGCTTGCCGCAAATAATCCATGGCAAAATATATGCCTTTTGAATCTCTTCCTTCTATTTCTAGGTCCCTGGGAACACTGCAACCGCCTGCTAAACAGACGGCATCAAATTCATGCATTAGCTTTTTAATTGGGAAATCCCCTCCTACCTCGGTATTAGTTTTAAAAATAATGCCTTCTTCTTTCCAGAGATCAATGCGTCTATCGATCAGGCGTTTTTCCAGTTTGAAATCCGGGATACCGTAGCGTAAGATACCGCCCGGCTGATTATCCCGCTCAAAAACAATTACCTTATGCCCGACCCGATTAAGCTGCACTGCGCAAGATA
Source organism: Candidatus Omnitrophota bacterium (assembly GCA_041308825.1). Taxonomy (GTDB): domain Bacteria; phylum Omnitrophota; class Gorgyraeia; order Gygaellales; family Profunditerraquicolaceae; genus UBA6249. Next base: position 2,784 of record JBFZAU010000022.1, read on the forward strand.
AACCTGCAGGCCCGGAACCGATAACCGCTATTTTTTTATCCGTGCGTTTATTGATCGGGTTTGCTTTAATCAAGCCATTTTTAAAACCAAATTCTATAACCGCAAGTTCATTTTCGCGAATCGCCACCGCATCATCATTTATCCCTAATACGCAGGCGTATTCGCATAATGCCGGACAGACCCTTGCGGTTATCTCAGGCAGATTATTTGTAGCCTCTAAAAGCCTGAGTGCTTGCTGGTAATTACCCCGGAACATATAGTCATTCCACTCTGGAATATAATTTCCCACCGGACAACCCCAATGGCAAAAGGGCGTAGCGCAGTCCATGCAGCGCGAAGCTTGTTCCTGCGATTGTTTTAGGGAGGGCGATTTGGAAACATCTTTAAAATCCTGAACGCGCTCGCAAACTTCCC
>JBFZAU010000023.1:0-10790 GCA_041308825.1 Candidatus Omnitrophota bacterium
ATATCGACCGGACCAGAAACGTTTTTTAAAACCTAGGGGACGTTTCCCGGAAACAGGGAAACGTCCCCTAGATTAATCCTATGATCGAAGACTTATTAAATCAAGTGCATCGTCCCGGCCAATATTTGGGCAATGAATGGAACGCCGTAAAAAAAGATTTTAATACGGCGCAGGTGACTTTTGCTTTGGGGTTCGCCGATCTTTATGAGCTGGGCATGAGCAATTTGGGTTTGCGGATTATTTACGGGATTTTAAATAATCTGTCCGGAGTGGTCTGTGAACGGTTCTTTGCCCCGGAGCCGGATATGGAGGCGGTTTTAAGAAGCTCCCAAACCCGTTTATTCTCTTGGGAATCCGGACGGGATTTATCGGATTTTGACTGCTTGGGGTTTTCACTGGGGTCGGAATTAAATTATACTAATGTTTTAAATATTCTGGATTTAGCCGGCCTGCCTTTATTATCGAGCGAGCGGAAGATAAATCATCCTTTGGTGATCGGCGGCGGCCCCTGTACCCTTAATCCTGAGCCGCTGGCGGATTTTTTTGATCTTTTTGTAATCGGCGAGGCGGAAGAGGTCTTACCTGAATTATTGAATTTATACCGCAAGCTTAAAGCTGACTATCAAGCGCAAGGGTTAAGCCGCCAGGAATTATTATTGGAACTTTCCGGAGTCTGCGGTGTTTATGCCCCACAGCTCTATCTGCCGGAATATGATGCCGCCCAGGAATTGATTAGTTTTACCCCCAGGTTTAAAGGGCTGCCACTTAAAATAAATAAACGGATTATCAGCGATTTTAATCAAGCATATTTCCCCGTGGACTGGATTGTGCCTTATGTGCCGACGGTGCATGATCGGATTACTTTGGAGATCATGCGCGGTTGCCCTAACCGCTGCCGCTTCTGCCAGGCCCGCACCCAGTATTACCCTTTAAGGATAAGAAGCAAAGAGCAGGTGAGCGCATTAGCCGCTGCAGCATATGCAGCCAGCGGTTATGAAGAATTATCTTTAGCCGGTTTATCCGTAGGGGATTATCCGGGGATTGAGCAGTTGGTATCCGGCTTAACTAAAAGTTTTAGCTGCCGGGGTGTTAGCCTATCTTTGCCTTCCTTAAAAGCCAAGGCTTTGTTAGGGAATGTATCGATGTTGATCGCTAAAACCAAAAAGACCGGTTTAACATTTGCTCCGGAAGCAGGAACTCCTCGATTGCGCCAGGTCTTGGCTAAAGATTTCCCGGAAGAAGAATTTTTTCAGGCAATTGAGCAGGCATATGCCGCCGGGTATCAGCATTTAAAATTATATTTTCTGATCGGTCTGCCCGGAGAAACCGAAGATGATTTAGCGGCGATCATTGATTTTGCCAAGCGCGCTTCCGAGGCCAAAAGAAAAATCTCCGGCGGCCCCGCGGCAATTAATATCAGCATCAATCCGTTAATTCCTAAACCGCATACTCCTTTTCAATGGCTCGGCATGGATTTACCGGGACTCATCCGGCAGAAACAGGATTTTTTGAAAGCATATTGCAAAAACCGCCGGCTTAAGCTCAATTTTCACAACACCGAAATGGCGTATTTAGAAGGGGTACTTTCCCGCGGAGACCGCCGTTTAGGAAAGGTGATCCTTTCGGCTTTTAATAAAGGGTCCAGGCTGGATGCCTGGAGCAATTATTTTTCATTTGCCCGGTGGCAGGAAGCCTTTTTGGAAACCGGGGTTGATCCCCAGCGCTATCTGGCTGACCGGTCTTTGCAAAAGTTGCTTCCCTGGGATTTTATCGATGTCGGCATTTCCAAAGAAGATTTACTGGAGGATTTTAACAAATCTATTGCCAGATAGTGAGTTAGGAGGTATAATTATCCATAAAATAACTAGCGCGAAGGAGAATTATGGATAACAAATTAAACCGTTTTTCCTTAAATTCCCGCACGGTTAAGCAAAAGCTGATGGTGGCTTTTCAGCTGATGTCCATCCTTCCGTTTTTAGTCTGCGTTTATCTGCTTTCGATCTATATTTTCCCCAGGTTCGGGGTGAAACTCGAAATTATTATGTATCTGGGGGTTAGCGCCTTTTTGGCGGTGGTGGGGCTTTTAGTGATCAAGGAGGTTTTTGACCGCCTTACCTCGGTGGCTAACGAAGCCAAGTTGATCGCCGGAGCAGATATCCGCCGTAAGCTTGAAGTCGGACAAAGCGATGAGGTAACTGAGCTGAGTAACATCCTGAATCATCTTACCCTGCGCATCCGGAACAATATGGAGGAGCTTAAGGCTTACAGTGAAAATACCACTAAAATTAATCTGGAGATCCAGAAGAAAATAATCGTTTTATCAAATTTGATGCAGATTAGCGGCTTGATCTCGGAAGGCGCCAAATTTGAAGAGACCTTGAAAATTTCGGTAGAGAAATCCCGGGCCCTGGCTAATTCCGAGGCCGCGTTTCTGCTGTTTAAGGAAGAAGGCCAGGATTATTTGGCCTTTAAGGTCGGCGACGGAATATATCCGGATGATTTATCGCAGCTTAAGCTGGATCCCCAGGATAAAATTTGCCAAAAAGTTTTTAATCTAAATAAACTTTTGATTCAGGATGCTCACAGTAAGCCGCAGGAGGCATTAAGCGCTGATTTTACTGCTCACCTGCAGTTTAAAAATTGTTTAGCCATGCCGATATTGTTAAAGGGTGAGCTCAAGGGTATCTTGGGGATCGCCAATAACCGGGAAGGCTTTGCTTATCAGCAGGATGACCTGGAGCTGTTGGATATATTTTCCAAGCAAATTGCCGTAGCGATGGAGAATGATATCCTGGCGCATCGGGTGGAGAAGCTGGAAATTAAAGATAATCTTACCGGTTTGTATAACCGTTATTTTATTGATAACCGGCTGCAAGAGGAGATTAAGCGGGCGATTGCTTATCAGCGGCCTTGCGCTTTTGTTGTTTTTGATATTGATAATTTCAAGGCTTACCGTGAAAAATTCGGGTTGATCTTTGCCGAAGCGGCATTAAAAAGAGTGGCCGGTTTAATTCGCGAATCGATCAGTGAGGTTGACCGGGTGGGCCGCACCGGGGATGATGAGTTTTCCTTAATTTTACCGGAAAAAAATAAGCGCCATGCCCAGACTGTAGCCGAAGAGATCTGTAAAAAAATCAAAGCCGCTTTTTGCCAGGGGCAGGATGCGGATGAGAGTAAATGTTTGACCTTTTCCGCCGGTGTAAGTGAAAATCCGCTGGACGGGGTAGCGGTGGAACAGCTGACCGCCAAAGCCAAGGAGTTGTTAAAGAAGGCCAAGGCTTCAGGGAAAAACAAAGTAGTAGTTTTTTAAATGAGGGGTAATCAGGGTGATCAGGAGAGTTAATAACCGGCCTTTAGGGGAGTTGCTCATGGAGCGCGGGATTATCAATCAATCCCAGCTAGATGAGGGGCTTAAAATCCAGCAGGAAAAGGGCGGCCTCATCGGGGAGATATTGGTTGATCTGGGGTTTGTTAAAGAGGATGATATCGCCCAGGCCTTGACCGCGCAGTACGGTTTTCCTTATTTGCCCTTAGGCAATTACGATGTTGACCTGGATATTGCCAGCATTATTCCCGGCCGCGTGGCCAGGCAATATCTTTTGGTTCCGATCGATAAGATCGGCAACAACCTGACGTTGGCCATGTCTAATCCGCTGAATGTTCAGGCGATCGAGGATGTCGAGCTTTTAAGCGGCTGCAGCGTGCAGACCTTTGTTTCGACCTCTTCGGATATTAAGAAGGCGATTGAAAAGTATTATAAGGATAAAGAATGATCCGATCGATTGTCTATAGTCGATGGTCTATGGGAATCTGGGGATCGACCATCGTCCATCGACCATCGTCCATCGACTAATCATGCTATCTCTCAAAGACCGGCTTACCGATTTATTAATTAATAATAAACTTATCACCACCGCCCATCTTGAGCAGGCGCTTAAACTCCAGGCCAATAAAGGCGGAAAACTCAGCGATATCCTGGTTGAACAGAAGTTTGTTAAAGAAAACGACTTGATTCAGGCCTTAAGCGAAGGGTTGGGCCTGCCTTTAATTGACTTAAAACGTTTTAAAATCGATCCCGAGCTGGCCAAAACTATTCCCGTTGAAATTGCCCGGCATTATCAGATTATTCCGATCGCGAAGATGGGGGATACGATTACCCTGGCGATGGCTGATCCGCTTAATATTTTTGCTATCGACCATGTGCAGGCGCTTACCGGATTTCAGATCAATCCCATTATTTCTTCGGTTACCGATATTAACCAAACCATCGAATTATCCTATCCGGATACCGCTAAAGGAATTATCGAAGATTTAGTGAAAGAGATGACGGTTTCCTCGATCGAGTTAATCAAGGAGGAAAAAGAAGTTTCTCCCAGCAACCAGGAGCTGGACCGTATCGGCCACGAAGCCCCGGTAATTAAAGTGGTGAATATGATGCTGGAGGATTCGATAAAAAAGAGCGCTTCCGACGTATTGATTGAACCGTTTGAAAAAAAACTGCGAGTCCGTTTTAGGGTCGACGGTATGCTGCGGGAGCAAAAAGCTCCGCCCAAAACAATGCATGCTTCAATTGTTTCCCGGATCAAGGTGATCGCCGAGCTGGATATCGCCGAGCACCGCCTGCCCCAGGACGGCCGGTTTAAAGTAAAAATTCTTAACCGTCAGGTGGATTTCAGGGTTTCCATTTTGCCATCCAGCTTTGGGGAAAAGGTGGCTTTACGTATTTTGGATAAGTCGCAGGTCAATCTGGATGTTAAAAAACTGGGGTTTAGCGGGCACGCTTTAGAGGTTTTGGCTAAAGTGTCGTTGTTGCCTCACGGGATGATTTTAGTTTGCGGACCAACCGGTAGCGGAAAAACTACCACTCTTTATGCGGTTTTAAAATCCGTGGATAGCCCGGACAAAAATATCGTTACCGTTGAAGATCCGGTCGAGTTTCAGCTGGAAGGGATTAACCAGGTGACCGCAAAACCGGAGATCGGTCTCACCTTTGCGGCGGCCCTGCGTTCGATTTTACGCCAGGACCCGGATATCATTATGATCGGGGAAATCCGCGATTACGAAACGGTAGATATTGCGATTAAAAGCGCCCTCACCGGTCATTTGGTGCTTTCCACTCTGCACACCACTACTGCTGCCGGGGCAGTAGTGCGTTTAGTTAATATGGGGGTAGAAGCGTATTTGATTAATTCTTCCTTAGTCTGCGTGGTCGCCCAGCGACTGGTGCGTAAGATCTGCACATATTGCATAGAACCGTATATTTTAAAAGAGGAGATCGCTAAAAGTTTAAAATTAGAGGTGCAAAAAGAATCTAAATTAAAGTTTTATAGAGGCAAAGGCTGCCAGCATTGCTTTAATTCCGGCTATGCCGGCAGAACTGTGATCGCCGAAGTTATACAGATCAGCCAAAAAATCCGGGATTTAATTCTTTCCGGTTCACAAGAGCAGTTTATCAAGCAGCAGGCCCGCGCCGAAGGGATGAAAACTTTACGCGAAGATGGATTAGAGGCGGCTTTAAAAGGGTTGACTACGATTGAAGAGGTATTAAGGGTTACGGCTCCTGATGAATAATAAGTGAGGCCACGACTTACGGAAGCTTAAGCTGACGTAAGTCGTTGGGCCGAACTTACCCCACACCCAGAAAGATTTAATCTTATAACTTTCTGGCTGGGTGTGGGGTTAATTCGCGCATTAACTTGCTCACGCTGTCGCGTTCGCAAGTTAAGCGCTCATTAAATATGCATTCTCTAAAAGAAAACATAGTCGAAATCCTCTTAAAGAGCAAGCAAATCACCAAGGCCCAGCTTGAGAGGGCTTTAAGCTTGCAAAAAGAAAAAGGTATCCCTTTAAGAAGGGTTTTGGTGGAGGAGGGGATTATTACGGAAGATGTATTGCTGTCTTTATTTTCCGAACAGCTTTATATGCCGACTTTACGTCTGGCTAAATTCAGGTTTGATCCCGATATCGTTAACCTGATCCCGGAACGCATGGCTAAACTTTACAATACTGTTCCTTTATCCAAAATCGGCTCGACCTTAACCGTAGCCATGTCGGATCCCTTGAATATTTTCGCTCTGGATGATTTAAGCAATTTTACCGGGTGCAATATCGATATCGTTTTAAGCCCGGAAGAAGAAATCTTCCGGGCGATCGAGACCCAGTACCGCCGTGAAGTTAAGGAGATGCAGAATATCCTGGATGAATCGGCCCTGGGGCGGGGCATGGGGACGGATAAAAATGTAGAATTATTCAAACCCGACGAGATCGAGTTGTCTAACGCCTTGCAGGAAAGCGAAAAAGCACCCATCGTGCAACTGGTGGATATTATTCTGGCTCAGGCGTTAAAGCGGCGGGCCTCGGATATTCATGTGGAGCCGGAGATTGATTGTTTGCGTATTCGCTATCGGGTCGACGGCTCCCTGCATGATGTCCTGAGGGTTCCCAAGATTAATCAAAATGCGATTTTGGCCAGGCTTAAAATAATCTCGAATTTGGATATTACTGAGAACCGTATCCCGCAGGACGGCCGGTTTAAGGTGAAGACCGAAGGCCGGGAGGTGGATTTTCGGGTCTCCAGTTTACCGACGACCTTCGGGCAGAAATTTGTTTTAAGGGCGCTGGATAAAGGGACTCTTTCGGTGGGTTTAGATAAGCTGGGTTTTTCCCCGCAGCCGGCGGCTACTTTTAAAGCGGCAGTCGCCAAGCCTTTTGGAATGCTTTTGGTTACCGGGCCTACCGGCAGCGGCAAATCCACGACTTTGTATTCGGTATTGAATCAGCTCAATACCCCGGAGCGTAACATTGTGACGATTGAGGATCCGGTAGAATACCAGGTGGAAGGAATTACCCAGATGCAGGTTAAGCCGGATATCGGCCTGGATTTCGCTTCGGGTTTACGTTCGATTCTGCGCCAGAGCCCGGATGTAATTATGATCGGAGAGATCCGCGACGCCCAGACCGCGGATATCGCGATTAAAGCCGCGCTCACCGGACAATTAGTCCTTTCTACACTGCATACTAATGATGCGATTTCCAGTATTACCCGCCTGATCGATATGGGGGTTGAACCCTTTTTGGTCGCTTCCAGCGTGGTGATGCTTTGTGCCCAGCGGCTGGCCCGTAAGATCTGCCTTAAATGCCGCAAACCCATTGAAGTAGCGGATGATTTTTTAAAAAAGATCGGTTTCGAAGGTAAAGCTAACTTTTATGCGGCCCAAGGCTGCAAGTATTGCAATAATACCGGATTCTACGGAAGGATTGCGGTTCTAGAGACGGTTTTGATCGATGACACCATCAGAGAGATGGTCATTCGGAAGAAGTCGATCGATGAAATTAGGGCTTACGCGGTAAAAGAATTGGGGATGCGCAGCCTGCGGGATGATGCCTTTTTGAAAGTAAAAGAAGAGTTGACTACTCTGGATGAAGCCATCCGGATTACTACTGAGGAATAATTATGCCCAGGCCGGGAAAAATACTTTTGCTCTGCGAGAACCGGGAAATTTCCGCGGGGATCAAGGATAAAATCCTTAAGCTGGGAGATTATGATATTACCGCGGAATCATCCTTGCCTGCGGCGATCGAGGGTTTTAGCCGTCAATCTTACGATCTGATTATTATCAAGCCCCCGCTGGCTAAGTTCAGCGCGGCTTTTTTGGTTACCGAGATTAAAAACGCCGACCTGGATGCGGTGATCATTATTTTACTGGATAGCCGGGATGAAGCCGAGATCAACGGATTGATTGAGGTGGGGGGGTATGATTTTTTGATCAGCCCGATCAATACCGATAAACTTAAATTCGCTATCGATAAGGGGATTAAGCTGCGCGTGCTTTTGGCGACTAACCGGGAGGTTTCCGTACGTTTAAAGCAAAACAACCAGGCTTTAGAAAAGCAGAATATGCTTTTAGTTAAAAGAATCGAAGAGGCAACCACTAATTTAAGCCGGCTTTATGAAGATTTACGCTCGACCTATTTACGGACGATCCGTGTCCTGGCCCAGGCGATCGATGCCCGTGACCATTATACTCACAGCCACTCTGAAAACGTCGCCCGTTACGCCGTGGAAATCGCTAATTTTATGAAGCTGCCGGCTAAAGATGTCGAAGTGATGCGGCAGGCCTGCGAACTGCATGATCTGGGTAAGATCGGCATCGGAGATAATGTTTTGCTGAAGTGTTCCGGGTTGACCGAGCAGGAGTGGGAAGAGGTGCGCAAACATCCGGTGATCGGAGCGCAGATCTTAGAGCCGTTGACTTTTTTAAACGGGGTGGTAGACTTAGTAAGGCAGCATCATGAGCATTATGACGGTAGCGGCTATCCCGACGGCAGGAAAGGTAATGATATCCTTTTGGGAGCGCGGATTATTCATATTGCCGATGCTTATGAAGCGATGCGTTCAGCCAGGAGCTACCGCAAGAAACCATTCTTTAAAGAAGAAGCAATACTGGAGATCAAGCGCAATAGCGGTACGCAGTTTGATCCTAAGCTCGTAGATGTGTTTTTAAAGGTGGTTAATGATTTTTAATTTGGAAGGCAGGGGGTAAGCCCCACACCTTCTGATTATTCAATTTTAAAATCGTACGGTTTAATAATTAAATAGAAAGAAGGTGCGGGGTGAACTCCTATAAATATTCCGCTAAAGATAAAAATGGGCAGGCCGCCAGCGGGATAATTCAGGCAGCTTCAGAAACCGAGGTTGCCGATATCCTGCATCGCAGAGAAATGATGGTGCTCTCAATTGAGTTCGCCAAAGTTTCGGCTTCCAACCTGAAAGCTAAAGATAAAAAGATTAAGCTGGATGACCTGGTGGTTTTTTCCCGTCAGCTGGCGACGATGATCGATGCCGGGATTCCTTTGGTGAATGCCCTGGGAATTTTAGCCGAGCAGATTGAAAATGAGTCTTTGCGGGGAATTGTCGGGATGGTGCGGCAGGATATCGAGGGGGGAATGAGTTTTTGCGAGGCCCTGGGTAAGCACCCGTTAATTTTTTCCGATCTTTTCGTGAACATGGTTAAGGCCGGCGAAGCAAGCGGTATGCTGAATGAGATTTTAGACCGTTTGGCAACTTTTATGGAAAAGCAGGCAGCGCTTAACCGTAAGATAATTTCCAGCTTAGTTTATCCGGCAGTCGTAATTTCCATGGCGATTATTATTACGGCCGTGCTTTTGATAAAAGTCGTGCCGACTTTCAAGGGGATTTTTGATTCTCTCGGCGGCACCCTGCCTTTACCGACCCAGGTTTTGATCTTTGTCAGCGACCTGCTGCGTAAATATTTTCTGTTTTTGCTAATCCTGATGGGTATTGGTGCGTATGTTTTTAAACGAATCCTTAAAACCGAAAAAGGCAGGTATCGTTTTGACCAATTCAGCCTGCGGGTGCCGGTGTTCGGGCCACTGCTGCGTAAACTTGCAGTAGCTAAATTTTCCCGGACATTTTCTACCTTGGTCAGAAGCGGGGTTTCGGTGTTAAGCGCCCTGGATATCGTCAGTAAGACTTCCGGTAATAAAGTTGTAGAGGAAGCGGTGGTTAACTGCTCTAAAAATGTGCGTAACGGGGAGCCAATCTCCCGGCCTTTGGCCAAGAGCGGGGTTTTTCCTCCGATGGTTACCCGGATGATCAGCGTAGGCGAACAAACGGGCCAGCTTGAAAAAATGCTTTCGAAAATCGCTGATTTTTATGATGACCAGGTGGATGCCGCAGCCAGCGCCTTGACCAGCCTGATTGAACCGCTGGTGATTGCATTCCTGGGGGTAGTCATCGGCGGAATCGTGATCGCTTTATTCCTGCCGGTCTTTAAGATTTCGCAGCTAATGAGCCGCTAAGGATTGGGGCTAATCCGCATTAAAATTAAGCACTTAGGAGCTTAATGGAGAAAGAAAAATAAGCAAAAAAAATACTTGACAAAACAGCGTTTTGTATTATACTTGTCTTCACCCTTTAACAAGGGTCAAATTATTGTGAAAACAATTAAACGGCAGTTGACAATTTTAAACAACTAAACTAGTTCGACATTTCAGGGACGTAAATTTTAATACGCCCCGACAAATCTGTCGGGGCGTATTTTTTTTTGCGCGGAGGCGCACACCGGCGCAATTCCAATAGCGCCGGGTGGCTGACCGAGATAACGAAACGGGCGATCCAATGACGTTGAGCGTTGTCGCGGAAGCGCAAAAGATAGATTTTGTACCTATCGTTCTTTGATAATTGAATTGCCAAGCGAGGCCAACGGAAAACCCGTTAAAAGGTTTTTCATGGTCAATTTTTTGAGGTTGATATAAAATTAAATCACTAGAGCCATTATTCATAATTTTCCTAAAGATTTTTTCGGAGAGTTTGATCCTGGCTCAGAGTGAACGCTGGCGGCGTAGATTAGGCATGCAAGTCGAGCGATATCTTTTTTTTGAGATGTTGAGACCGCAAGGTGGATGCGTCAAAGGAGAAGGAATATAGCGGCAGACTGGTGAGTAATGCGCGAGTAATTTACCTCTAAATCGGGGATAGCCTTGCGAAAGCGAGGGTAATACCCGATGTGTTTAAGGTTGCATAAGTGACCTTAAGTAAAGGAGGCCCGCAAGGGTTTTTGTTTAGAGATGAGCTCGCGTCCTATCAGCTAGTTGGTGAGGTAATGGCTCACCAAGGCTTTTGACAGGTAGCTGGCCTGAGAGGGTGGTCAGCCACATGGGGACTGAGACACTGCCCCAACTCCTACGGGAGGCTGCAGTCGAGGATATTTAGCAATGGACGAAAGTCTGACTATGTGACGCCGCGTGAGGGATGAAGGTCTTCGGAT
>JBFZAU010000024.1:0-12457 GCA_041308825.1 Candidatus Omnitrophota bacterium
TTTATCGATACAGATTAGATCCAGCGGTATCTTTTTTTTCAGCGACCCGCATGATTCAGTAAGTAAATATCCCTGTTTTTGCTGGCTGCGCAGAAAAAAACTAGAGTGGCTGATCTTAAACTTATCCACCATCATCCGCACGATCATTTTGATCAAAAGATCCGGATCATGTTCAAAAATCATATTGCGGGCCGCGTTCTCCAGCTCTTTGGTATAATCAATTACCATTTTGACTAACTTTCCTCTTTTTAGTAAGGCCTAAACTAATCTTATATATACTAGAGAAGCTAAAGGTTGTCAACACCTAGTACAAAGGTTTAAGAAAGGTATGCAAGCTAAGCGGACAAAACTTTACGATCGGAGAGATTAACTTTCGTTAATTACAGCCAGGATTTCTCCGACATTAACCGTATCCCCTTCCCGGTACATGATTTCGGAGATCACCCCTTTACAGGGGCTAGGCAAGTTAAAAGTAGACTTATCCGTAGTTAATTCCACCAAGTCATCATTCGCGTTAACCATTTCACCGTCTTTGAAAAACCAATATGAAACAGTAGCCTTAGTAATATTTTCGCCTAATTCCGGTAAGACGACTTTAACCATCGATAACCTCCTAATCTTTTAAAGCTTCGCTTAAGCTTTCAGAAAAAGTAGGATGAGCAAAGATTATTTCCCTAAACTGTTTAAGCGAAAAACCGGCGCTGGCAGCCACCGTTAAAGTAGCGATTAGCTCGGCGGCTTGCGGCCCCACGATCGATGCGCCGATGATCCGGCCGGAGGCCTCCTCCGTAATAATTTTAATAAATCCTTCGGTTTCTTCGCTAATCTGCGCCAGGGCGTTTGCCCTAAAATCAAACTTGTGCACCTTGACCGCAACAGGATAGGCCGCGGCATCATTCTCTTTTATCCCCACGCTGGCAATCTGCGGGTCGGTAAAAATACAAGCCGGGACCAATTGCCGGTCAGCTTTACGTTGATTGCCTAAAACCATATTCTCAACCGCTAATACCCCCTGGTAAGCCGCATAATGAGCCAACATTACTTTACCCGTGCAATCTCCGGCAGCATAGATATTATCCAGACTGCTTTGAAGGTAATCATTCACTACAATACGATTATTCTTTAGCTTGACCCCTAATTCCTCCAGGCCTAAATAATTAACCTGGCCCGCGCGGCCGACACAAACCAAAACCTTAGAATAATTATTCAAGTCTTGAGGTGCAATATCGCTTCCGGTCATAACTCGGATCCCTTGTTTCTTAAAGATCGTTTCGAGTTTCCGGCAGACCTCTGTGTCTTCGGAAGGAATCAGCGTGGGGAGTTTTTCGATAATTGTTACGGCGGAGCCTAAAGCGCAAAATAAAGCGGCGAATTCACAACCAATCACCCCTGCCCCGATAATTAACAGAGAAGAGGGAATTTCGGATAAAGCCAGTGCTTCCTCGCTGGAAATTATATTTCTTTCGCCGAACTTTAACTGCTCCAACTGAGCAGGCTTACTCCCGGTAGCGATTAGTATATGCTTGGTTTTGAAGGACCGGCCATCGGCTCTAATTTCTCCGGAAGAGGTGATCCTGGCAGAAGCATTGATAAAATCGACCCCCTTGAGCCGGCTTTGCATCCCTGCTTTAAGCGTAAGCACCACTTTATCTTTTTTAGCCTGAATCGCTTGCCAGTCCAGAGAGAGATTATCCAGCTGGACACCGAAGCGCGTTGATTTTTTAGCTGTCAGGAATACTTTGGCGCTGGCAATCAGTGTTTTAGTGGGGATACAACCGTAATTCAGGCAGGTGCCGCCGATTTGGCCGGCATCAATCAGGCAAACTGACAAACCCAGCTCTTTTGCACGCAAGGCAGCGTTAAATCCTGCCCAGCCGGCACCGATAACTACCAGATCATACATAAGCGTAGAATTAAACGGTTAATTTTGCAGCTGCTTGGGCAACCGCTAAGGCGGAATTCTTCAGTTGTTCCAACTCCTGCGGTTGAAGATCCAATTCAACAATCTGTTCGATCCCGTTTTTGCCTAAACGGCAAGGAATACCGATACAAGTATCTTTTATACCGTACTGACCGTTTAGGTAACCGCATAAACCGATAGTGCGCTTTTCGTCTTTAACGATAGTTTTAACGATTGCGGCAATCGCCGCCGAAGGAGCAAAAAACGCGCTTCCCGTGCCCAAATTAGCGACAATCTGCGCCCCGCGGCCAACTGTCCGCTTTTTTAACTCTTCGATTTTGTCATCACTCAAGAATTCATCAAGACTAACCCCTTTCACCTTGGCAAAGGCCGGCAGCGGTAACATGCCTTCTCCGTGGGAACCGATCACCTGGGCCTCTATATCGGTAACTGGTAAATGCAGTTCTTCTGCGATAAGATTGATAAATCTGGCAGTATCCAGGCTGATCCCCATGCCAAAAAGTTTGCCCGGCTTAAAGCCGGTAAGCTTTAAAGCATAAAGGGTCATAATATCCAAGGGATTGGTAACAATGATCACAATCGCCTCAGGAGCCGATAGTTTAATCTTTAAACATATCTCTTTTAAAATCTGGGCGTTCTTAACCAATAACTCTTCCCGGGTCATCCCGGGTTTACGCGCCAGGCCGGCTGTAACGACTACGATATCCGAACCTTTAAGATCAGCCAGCTCATCGCTGCCTTTAATTTGATAGTTATTTTTCAAGAGCGGCCGGGCATCCTCTAGATCAAGAGCTTTACCATGCGCTAAACCCTTGACGATATCGATGAGCAAGACATCTGCGATACCCTCACCGCAGATACGCATCGCCGCCAAACTGCCTACATTTCCGGCACCAACAATTGTAATCTTCACCCCGCACCTTCCTTCAATTAAATTTATTCAAACCACAAGGTTTTAATATCCGAATAACAGGAAGGTGCGGGGTTCACCCGTCACCTTCCTTAAAGTTTACTTAAGCTTTTTTAGTTGTTCAATAATTGCATCGGCCATCTGGGAGGTCCCCACGGAAGAAGGATCAAGGGGATCGGATTTTAGGTCATAGGTCACCGACTTATTTTCCCTGATCACCTGGCTGACTGCCTGTTCTAACCGGTCGGCGGCGCAATCCTCTTTAAGATACCGCAACATTAAAACTCCCGATAAAATCATTGCCGTAGGATTAGCTTTATTTTTCCCTTTGTATTTAGGCGCGGATCCGTGCACTGCTTCGAAGACCGCCATTTGCGAACCGATATTGGCGCCCGGAGCAATTCCTAAACCGCCGATCAAACCGGCGCAAAGGTCCGAGATGATATCCCCGTAAAGATTAGGCAGAACTAAAACATCGTAATTATGCGGCTTTTGCACTAACTGCATCGCCATATTGTCTACGATTGCCTCTTCAAAGATAATCCGTCCGGCAAACTCTTCGGCAACCCTGCGGGCGGACTGCAGAAATAAACCGTCGGTAAATTTCATGATATTGGCCTTATGCACACAGGTAATTTTTTTGCGCTTATTCTCCAGGGCGTAATTAAAAGCAAAGCGCACGATCCTTTCGGAAGCAAATTTAGAGATCGGCTTAATACTGATCCCGGAATCATCGCGGATATTTTTTTTAGTACTCTTCTTAATCTGCTGGATCAACTCTTGGGTTTGTGGCTTACCTTCCTCAAATTCAATCCCCGAATAAAGATCCTCGCTGTTTTCCCGGATAATCACCAGATCAATATCGCTAAAACGGCTTCTTACGCCGGGATAGCTTTTGGCCGGACGCACACAGGCAAAAAGCTCTAAGGCCTGCCGGATGGCCACGTTCACCGAACGAAACCCCGTACCCACAGGGGTAGTAATCGGGCCTTTAAGCGCGACTTTATTCTTCTTGATCGATTCCAAAGCAGCCGCCGGCAATAACTCTCCGGTTTTCTCTAATGCATCAGCACCGGCTAATACATTTTCCCATTGAATCTGGGCGCCGCTGGCTTCGATGCATCTGGCCGCCGCCAAGGAAACTTCATAACCGATGCCATCTCCCGGGATCAAAGTAACTTTATGTTGCATTAAAATTTTAACTCCCCGTGCTTTTTATAATAATTAACGATCCCGCCCTGCGCAAGCAGCTCCTGCATAAACTTAGGCAAAGGCTTGATCTCTAGATTTATTCCCCGGGTCAAATTTTTAACCACCCCGGCATTCAGATCAATCTCCAAATCATCCCCCTCGTTAATCTTGGAGGTATCGGTTTCAATCAAAAGCAGGCCGATATTAAAACTATTGCGGAAAAATATACGGGCAAACTGCGAAGAGAGCACTGCAACAATCCCGGCCTCTTTAATTACCAAAGGCGCCTGCTCCCGGCTTGAACCCATCCCGAAATTATTCCCGGCGGCAATAATCGACTTACCGGGGATAATTTTTTGCGGAAAATCCGGGTCGATATCCTCCATAATATGTTTGGCTAACTCCTTCATATCGGTAATCGCGAATTTATAGCGGCCCGAAATAATAAAATCCGTATTAATGTTATCCCCGAGTTTTATGCTTTTTCCGGTAACACTCATAGCTGTTTAAATTCTTCCTTATTTTTAATTTTGGACATCGCCACATCCAAAGTGATTAATTCTTTTTGCATCAAACCCTTTAAGCAGCTATCCATAGTATTCATGCCGTACTGCATCCCGGTCTGCATGGCGGTAGGAATCTGTTCGATCTGCTGCTCGCGGATAAGATTACGAATACTCGCTGTAGCTACCATAACCTCGGTCGCCAGCACTCTTCCTTTACCGGAAGAATGCGGCAAAAGCAGCTGCGAAACCACACCCTGCAAAGAATCGGCTAACTGCAGCTTAACCTGCTGCTGTTGATGCGGAGGAAAAACATCGATAATCCTGGTAACGGTTTGGGGGGCGTCCGGCGTATGCAAAGTCGCCAAAACTAAATGGCCGGTTTCAGCCGCGGTTAAAGCGGTAGAGATTGTTTCCAAATCGCGCATTTCTCCCACCACGATCACATTAGGATCCTGACGCAGGGCATGGCGCAGGGCTTCGGCGAAACTCCGGGTATCAGCGTAAACTTCTCGCTGTTTAATAATACTTTTCTTGTTGGTAAAAATAAACTCAATCGGATCCTCGATGCAAGTAACTAAGCATTCCCTCTCGCTGTTGATCAAATCAATCATCGCCGCCAAAGTCGTGGTCTTACCCATACCGGTCGGCCCGGTAACTAAAACCAATCCGTTTGGCTTACGCGCTAAATCCACAATCACCGAAGGAAGCCCGAGTTTTTCTACCGAAGGGATCTCCACCGGTATCCGGCGGAAAGCCCCTTCCACATTGCCTTTTTGTAAATGGAAATTAACCCGAAAACGGTCAAGGCCGGGTAAAGAAAGCGAAAAATCAAGCTCCAGGTCGCGTTCGAAAATTTCTTTCTGGGCATTAGAAAGAACGCTATAGAGCATTTTTTTCAGCTCAGTTTTATTCAAGACCTCAAGGTTAGTACGCAGGAGCCTTCCGTCAATCCGCAAAATCGGGGGTTCTTTTTCGGTAACATGCAGATCCGAAGCGTTTTTCTCGATACACATCAGAAGCAGATCACGAATTTCCATTTATACCTCCCAGTCCAGATGGACGCGCCGACGCAATTCCGATCTGCGTCGGGCGTTGCCCAGTATAATTACACCCGCGCAATTCCTATAAGCGCGGGGTGCTAAAGTGATTAAAAATATGAACGTGGATCGCTAATATAACCTTTGATTGCCGAAGCCGCAACCGTTGCCGGAGAAGCCAGATAAATAAACGCCGCAGGGTTGCCCATTCTGCCTTTAAAATTACGGTTGGCCGTTGAAATCACTGATTCCTTATCAGCCGGAATGCCGTTATGCGTACCCACGCAAGGGCCGCAACCCGGACCCACAATCACCGCCCCGGCCTTAATAAATATCTCGACTAACCCTAAACCTAAAGCCTCCAGATACACTTGACGCGAACTGGGGGCAATAATCAGTTTAACATCCGGATTGACGGCCCGATTTTTTAAAACTTTAGCGGCAGCCAAAAAATCTTCGATCCGGCCGTTAGTACAGGTACCTAAAAAGGCTTCGTGAATTTTAACCTTATGCAATGCCGCCACCGAAGCAACATTATCCACGCTATGCGGCAAAGCCACCATCGGTTTTAAGCCCGAGACATCAAATTCATATACCCGTTCATAAACTGCTTCTTTATCCGCACTCACCGGCACAATCTTTCTATGCTTAGGGACCCGGCACTTTAGCCAGGCGAGTGTTTTTTTATCCACCGGCATAAAACCGCATTTGGCACCCATCTCCACCAGCATATTGGCAATCGTAAAACGCCCGTCCATCCCCAAATTATCGATTACCGCCCCGCAGAACTCAACCGCTTTATAAGTTGCCCCATCGCTTTTTAACTTCCCGATAATCTGTAAAATAATATCTTTAGCAAAAGTACCTTTAGGCAGCTTACCCTTAACTACAATTTTAATCGTCGCAGGGACTTTAAACCAGTTTTTTCCGGTAGCCAAAGCGATCGCTAAATCCGTAGAACCGACCCCGGTCGAAAACGCGCCGATTGCGCCATAAGTGCAGGTATGAGAATCTGCCCCCAAAACTAAATCCCCCGGTAAAATATTACCCGACTCGGGAATCACCTGGTGGCAAACCCCGCAGCCGACATCAAAAACTTGAGTCTTAAAATCCCGGGAAAAATCACGCATCTTTTTATGCACCCGGCTAACCCCTTCCGAAGGGCTAGGAGCACTGTGATCGATCACCATACAAAATCCGCATTTTAGCCTGTTCACTCCCATCTCTTTAATCCGGTCGATAATGATCGACGAGGTGCCATCCTGGCCGAAAGCAAAATCGACCTTACAGATCGCAAAATCACCGGCCCGTAACTTTTTACCGCTATGGCGGCTCAATATTTTTTCCGCTATGGTTTGTGCGCTCATAATTTAGCTACCCACTTTTCTATACGGTCCAAACCTTTTTGTAAATCATTAATGTTCGTAGCAAAACTTATTCTGATATAATCATCCCGGCCAAATGGCAATCCCGGGATCAGGCTGACATATTCTTCTTCCAGGAGCCTTTTGGCAAAAGTCATTGAATCCAGGCCGGTCCGGGAGATATTACAGAACATATAGAAGGCGCCTTGAGGCAGGCAGAAATCAAGCTGTTTGATACTTTTAAGCCTGCCCGCCAGATAATCCCGGCGCTTAGCGAACTCCTGGCGTATTTTATTGGAAAAATCATCCGGGGCAGAAAGGGCAGCCTCGGCAGCTTTCTGGGCAATGGAATTCGGATTAGAAGTTGAATGATCCTGCAAGTTAGAGATCGCCGCCGCTACATCCGAAGGCGCCCCTAAATACCCGATCCGCCAGCCGGTCATCGAATGGCTTTTGGATAAGCCGTTAACCGTAATGGTTAAATCATAAATATCTTTATTCAAACCGGCGATTGATTCATGTTTTAAGTCGTCATAAATTATCTTTTCGTAAATTTCATCGCTGATCACGAAAATATTCTTATCCACGCAGATTTTGGCGATTTCCGCCAGTTCATCTTTATTATAAACTGAACCGGCAGGATTTGACGGGCTATTCAAAATCAGGACTTTGGCTTTTTGCGTAATATGTTTAGCCAGTTCTTTAGCGGTAATTTTAAAATTATTTGCGGCTTGAGTCTTAATAAAACGCGGAGTAGCTTCACAAAGGTTGACCATCTCCGGATAGCTCACCCAATAAGGGCAAGGAATCAGCGCCTCGTCATTGCGGTTCAACAGGACCATTAAGGCGTTATAAATACTGTGCTTGGCGCCGCAGGAAACAATCACCTGGTCGGGAGCGTATTCTAAACAATTGTCTTTTTTGAATTTATAGCAGATTAGTTTTTTTAATTCTGCGGTACCGGTGGTAGGAGTATACTTGGTGAAACCGCTATCTAAGGCTGCGCTGGCAGCGGCTTTGATGAAATCCGGGGTGTCAAAATCCGGTTCTCCGGCGGCGAAATTAACAATATCTTTACCTAAGTTTTTAAGCTTTTTGGCTTTAGAGGTAATCGCTAACGTCGAAGAAGGATTTATTTTTTTTAAACGCTCAGCAAGCCTAGTATCTATTTTCATAAAAGTTTTTCTTTTTTCCCGCGCACCTTTTAGCAGATTCCAATTTAAAGCCGGATATCAAGAAGGTGCAAGACGAATTTACAAAGAATCACTTTTCTTTTTAAAGATGGTCCTCAACCCGCCCATAAACTTTTTCTGGGGTTTTTTCTCATCAAGCGGTTTTTCCTTAATCGCCGGACGAAGCTCCTTTTTCTGCTCCGGCAGAGGCTTCTCTTCTGTCGAGGCGACCGGATGCACAGGAAGGTCCTGATCCTGAACCTTGGCTGCTTTAACCGGTTTAATTTTCTTAGGTTCTTTTTTCTTTAATTCCGTAAGTTCAAAGATCACCATTTGGGCGTCATCCCCGCGGCGTTTGCCTAAACTGATAATGCGGGTAAAGCCACTATTACGGTTAGCAAAACGCGGGGCAATTTCATTAAAAAGCAGGTTAACCAGCTTATGTTCGCCCAGGATCTTTTGTGCCTGCCGACGGGCAAATAAAGAATTTTTCTTGCCTAAACTGACCAGCTTCTCGATCAGCTGCTTACTGGCTTTGGCCCGCACAGCAGTAGTTTTAATGCTCTGACAAATAACCATATTCCTGGCCAGGCTCTTAATCGTGGCATCATGCCAGCTGGTAAACCGCCCTAATTGATGCCTCTTTTTTCCATGTCTCATTTTATCCTAACCCTTCTTTATTTTCTTGGGATCAACCGGCATCCCTAAACTAACTCCCATACCTGTGAGAAGTTCCTGAATTTCAGTAAGCGACTTCTTGCCAAAATTCTTAAAGTTCAACATCTCATCTTCGGTCCGCTTAACAAGATCCGCGATCGTCTTAATCCCAGCCTCTCTCAGGCAGTTTGAGCTTCTGACTGAAAGTTCAAGTTCCGAGATCGGCAAGCGTAATTTTTCATAAAGGGCGGTATCCTCCTTGGTCATTTCGGGCTCTTCTTCAACAATGTCCTCCGGAAGCTGGCCGAAACTGACAAAAATATCCAAATGCCTTTGCAGAATGTTAGAAGCATAGAGCAAGGCGTCCTTAGGGCTAATGCTGCCGTTAGTCCAAATCTCAACAATCAGTTTATCGTAATCGGTACGCTGGCCAACCCGGGTGTTTTCCACAAAATAATTAATCTTTTTGATCGGTGTAAAAATCGAATCGATGGCGATAAAACCGGCGGTTTTATCCTCCCGTTTATTTGATTCCGCGGGCACGTATCCCCGGCCGCGGGATACCTCCATCTCAATATTCAACTTGGTATCCTTGGTCAAAGTAGCGATATGCAGCTCAGGATTAATAATTTCGATTGTCTCATCTGCCTCAATATCCTTAGCTTTAACCACTCCTTTTTTATCCGCTTTTAAATAAATGGTTTTAGGGATCTTAGAATGGGAATTTAAAACCAAACTCTTGATATTCAGGATAATTTCCGGAATATCCTCAAGCACACCCTGAATCGTCGAGAATTCATGGGCAGCCCCGTTGATTTTAATCGCGGTAACCGCGCTTCCTTCGATGGAAGACAGAAGAACCCTTCTTAAAGAATTACCTAAGGTCACTCCATAACCTCTCTCAAAAGGTGCGGCCTGAAATTTTCCGTAAGTCTCGGTATAGGTTGACTCATCACATTCAAGCTTTTTAGGAAACTGAAAATCTCTCCACTTTATACCCATCTTTCCCCCCGTGATTATATTTAATAAAAACTAGCTTCTTAAAAATTACTTCGAATACAACTCGACAATCAACTGTTCCTGAATGGGCTGTTGGATATCGCCTTTCTCCGGAAGCCTTAGCACTTTAGCTTTCATTTCCGCAGCCTGAAATTCCAGCCAGGCAGGAACCGTTCGATCCTTGGACAATTCCAGATTATCTTTAATTTTAGCCTTGGCCTTATCTTTAGCCTTAACTTCAATTAAGTCATTCTGAACGACCAAATACGACGGAATATTGACCCGGCGGCCGTTCACCGTAATTAAATTATGCCGGACAATCTGACGGGACTGAGAGCGCGAAATCCCCAGGCCTATGCGAAAAACGACATTATCCAGGCGGCGTTCCAATAGCTGCAAAAGAACTTTACCGGTTACCCCTTTAGTCTTAGAGGCAATCTTAAAATATTTACGGAACTGCCTTTCCAAAACCCCGTAAATTCTTTTAACTTTTTGCTTTTCTTTAAGCTGGGTGCCATAGTTAGAAAGTTTCTGCCGGCGGCCCTCACCGTGCTGACCCGGCGGATACGCTCTTTTAGCCGCGGCGCATTTTTCCGTCTGGCATCTGGTTCCTTTTAAAAACAGCTTCTCCCCCTGCCTCCGGCACAACCTGCAAACTGCTCCAATATAACGTCCCATAAATTAAACTCTCCTTTTCTTCTTCGGACGGCAACCGTTATGGGGAATAGGTGTTACATCCTTAATTAAAGTCACAACTAACCCAGCTGCCTGCAGTGCCCGGATAGCCGACTCTCTGCCGAACCCCGGACCTTTTACATAAACTTCCAATTCTTTAACCCCCACCTCTTTAGCCTTACGCGCGGCATCAGTTGCCGCAATTTGAGCGGCAAAAGGGGTAGATTTTTTAGACCCGCTGTAGCCGACCGCGCCCGGAGCGCTCCAGGCAATCACATTGCCCTGCTTATCGGTGATGGAAATGATCGTATTGTTAAAACTTGCCTGGATATGCGCGATACCGCTAGTCACCCCGCGCGCGATTTTCTTCTTTTTTGCCTTGTCTTTTGTGGCCATATTATTTATACTCCTTGGATTTATTTACCCGCCGGCTTGGCGGCTTTGGCCGGTTCAGCTTTCCTAATCGGCGCTGCTAAATTCAATCTTTTCTTGCCCTTTCTCGTGCGGGCATTAGTCCGGGTGCGCTGGCCTCTGGCCGGCAGCCCTTTCTTATGACGCATTCCCCGCCAAGAGCCGATATCCATCAGCCGCTTGATATTCTGAGAGATATCACGGCGCAGGTCGCCTTCAATACGTAAAGCGCTTTTTTGCAATGTTTGAGTAATCCGCTGCACCTCTTCATCGCTTAAATCCTTAGCCCGCTTATGCGGATCGATTCCGGCCTCCTTTAGTACAAGATTAGACTGGACCCGGCCGATTCCATACAAATAAGTAAGGGCGATCTCTATTTTTTTCTCTTTGGGGATATCCACCCCGATAATTCTTGGCATAGTAACTCCTTAAATAAACTACCCTTGTCTCTGTTTATGTTTAGTCGTTGAGCAAATTACCCGCACCACTCCCCTTCTTTTAATAATCTTACACTTATCGCAGATTTTACGAATTGAAGCTTTAACTTTCATGTAGCTCCTTTACGCCACCAGGCGTATACTGGCGCAATTCCTCTTTAGCGCCAGGTACATTTCTTATTCTATATTAAAACCTCCTGCTCTTCATGGTAATTAATACCAGGAAGGTGAGGGATTATCTTACTCTAAAAGTTATTCTCCCCCGGCTTAGGTCATAAGGAGAAAGTTCTAATTTTACTTTATCGCCCGGGATAATCCTGATAAAGTTCATCCGCATCTTCCCGGATACATGCGCCAACACCACGTGCCCGTTCTCCAATTCGACCTTAAACATGGCATTCGGCAGCGCTTCAATAATTTTTCCTTCTGTCTCTATTAAATCCTCTTTTGGCATAAATGAGCGCTTGACTTACGAACACGAAAGTGTGAGTAAGTCAATGCGCGAATTAGTTCGCCCTACTTCTTTCTGGCGAACATAAGTTTGTTTACAACCTTGTCAACACCACCGGCCCTTGATCGGTAATCGCTACCGTGTGCTCAAAATGGGCGGAAGCTGATCCGTCTTTAGTCACTGCGGTCCAGCCGTTTTTCTCTACCCGGCACTCCCATCCCCCGGCATTAATCATCGGCTCAATCGCTAAAACCATCCCATTTTTTAAGAGCGGCCCAAAACCTGCACTGCCGAAATTAGGTATCTCCGGTTCCTCGTGTAAAGCCGCGCCGATGCCATGGCCCACAAACTGCCTGACCACCGAAAAACCATGAGACTCGACAAAACTTTGAATACTATGAGAAATATCGGTTAAATAATTACCAGGTTTTGCCTGTTTAATCCCTAAATTTAAAGATTCCCGGGCGACAGTGATTAATTTTAATTTATCATCACTTACTTTTCCGACCGGCAAAGTTACCGCCATATCCGAAAAATATCCTGCGTAATTCACCCCTAAATCTATGCTGACGATATCCCCTTCCAAAATTACTCTGGGGCCGGGAATCCCGTGAACAATCTCTTCATTAACCGAAACGCAAGCGCAAGCCGGAAAACCTTTATAGCCCTTAAAAGCCGCCAGGGCTTTAGAATCCCGGATTAGTTCTTCACTCAAAACATCTAAAT
>JBFZAU010000025.1:0-4488 GCA_041308825.1 Candidatus Omnitrophota bacterium
AATATATTAAAAAGAGACTTATTTTAAAAAATTAACATATTTTAACCGGCAGGTCATGTTTTTTATTGGCTCACCAGCAAAACAAACACGGCAGGTTTTCGAGTAGTAAACTGCCTTCAAAAATAAGCCCAGCGGTTAAGCGCGTAATAGGCGAGAGATCCCCATTAAATCGGCTCTTTCCAGCTCAATCCCCGAATGAAAATTCCCCTGGCCGGCTAACTTGGTCCAAACTACCTGACCTCTGGTATATACAGGATCAGTACTATTGGGAACATTCAACCAAATCTCCAAGTTAGACTGCGATTCCAGTTGCTGGCTAGTCCTCAACCCTAAACCTTTTGCGCTCACATCGAAAGTTTGCGCCACCCCTTCCTGGCCGTCTAAGCCGACAAACCGCGCAGCAAATTCTTTCTTGAATCTCTCGAATATCCGATGATCGTTCATCCCCTCACCTCCTTTCCCTTGCATATCAGTTTCTAGCCACAGCATTTTTTCTGGATCATCATTAGGATAAAAAGCGCTAATAAATTTATTAATTTGATCTTTATCTGCATCTTTTATCTCGCTAAAATAAAGCCCGTAATGATTACTTCCATTGATGACCCTGTGCCAGGCCGCCCAAACTTTTGCTTCGATCGTGTAATTTTCAGAAAGCCGCAGACTCATTTTAAAAGCGGTATTCATCGGCAGCTTGGTATGCAAAACCAGTTGCGCTCCGACGGCATTCAGGTCTTTAATCTGGCAGTATGATTCATGTACCGCCTGCCGCAATCTGAATAACGAACGGCGGTTAATCTGCCAGCGGGGTAGCCTTCTACGCTCGTACATCCGACTCTCCCTCCCACCAGTGCTTAACGATTAAATCGTGAAAATCCCGGCTGATATATTGCTTAAGCCGGTTTTTCCCTTCCTGGTTAATACGGCTAAACTCCAGGCCATAGATATTTCTTTCAAACTGCTCCTGCCGCCAAACTACCTGCGCCCCAAGTTCAAATTCCATTCCCTGATCTAAAAATAACTTAAAATCAGAAAAAACTTCATTGAATAAATCCCTTTTTATAGAAACACGCATCCCGCTGAGACTGATATCTTCAACAATACAAGGAATAGGCTTAACCCCATTTTCAAAGGTTAGTTGGGCAGATTGATTAATCTCCCACCGATTCAAAACCCTGCGCTCATTCGTCATTTTTATCTCCCACTGCCTGCAGGAAGGCAATAGCTAACCTGCTGAAACAAGTTAACTTACACATAAATTATCCCTCATTTTTTTGTATAAATCAAGTAAAAAATTAACTTTTAAAAGAAAACGTTTTCTTTTTAACATATTGTTAATCAATGGTTTACAACCTGTATTATTTTTCATATTTTTAATCTATAAATGAGATAAATTATATAATTTTTAAAACTTTTTTCAATCATTTTTTTATATAACTTTATGCTCCGTAAAAAGTTACTCGCTCATGGTTACTCCATTACTTATTCAACACTAGATTTACAAAATATTTGTCATGTTTATACTTTTCAAAATTTTAATTGGTTCTAAGGCTCTTTCCCCGTCGATATTTGAAGAGTCAACCACCACTTCGGTACTGTTATATCGGGGGAGGAACGGCCTTCATCAACCACCTTATAGTGATACCCTAAAGCATTTATCTCTTCAAAAAACCGATAGGTTTCTTCGCGCTCATCGCTTTCTTTAATTATGTTAGAATTGGCATATCCTCCCAGAATAAGGTATCCTCCGGATTTTAATACCCTTAGGGCTTGGATTAAAATTTCCAGGCGCTCGGCGCAAACAATGTCTTCATAATCAGATAAAACCCCCTGCATAATAATCACGTCCGCGGAATGCGGTTTTAATGCGGCATATTGAAACCTGGCCTTGGCTGCCGGAACAACCGTAAGCCCTCCTTTCGGTAAACCATTTTTGCTTGTCCAGGCTACCGCAGCCTCCTGCCAGGAAGCATTAAGATCAGGGTCAGGCTCATAAACCTGCACCCTGGCCAGTAATCCAAAATAAAGCAACTCTTCCCAAGGAATACTTCCCGGATGGGTAGCAATGGAAAGTACAGGACCCGCGCCCACGGAAATTATCAAGCTTTGGGAATTCAACTTAAGCCCATCCGATAAATGCCGATAAGCACTGATTACCGAAATAGCATAATCTTCTCTTACCCCTTGCAATTGCGAACTGATATAATCAGGCAAGTTATCTGTAGCGAGCATATCTAATTCCCGGTCCGCCTGGTCGATAATTTCCTGTAAATTCACCATACACCATTCCGGGCCGCTAAAAAGAAAACGCCGCAGGGTATCGATAGTATTGATTAATTCCCACTCTCCAACCCTTGCTACAAGTTCTGGAGCTGGCTTGCTGAATATTTCTGTATCGCCTACCTGCAATGCTTTAAGAGTACCCTCTTGCATAACAACTTTTATATTGCCAAGATGCATATCTCCGGAAATCTGCTCGGTTAATACCTCTCCCCAGCTGATTCTCTCAAAGAGACCGCGAATTTTTTCCTGCTCTTGCACGGGTAATCTATTTCTGTATTTCATAAAATCTTCTACCCGCTGCATAAAATCCCGGGGACTGATCTGTCCGTATTCAAAATCATCCAGCAGCATATCCAAAGTGTCATGTAAACGATAACAAGCATCGCTGGCTTCGACCAGGCGGATTATTCTTTCCTGTATCAATAAAGAAATATCTAGGCCGGATTGTTCGAGCAACTCGGCGCGGAAGGTCCTGGCTTGGACGGTACGCAAACCTTCAACACCGCCTCCGGCCACAGAGGTACCCACAAAGCCCAAACGATGAAAAGCCCGTACCACCTTAATACACTCTTTAAGTAAAAGTAATTTCGTGCGCCAAGTATTTAACCCTAAACTTTTACCCCAATCCTTTAAAATATCCTGCCTGGCCAGGTCGGAATAGGCAAACAAATTATCAATAACCCTATAGCCATCGACATATGTAAATGCGATGATCCGTAAGGGGTTGCGGGGAGAAAACATTATCCTTGAACCATAAAGATAAAACTCACCCGTTGATTCAACTTTAAATAATGGCGTAGCTCCCGACTGATCGGCACCTAAGGCGTAAGCCGCTTCACCCATCACGTTAAATCCGGCTTCATCGACTAAATATCGCGAAGTAAACTGTCCGGGTATTTTTATTTCAATCATCGACCTTATTTCCCCGCCGGCGCCTGTCTCAATAATAATGTGCCTTCTAAATGAATCCGTTAACGGAGAAACCCAGATCCCCGGACTGATTTCAAAAATTACCCCTTCTCTTTGAGCGCAAGCTAAAGGTGCTTCCCGGGTATGACGTGTGGCGACATAAGGGTCAAAAAATAAACGCATTTCGCTTAAGGCCGTAAGCAACCTGGCGGTATTGGCGCGGCTGGAAAATATATACAAGAGGCCTGTATCCTTTAGTCTATTTTTTATTCCCGGGACCGCGGCAAGCTCTGTCCGGGCGCCCTTTCTAGAATGATCAAACTCAACTGAATGAGTAAAATACTCTCTGGCAATATCAATCAATAAATCTCCGGCCTGCTCCTTCAGTATCCCCATAATTTCGGTAGTGGAATTTTTCTTAGCTAGCTCCCTTCTTCTAACTGCACGAGATTCTACTTCAGCTTCGGCAATCTCGGAAACCTGGCCGGGGATTTTCTCCAAGCGCCTTAAAGCAATCCGTAAAACTCCGGCAATATCAGCCGCAATCTGCTTTTTATCCTCTTCCCCTGCTAAGCAAAACTGCAAGGCTTGTTCAAAAACTCCAAGTACAATCGAACTATCATTTGTCCGCCTGATGGCTGCGGTAAATTCAGATAGGTTTGCCAAAGAAGAAGCAGGAGTGAAATTAGTATTTCTCCCCGGAAACCCCCGCCGGACAGAATCAGCTGACAAAGAATCTTCTGGTGTACCATGATCCTCTCCTGCGCGCAGGCGCTGGATAAATTTCTCATGCGTATTATCGACTAATTGTCTTAACGGCTCGCGTTCGAGGTTGATCAATTTTTTAAATATCTCAATCGGATCCTGGCCGGGCTGAGCGAATTCCCCGCCGCTTAATTCCTCTGCTAATAAATCAAAGATTATCCGCGAAGAATAATAATAAACATTATTTTCATCGCTTGCCCAAGACAGAAAAATTAACATCCCGTAGTATCCGCTCTGCCCGTAGGCAACGCCCGCTAATCCGGCAATTACTTCATGCAATATATCCCCGTCACTATACTCTGCAAGAATTACGCTTACGCCGTTAAGATCCAGATGCCGATGCCCAAGCTCATGATAAGTAATATACTCTTTTATAAGGTTGTATATTTGCTCCCGCTCCATAGCTTTGAACTCTCTTCCCATAACTTCTTGCGCCATGAATTCTAAGATGGGATCGCCACCTTCTTTAAAGAACCTTTCTCCTTGGCTTAATCTTATTACTTCTTCGGTAAACATCTCCACCATATCCACAGA
>JBFZAU010000026.1:0-3394 GCA_041308825.1 Candidatus Omnitrophota bacterium
ATTTACAGATTAAACGTTTCAATGGCGAGGCCTCAAAGATATCAAAAGAATTAGTTATAATATTTATTAGTATGGACCTGCCTTTTGCGTAAAAGAGGTTTTGTCAGGAATTCAAGATCAATAAAATAGTAATTCTTTCCGATTATAGGGATGCCGACTTCGGCATCAAGTACGGGGTTTTGATTAAAGAGTTAAGGCTGTTAGCCAGGGCGATATTCCTTAGATAAAGGGCACCATAATTTTACTTCAAGTGCCGATCCTGAACGAAGTGAAGGATCTGGCAAATTATTGAAAGAGAGGGGTTTTTCATAACCCTCTCTTTTTGTTTTATTTAGGCGTAATTGCTTGATTTTTAGAGTGGTTACGCATAGGTTCAAATAAATTAAGAATTTTTTAAGCCCGCTGTAATAAAAATAGTTGCAGAGGGCTCTTTTTTAATATAGAATCTAAGGCGTGGATTACACAAAAATATGGTTACCCTTACTCTTAAGCTTTTTAGCCGGCATTTTTACGGTCGTCGGCAGCCTGATTACTTTTTTAATCCGCGATTTAAAGAGAAGCTACCTGCATTTCTCTTTGGGATTATCAGCCGGGGTGATGATTTATGTTTCCTTTGTTGAGCTTTTGGCAGCCGCCATTCGTAATATCGGAATTATCAAGGCAAATATCGCATTTTTCGCAGGTATTATTTTATTTATGCTTATAGACTTTCTTATTCCACACCAATATATCGAAGAAAGGATAAATAAAGGCACCTGCGATACAAAACTTATGAAGACAGGGGTTCTAATCACATTAGGCATAGCCATTCATAATTTTCCTGAAGGGTTAGCAGTCTTTATGAGTTCTTTATCCAGCATTAGATTAGGCATAGTTTTAGCTATTGCGATAGCATTACATAATATCCCGGAAGGGCTGGCTGTGGCGATGCCGATTTTTTATGCCACCAAAAGCAAAAGAAAGGCATTCTTTTATTCTTTTTTATCGGGGTTCGCTGAGCCTATCGGAGCAGTTATCGGGTTATTGATACTAATGCCTCTGCTTACGCCTGCAATTTTATATTTTTCTCTTGCCCTTGTTGCCGGAATTATGGTTTTTATCAGTTTCGATGAACTCCTGCCTTTATCTTGTGAGAGCGGAAGCTATCACTTAGCTATTTCTGGTATAATCATAGGTATGTTTGTAATGGCTTTAAGCACTCTTCTTTTATAAAAATAGTTATATAGATTAATTTTTCCTTTCTTCATCGGAGTCACCTGTTATATTCCCCAAAATAAAAAAAGCTTGACAAAAGTAGGTTTATACTGTATATTTATAAATGGAAATCATTTTCATTAAGGAGATATATGTCAAGAGGTGGATGTAGAGGGCAAGGATGGTGGCACGGAAAGTTCAGGGGTTGCGGATATAGGCTTACCTTAGGCCGTGAAGTAATTCTTGATATTCTATCTAAGTCTGAAGGCCACCTGAGCGCCGAAGATATATATATGAAGATTCATCCAAGGCATCCTAACGTTGGCCTGACTACTGTTTACCGAACACTAGATGTATTATCTAATCTGGGCATGGTTTATAAGCTTGATTTCGGCGATGGTAGGGCTCGATATGAATTTGCCGAAGGGCCTAAAGGCGCGCATCATCACCACCATTTAGTTTGCACCGACTGTAACAGAGTTATAGATTATACTGATTTTATAGATGATGAAATTGAACTTCTTAATCAGACAGAGAAGGGCTTATCAAAGAAGTATAACTTCAAGATTGCTAACCATCTTATTCAATTTTACGGCTTATGTGAAAAATGTAGCGGGAAAAAATAAGCGCTATATTTTTTTCTCTGATAATGAAAATCATTTTCACTAAAAAAGGAGGTGCATGATGCCAGGTTTTGATGGAACAGGCCCTAGAGGGCAAGGCCCGATGACAGGCGGAGGAAGAGGTTATTGTGCTATACCCGGTTCTGTGAATCCGGCTTTAGCTAGAGGTTATTCTGCCAGAGGAAGAGGCAGAAGAAATTGGTATTACGCTACCGGCCTTACCGGTTGGCAAAGAGCTTCAATGGGAGGGCCTGCTTTTGGCGGGGCGTATCCTTACGCGCCTGAAATTACTCCAAAGCAGG
Source organism: Candidatus Omnitrophota bacterium (assembly GCA_041308825.1). Classification (GTDB taxonomy): domain Bacteria; phylum Omnitrophota; class Gorgyraeia; order Gygaellales; family Profunditerraquicolaceae; genus UBA6249. Next base: position 2,120 of record JBFZAU010000026.1, read on the forward strand.
AGGTAGATATTTTAAAGAACGAAGCCGATTCTTTAAAAAAGCAGCTGGAAGATATCCAAAATCGTATTGAAACGTTAGAGAAAGCCCAGGAAGAAAAAAGCGAGTAATTACTATTAAAAGAAGGAGTGATTATGCGTATAGCTATATCTACAGATGGAGAGTTTGTCTCTGCCCATTTTGGCAGGTGTCCAACTTTCACCCTTATTGATATTGAAAACGGCAAGATAAATAAAAGGACGGAAGTCGCAAATCCCGGGCATCAGCCGGGGGCTATCCCGCAATTTTTGCAGCAAAAGGGCGTCAATTGTATTGTTGCCGGAGGCATGGGGATGCGGGCAATAGCATTTTTTGAAGAATGCAACATCAAGGCGATTATGGGGGTAAGCGGAAAAATTGATGAAGTAATCGAGCAGCTTAAGAAAGGGACACTAGAAGGCGGAGAAAGCCTTTGTAAACCCGGAACGGGCAAAGGCTATGGCTTAGAAAAAGAAGAATGCGACCATCCGCATAAAAAAGATTGTGACCATTAAGGAGGTTAAGTATGGAAAATAATTCAGAAGTCGTGAATCGAATTCCTCTTATTGGAGAAAGGGCTCCCGCGTTTGAAGCTGATACTACGCAGGGGAAAATTAAGTTCCCCGATGATTATAAGGGTAAGTGGGTTATTCTTTTTAGCCACCCGGCTGATTTTACGCCGGTATGTACAAGTGAGTTTATGACCTTTGCGTCTATGGAAAAGGAGTTTGAAGCGCTCAACTGTAAACTTATCGGTCTTTCTATTGATAGCCACTATAGTCATATCGCCTGGCTTCGGACAATCAAAGAAAAGATCGAATACAAAGGCATGAAGAATATCGAAGTAAAATTTCCGGTTATCGCGGATGTCAAGATGGATGTCGCGCACAAATACGGCATGGTCCAGTCCGCAGCAAGCGATATCAGCCCGGTACGCGCCGTGTATTTTATGGATCCGGAAGCCAAAGTTAGGGCGATGGTTTTTTATCCTTCGTCAATGGGACGCAATTTTCAGGAGATTAAACGCATGATTATCGCTATGCAGACCGCCGATACCTACAAGGTGGCGACTCCTGCTGATTGGCAGCCGGGCGATGATGTTATTGTACCGCCCCCGGGAAGTTGTGGCGCGGCAAAGGATAGAGTTGATAACGCTCAAAAAGAAGGCATTAAGTGCCTTGACTGGTTTATGTGTTTAAAACCGCTCAAGCTTAAATAATCGTAAAGAAAGAAGGTGAATATGAAAATATGTATTACTTC
>JBFZAU010000027.1:0-7137 GCA_041308825.1 Candidatus Omnitrophota bacterium
ATAAAAAAGGTATTATTGTCGATATGCGGGTAGTCTTGCGTTCCGAGGCGAATATTCCGGATCTTACCAGCCGCCTGCAGGATCTCGCCAAATCGAGAATTCAGGAAGTTTTAGGGGTTGATGAGCAGATTATTATTAAAATACATGTAGCTAAAATTGCGCATGATGAGAAAGACAACCGCAAAAGGAAGGATTTCGAAAAGGAAGAGCGCGCAAGCATGCCTTTTGGCGGGTACGGCAGAGTGTAATAATCTTACCAAACAAGAAAGGAACAGAGAGAAATGAAAATTGGTATTCTTACAGGCGGCGGAGATTGTCCGGGCCTAAATCCGGTGATTCGGGCGGTAGTCCGTAAAGCTTTGCTTTCGGGTTTTGAAATTGTGGGAATTAAAAACGGGTGGAAGGGTTTAGTTGAAAATGATACCGTTGCTTTGAACATCAATGCTGTTTCCGGGATTCTGCCTAAAGGCGGCACAATTCTAGGGACCAGCCGTACCAATCCCTATAAAAAAGAAGGGGACCTGGTTAAGGTTAAAGAGAACTTTAAAAAGATCGGGTTAGATGCTTTAGTCGCGGTGGGGGGAGAGGATACTTTAGGGGTAGCTTCAAAGTTGGTTAGAGACGGTATTCCTAATATTGTCGGTGTTCCCAAGACCATTGATAATGACCTTTCGGCTACAGATTATACCTTTGGTTTTGATACGGCCTTGAACGTAGCGATGGAGTGCATCGACCGGTTGCATACTACTGCCGAAAGCCATCACCGGATTATCGTGGCGGAGGTGATGGGCAGGCATGCCGGCTGGATCGCCATTGAAGCGGGGATTGCCGGGGGCGCGGATGTTATTTTGATCCCGGAGATCCCGATCGATTTAGATGAAGTCTGCAAAATCATTAAGCAAAGGCATGAGCGGGGCAAGACTTTCAGTATTGTTGTGGTTGCCGAAGGTGCCCAGTTTAAAGACGGGACAATGGTTACTCAGGAGCAGAAACTCGATGCTTTCGGCCATGTCCGTTTAGGCGGAATCGGTGAAAACTTAGCGGATTTAATTGAAAAAAGGACCGGTTTTGAAACCCGGGTCAGTGTTTTGGGGCATATTCAAAGAGGCGGTTCACCCACTGCTTTTGACCGGGTCTTGGGTACCCGTTTTGGCGTTAAGGCGGTAGAGTTGATCATTAGCCGGAAATTCGGCCAGATGGTAGCTTTGGCCGGCAACAAAATCATCGATGTGCCTTTATCCGAAGCGGTAAAAGATTTAAAGACGGTAGACAAGGATCTTTACGAGATTGCCAGGGTATTTTTTGGATAATTAATCCAAAGCCTTCTTGCGCCAAAGTGAAATGGCGCTGGCGCTCTTGCGGCGGAGGGACCTATGCGTGAAAGAATAAAAGATATACTGTTGGAAAGCATCCAGGTTAAAGAGGAGATTCTGCGCAATCAGATCGAGCAAATTTGTGAAATCGCGCAGATGATGATTGATTGTTTAAAGAAGGACGGGAAAGTAATCGTTTTCGGCAACGGAGGAAGCGCCAGCGACAGCCAGCATATTGCTGCCGAATTAGTCGGCCGTTTTAAAAGGGACCGTTCGGCCCTGGCGGGAATCGCTTTGACCACCAATACTTCCATTCTGACCTCTTTGGCTAATGACTACGGTTATGATGTTGTTTTTTCGCGGCAGGTCGAAGCGTTAGGTAAAAAAAACGATGTTGTTTTGGGGATCTCCACCAGCGGTAAAGCCAAGAACGTAGCCTTAGGCATTAAGCAGGCGAAAAAAATGGGGATGAAGACCGTTGCCTTATGCGGTGGTGACGGAGGGGATATCCTGAAATTAGCCGATGTCTCTTTGGTCGTGCCCTCTAAGATAACTGCCAGAATCCAGGAAGCGCACATTACGATTGCCCACATTATATGCGAAATGATCGAGCAGGAGCTTTGTCAGGAACAAAAATAGTTTCGCTTCCTGAGCTTAAGCGTAAAATTGATCGCTTGAAAAAGAAGGGTAAGCGGATGGTATTTACCAATGGCTGTTTCGATATCCTGCATTATGGCCATGTCAAATATCTTCAGGATGCCCGCGCTAAAGGTGATTTTTTGGTGGTGGCGGTAAACAGTGATTCTTCGATTAAAAATATCAAAGCAAAAAACCGGCCGGTTATTCCCCAGGGGGACCGCTTAAAAACTCTGGCGGCTTTGTCTTGCGTGGATTTTGTTATTTTGTTTGGCCAAAGTAATCCCCTGCGGCTGATTATGGCGTTAAAGCCGGATATTCTGATTAAAGGGGCGGACTGGAGCAAGCAAAATATCATCGGCGCGGATTTTGTTTCCAGTTACGGCGGCAAAGTTTTGACCGTTGATTTAGTTAAAGGCCGTTCAACCAGTTTAATTATTGAAAAAATTGTCAGGGATTTCTCAAAAAGCTAATATCGGCCGCATTCTGGATGCCAATCTTAACCGGGCTAAAGAAGGTTTACGGGTTTGCGAAGAGATTACCCGTTTTGTTCTTAATCAGCATAAGATCACGGCAGCTTTTAAGGCCTTGCGGCACCGGGTCAATATTTTAAGCGCAAGGTTTTATCCGCCGGGTATCCTGCTTAAGCACCGCCAGGCGCAAAGCGATGTGGGCAGGTTAAATTCCCGGGGGGAATTAAAACGCGTAAATTTAGCCGACGTTTTTTTTGCCAATATTCAGAGAGTTAAAGAATCTTTGCGGGTACTGGAAGAATTTAGCAAGTTAAGCGATAAAAGAAACGCGCTGGGGTTTAAAGCGCTGCGCTATCAAGTATATGCATTGGAGAAAGAGGCTTTTAAAAAAATCTCTGCTTTATCTGATTTTAGATAAAGATTATCTTACCTCAGAAAAAACCAGAGGTTTTTTCGGCGCGCCGGAGATCGGTATCATCCAGCTGCGGGATAAAACCGGCAGTAAAACCAGGGTATTGAAGAACGCCCGCTGGCTGCGTAAAAAAATTGATCCCGTAAAAAGCCTCTTCATCATCAATGATTATGCCGACTTGGTGCTTAAATCCGGTGCTGACGGCGTGCATTTAGGGCAGGATGACCTTAGTGTAAAAGCGGCCAGGCGTTTATTGGGCCCGGATAAGATTATCGGGTTATCCTGTCATAATCTGGCGCAGGCGCTAAAAGCGCAAAAAGACGGAGCGGATTATATTGGCATCGGGCCAATTTACCCTACGCCGACTAAGCCGGCCGCCGCGGCGATTGGGATAAAAGCCGCCTGTAAGTTAAGCCGGTATAAGATTAAAATACCTTATTTTGCTATCGGTGATATTCATCCGGGTAATCTGGAGGCGCTGAGGGCTGCGGGTATCAAGCGGGTGGCGGTTTGCCGGGCGGTTTTAGCCGCCAGGAATCCGTGCCAAATTTCTAAAGGCCTTTATCGAAAATTAAAAACATGACGCAACTGGAATTTGCCCAACGCAATATTATTACCCCGTTAATGGTCAAGGTGGCTCAAGCCGAAGGAGTCAAGCCGAAAGAGCTGATCCGCCTGATCCGCCTGGGGCAGGCGGTCATTCCTTTAAACATTAATCATAAAATTAAAAAGCCATGTGCGGTGGGCAAAGGTTTATCCACTAAGGTTAACGCCAATATCGGTACCTCTACCGATGAATCGCAAATTAAAGGCGAAATCCAAAAACTTAAAATTGCGATTAAATATGGCGCCGATGCGCTAATGGATTTAAGCGTAGGGGGCAATCTTATCCGGATGCGCAAGGAAGTTTTAAAGTACTCATCCATTCCGGTGGGGACCGTTCCGGTCTATGAAATTGCCGTCAGGGCTTACAACCGCTATCGGAATTTCCTCAAGTTCGATGCGCGGGATGTTTTGGAAGTTTTAGCTGAGCAAGCTAAACAGGGGGTTGATTTTTTTACGATTCACAGCGGCGTGACCATCCGTAGTTTAGGGGTTTTAAACCGTAATCAACGGTTGATGGGGATAGTTTCCCGCGGCGGGGCGATGCTTGCCAGCTGGATTAAATACCACCGTCAGGAAAATCCTTTTTACTCGCAGTTTGACCGGATCCTTGAGATTGCCCGGGCCTATGATGTAACCTTAAGTTTAGGAGATGGTTTAAGGCCGGGATCGGTCCTGGATGCTACGGATAAAGCGCAGATTGCGGAATTAAAAATTCTGGGTGATTTAGCCAGGCGTGCCAGGAATAAAGGTGTCCAGGTGATGATTGAAGGGCCAGGGCATGTGCCTTTGGATCAGATCGAAAAGAATGTCGTTTTAGAGAAGAAGTATTGCGGGGGAGCTCCTTTTTATGTTTTGGGACCGCTGGTGACTGATGTAGCGGCCGGGTATGATCATATTACTGCCGCTATCGGCGGGGCGATTGCCGCCAGCGCGGGGGCTGATTTTTTATGTTATGTAACTCCGGCTGAACACCTGCGTCATCCTAACGCCAGTGATGTCAGGGAGGGTGTGATTGCTTCCCGGATCGCGGCGCATGCCGCTGATTTGGTTAAACGTAAAAAAAGCGCGATTATTTGGGATAAGAAGATTTCAACCGCCCGCCGGCAAAGGAACTGGAAAAAACAAATCGCTTTATCCATAGATCCGGATAAGGCAAAGCAATACCGTTTAAGCAGTAAGCCTAAATTGTCCGATGTTTGCACGATGTGCGGAAAATATTGCTCGATGAAATTGATGGAAGATCGCAACAAGAGGTAGGCATTGTAGAGAATGGATTATAGCACTAAACATATATCGGTCCGCCCGACGCCTATCGATATACCCCGCCTGATTGGACCGGCGGGTACGCCGCCTCTGCGGCGATTGCGTCGGCTAAAAAAGATTTTGTTTTGGTAATACTAGTTTAAGCTTAGGAGGGGGTTACAGGCGCAGTTTACTTGGGTTATTCTGCGCCGCCAAGGGGGAACCTGGGTTCCACCTTGGGGAGTGAGCTCCTAGATTTGTCTAGCGAACGACGTGCGGGTGTAATTCAGTGGTAGAATGGCAGCTTCCCAAGCTGCACATGGCGGTTCGATTCCGCTCACCCGCTTATTAAATTCAGTAAGTAGAAGTTAGAATATAGAATGTAGGGTTCATGAAAAAACTAATTTTTATTGCAGCGTTTTTAACCCTGGCAGGGTGCCAGACTATACCTTCCTCAAGCGGTCCAACTTTACCGGTGGCGGCCAGCCAAGCAGTAAGCGGAATCCGGCATCGCGTAGAAGCAGGACAGACTCTTTGGCGGATCTCTAAGATTTATAATGTGGATATCGACGAAATTGTCCGCCTGAACCGTATTTCTGAATCTGCGCCGATTGAAATCGGCCAGGTGCTTTTGATTCCCGGAGGCTTGAAACCCCAGAATTTGTCCTTTCAAACCAGCGGACCGGTAAAATCTGCGGGAGATGATTTTATCTGGCCTTTAAAAGGTAAGCTGGTTGCCGGTTTTGGCTCTACCTACCGGAATTTAATTAACCGGGGTATCAACATTCAAGCCGCCAGCGGTTCCGATGTCCTGGCGAGCCGTGCAGGCAGAGTGGTCTTTCAGGCCAACCGTTTCGGTAATTTCGGTAAAACCGTGATTATCGACCATGGGGACGGCTTGCGCAGTGTTTACTCCCGGATTACGGATTGTTTTGTACAGGCAGGGGATAATGTCCTAAGAGGTTCGCTGATTGGTAGAACCGGCGCCAATGGAAGGGATAAAAGCAGTTATTTGCATTTTGAGATCCGTAAAGGCGCGCTTCCCCAAAACCCGTTATTTTATTTACCATGATCAAAGACAGATTTTTCGACCGTAAAAATTACATCCAGATACTAGAAAAACGGGTTCTGGGTTTAAAGGAGGGGTACCGCCAGAATCTGGCGATCATCGGCGATGAAAATGTCGGTAAGACCAGCATTATCTCCAAATTTCTCTCCGGATTTTACGACGTGCGGATTATTGCGGTTTACCTGGAGATTCGTCCTGAGCCTTTGGAAGGGTTTGCTAAAAGATTTATCGGGGCCTTATTGTATAGCTTTCTTTTAAACAGCGGTCTGCCCCTGAAAGAAGACCTGAATTTCTTATTACTTAAATCCTCCCGCTATATTCCCAAAACGGCGGAAAAAATCAATCTTATTTTATCAGAACTTTCCCGCCGAAAAAAAATAAATATCATTGCCGAACTTTTTAGCCTTCCGGAGTTGATTAACCAGGAAACCGGTAAGTTTACGGTCTTATTTTTTGACGAATTTCATAACTTGGAAGATTTGGGGGTTAATCATTTATACCGGGAGTGGAGCAAGCTTTTAATGGTTTCTAAAAATACCCTTTATTGCCTGGCTAGTTCCCGGATGTTCAAAACCCGTGTCATCCTTTCCAAACAGCTTGCTTTGTTGTTCGGTAACTTTGAGGTGATCACGGTGGAGCCGTTTGATATCCATACCAGCGCCCGTTATTTGGACCGGCAACTGCCCGGTCCTTTGTTAGCTTGCGAACTAAAAGATTTTATTATTAATTTTACCGGCGGTTATCCTCTTTATCTGGAGTTGATCGCGGATGCTTTGCTTAAGCAGGATAGCCAAGCTGACCTGGCGGATATTTTAGAGGGACTTTTGTTTAATACCTCCGGCATTTTGAATCAAAGATTTTCAAATTATATCAAGCGTTTTTTGGATACCGGTGCCAGCAATGATTATGTTTCGATACTTTATTTGGTGGCCAGCGGCCGCAACCGCATCAAGGATATTGCGCATATTCTGCGTAAACAGAAAAAGGAATTGGTTTTAAGGATTAATTATCTGCTGGAACTGGATGCCATCAGCCGCAGCGGAGATTTCCTTAAGATCAACGACCGTTTATTCGCCTATTGGATGCGTTTTGTTTACCAGGAAAAACTGCGCTCATTATCCTTTGACGCGCAAAGCCAGAAGGAGAAATTCCGGGATAATATTCAAGAGTTGATCGCAGAATTTAAGAGCCAGGCGACTAAGCCGCTGGCCAACCGGGTCGGCGAATTATTGCAGCTGTTTACCGATGACTTGGTGCAGATCGAACGTAAAAAAATCCGCTTGCATCATTTTCGGGAGATCAAACCTCTGGTATTTAACCAACGTTCGGTTAAAGACGGCTTATTGGGCCGTTCGAGCGAAGCTTTGTGGATTATTGCCATTAAAA
>JBFZAU010000028.1:0-5478 GCA_041308825.1 Candidatus Omnitrophota bacterium
TGGCCGGGTCGATTCACTTGATTTAATAAGTCTTCAATCATAGTTAACGTTAGATTAGCAGGATGATATGGACATCGTCGAACTAAGCCTGGATGTTAGGGATAGCTCCCTCGAGCTAAGCCTGAATTAAGCGGTTAATTTAATATATTGAAACGCTCGATGCAAAATAAAATTACTAACATTTACTACGGTAATTTTATTTTGATTCGAATATTGAAACGTTCGACGTAAAATAAAAATTACTAGCCTTATATAACAGTAATTTTTATTTTAAAAAACATTTCTGGTACGGTCAATATTCACCAGAATCCCCAAGGCGATAAAAGTCACCAGCATGCTTGAGCCACCGTAACTCATCATCGGTAAAGGCAGGCCGACCACCGGCGCCAACCCCATATTCATCGCGATATTAATAAACACCTGTAAAGCCAAGAGCAGCGAAATCCCGTAAGCCAAATACCTGCCAAAAGCATCCTGAGTTCTTTGCGCAATTAAAAATCCCTGCCGGATAATTAAATAATACAATACAATCAAAAGGGAACCGCCGATAAACCCCCATTGTTCGGCAAAAGTAGCAAAAATAAAATCAGTATGCGACTCCGGCAAAAAATACAACTGGCTTTGCGATCCGCGCAGCCATCCCCTGCCGAAAAACCCGCCGCTTCCGATAGCAATCCGCGATTGAATGATCGTATAACCGGCACCCAGCGGATCGATGTTGGGGTTTAGAAAAACCAGCAGCCTTTGCTTTTGATAATCATGCAGCAGATTCCAAAACAAAGGCAATGGTAAAACCATCGTAGCTAATAAAATATAAATATATTTTAAACGGACATTAGTCAAATAAAGCAGGCCGACAAAAACCAGCATCAGCATTAACCCGCTGCCTAAATCCGGCTGTTCAATAATCAAGAACATCGGCACCGCCACAAAAATAAAAGGCAAAATGATCCCCCGAAAAATCCCGAACTTTCCCGATAAAAGCGAGGTATCGTCAATTGATTTACGGCTAAAATACCGCGCCAAAAATATAATCACCGCCAGCTTAGCGAACTCCGAAGGCTGAAAATTAAACCAGGCAAATCTTAACCAGCGCTGCGCACCCAGCCTGATTATCCCTAAAGTAAAAACCAAAAAGAGTAAAAATAAAGCCCCCCCGTAAATAAAATAATTGGCATCCCAGAGTTTACGGTAGTTAAGGCGCGCGAAAAGAAAAAAACAGATCAGGCCGAAGATCAGCCAAAGGATCTGGCGCTTATAGATATCCTGCCAGGCAGCAGATTCCTTCTGATAGGTACTGCTGTAAATCGATAAAATTCCCAGGGCAGCGATAATCAAAGTCAGGATAAAAATTTTAAAAAACGAATTTCTCATATTAACCCCTGATTGCTCATTTCTTCAATAATCTGCTTAGCCACTACGCATGCCGCATACCCGGGCCCACCGTTCTCCAAAAAAACACAGATTACATATTTAGGTTTTTCTTGCGGGAAATAACCGGCAAACCAGGCATGGGTTGAGCCGCGCGAAACCTGAGCGGTGCCGGTTTTCCCGGCCACCTTCACCGCTAAAGAAGACAAAACATTGGCGGTACCCTTAGGATCAGTAACTGCCCGACGCAGCCCGGAGGCTACAACTTCAACGGTCTTTTTCTTTAAGGGGACACCGACCGCTTTGTTCTTGCGGGCCGATAAATCAACCTCCCCCACGGCTTTAACAATATGCGGAGTCAACAAATACCCCTGATTAGCAAATACCGCCAGGAGATTTACCGCCTGCAGCGGCGTAACTAAACACTCACTTTGACCGATGCTCAAATTAGCGGTATCCCCGTCATACCAGTTCTGAAACTTATTCAATTTCCTCCACAAGGGGGAAGGAATAAATCCGGCAGTCTCACCCCCCAGGTCAAAACCGCTTAGATGCCCCAGGCCGAATTTTAACGCATAATCATGGATATTCTGTGCTCCGCAGAGTAAGCCCGCTTTGTAGAAGTACACATCGCAGGAATGAGCGATCGCCTGGTAAATATCTTGCGGACCGTGAGTATCCCAACACTTGAATTTTCTGGCTCCGATTTGCGTTTGCCCCTGACAAAGAAAACTGGTAGAAGTATTAACTTTTTTTAATTCCAAGGCGGCAGCGGCTACCGCTACCTTAAAAACCGATGCCGGAGGATAGCTGGAGGTAATCGCTCGGTTCAAAAATGGAGCTTGAGAATCGCTAAATAAGGCGGCAATCTGCTTGGTCTTTTTTTCCACAAAAATTGCGGGATTAAAATTCGGGAAACTGGCCATCGCCAGGATCTCGCCTGTATAGGGATCTATCAAAATCACGCTGCCCTTTTTGCCTTCTAATTTTTCTTCTACGATTTTCTGAATGGATAAGTCCAAAGTTAACTTAACATCTTTACCGTTACGCGGCGGGGCAAAGCCTAAAACCCGCGTAAACTTACCGCGATGGTTGACCTCAACCGAAAGCCCCCCCTCCTCCTGGCGTAAATAGTAATCGTACTTTTCTTCCACTCCGCCGAAACCGACAATATCCTTAGTTTTATAACCGTAATCTTCAAGCTTAGTCAGCCGCCAGCGGTCAATTTCGTTGAGATAACCGATGACGTGAGCGGCTAATGACCCGTAAGGATAATGCCGCAGCGGCTTGGGAGTAACAATGATGTTGGGCTGCTCAATTTTGTATTCACCCAGCACAATCGCATCGGCTCGCTTGATATTAGCCGCGACGCAGACCGGCACGCTGGAAGAAACGAAATTTTTCTTAAATTCTATTTTCAGCTCCTTAATTCCTATCCCTAAAACCCGGCTAATCAGCGCCAAGGCCCGCTCGACATCTTCTCTCTCCTGCGGCAAGATCATCACATCATAGGAAATCTTATTATCCACGATGATCTTACCGTTGCGGTCTAAAATATTTCCCCGGCTGCCATATTGCGAGATAAGGCGAATGCAATTACTATCGCTAAGCCGGCGGAATTTTTGCCCCTGACGGACATCCAAATTAAACAATCCGGCGGCCAAAAGCAAAAATAAAAGGATGACAATGAAATTTAAAATATGTTTTCTTTCCATGTATTAATTTACGTCGTTTATTTTTTCCGTAAGCTTAAAAACTAAGGGCGACACCAGGGTTGTGTAAAGGCTTACCAGTATCAGCTGGCGCAAAAATATGCCTAGCGGCATAATATTGCCGGCAGAAACACCATGCAAACCGATAATAAGATTATTTAACAGGGAACAAGCCAGTACGACCACCGGACGCACATAAGGTTCATCGGCTGAGATCTGGCGGTTAAGCCGGGATACCCCATAAACCCAGATGGAAAACAAAAGCGTATTAACCCCTAAGCCCCAGGGCAAAAACACATCTTTGGCTAACCCGGATAAAATTCCGCAGAATAAAGCAAATTTAAAATCGGTATAAAAAACCAAAGCTACCGCAAAAATTAAGAGCAAATCGGGTTTACAACGGAAAAAATATAAAAAATTCGGCCAGTTTAACTGCAGGGTAGCCAGGAGGATGATGGCTAAGATAATTAAAATTTTCTTCATGGGATAATTACCAGGAGCTCTTCGATATTAGACAGGTCCACTGCCGGCTTGACTACCGCATAACGGTTAAGGCCGGAAAATTCTCTGCCGATATTGACGATGCGGCCGACTAAAAGGCCTTTAGGATAAACCTGGCTTAAGGCGGAGGTAACCACGATATCGCCGATTACAATATCTGCATCATCCGGAAGATAACGCATAATCAGATTAGTCCCTAAGGTGCCGCTGACCAGGCCTTCCTGGCGGGAGCGCTGAACAATAGAAGAAACCCCTTGATTCGGATCATTAATTAATAAAACTTTTGCCGTGTTTTGAGCGCTCTCAACGATGCTGCCCACCAACCCCCTAAAGCTGACCACCGCCATTCCAGGTTTAATCCCGTTATATCTGCCTTTATCGATCATTACGCTGGAGCTCCAGCTATCCGGAGAGCGACCGATCACCCGGGCCGCCAGAATCCGTAAAGGGGATTTTTGTTTAAAATTCAACAGCCCATTAAGACGGATATTTTCCTGAGCAAGTTCACGTAAATCAAACAGCTTCCAACGCAAAAGGCCAATATCATTTTGGAGCTTTTCCGCCAGCACCATATTGCGGTGATAAAAAATAATCCCCAGAAGCTCCCTTTTAATCAAACCGATAAAGGAAAGGTGCGGTTTAAAAGCACTCTGAGCGGGATTTTTGAAACAGGTCAAAGTATTAAATATTAGAAGGATAACTAAAGCCGGAAGGATAAAATTAATTACGGTTCTGCGTGGTAATTTAAACAATTTGATCGAAAAAATATGCCTGCGCAGCGGCAGGCAGGGTTTATAGCTTAAAGTAAGCTAAAACCAAAGGATCCGGGAAGATTAATTTTAGTTACGCACCTCGGTTTTAACCGGCACGGTAACTTTCTTGAGATATTGGATTTCACCCAGGACGATTCCCGTGCCGTTAGCTACTGCGGTAACGGGGTCATCCGTAACATGCACTGGCAGGCCCGTCTCTTCGGAAATTAATTTATCCAACCCTCTTAACAATGAACCGCCTCCGGCCATCACAATCCCGTGGTCGATTAAATCCGCAGCCAACTCCGGAGGAGTACGCTCCAGGGATATCTTGATCGATTCCAAAATCGCCCGCAGAGGCTCCTGCAGTGACTCGCGAATCTCTTCGCTGGTAATAGTAACGGTCTTGGGCAAACCGGCGACCAAATCCCTACCCTTAACCTCCATACTCATTTCTTCTTCCAAAGGATAAGCCGAGCCGATCTTCATTTTAATATCTTCGGCTGTACGCTCACCGACCATTAGGTTATATGTTTTTTTAAGGTATTCGATTACCGCTTCATTCATTTCGTCTCCGCCGATCCGGATAGATTTGGAGAAAACCGTACCGCAGAGAGAAACTACGGCAATTTCGGTGGTGCCGCCTCCGATATCGATGATCATGTTGCCGATCGGCTCCTGAATCGGCAGCCCTACGCCGATCGCGGCGGCAATCGGCTCCTCGATCAAAAACACTTCCCTGGCTCCGGCCCGTTCTGCGGAATCTTTAACCGCCCGCTTTTCAACTTCAGTAATCCCGGAGGGGATAGCAATCACAATCCGCGGCCTGACTAAAACTTTACGATGATGCACCTTTTTGATAAAATACCGCAACATCGCTTCGGTAATTTCGAAATCGGAGATTACGCCGTCTTTCATCGGCCGGATAGCGATAATATTACCGGGAGTCCGCCCCAGCATACGCTTAGCTTCCTCGCCTACCGCTAAAACATGGGAAGTACCCCGCTCAATTGCTACCACCGAAGGCTCGCAAAGCACCACTCCTTCCCCTTTAACAAATACCAAGGTCGTGGCCGTGCCTAAATCAATCCCCATATCATTAGAGAAGAGACCTAAAACATAATTAATCGCTTTTTTTAAAT
>JBFZAU010000029.1:0-11004 GCA_041308825.1 Candidatus Omnitrophota bacterium
GTTGTTTTTTATACCTCGCACCCCAATTCTCCCGCTAAAAACCTGCTCGGAGTTTTCGGCGCTTATCTGGCCGGTGTAACCGTTCTGTTGTTCGGCAGCATTTCCAGTTTTGTTATTCCGATTCTAGTGATTATGATGGGCATCAAGTATTTCCGCCAGGACAAACCGTATTTGAGCCTGGCGCGTTTCTTGGGGATGTTTGTGCTTTTAGTTTCGGTCAGTTCGCTTTTGGGGATGTTTAACCTGAACAATGATGCCTTGAGGTTTCAATTATCGGGATTTTTCGGATCGCTAACTTCTAATTTTGTGACGACATATTTCAGCCGCCTGGGCGGTTTTATTGTTTTTATCACTTTTATTATTCTTTCCCTGGCCTTGGTCACTGAGATACTTATTTCTTCGCTTTTTTTGAAATTTACCGAGAAAATTAAATCGTTCATCGATGCTGTTTTTTCGGTTTTCACCAAAAGGTCCAGATCTGCGGAAACTAAGCCTAAGCCGGTTTTGAACAATCATAAAAATACGCTTTTATCCAAGAAACCTGAAATCGCACCAACGGCTGCGGTCAAGCCTAAGATTTTCATGCCGCCAGAAGAGTCTGGCCCTAAGTTAAGAATCCAAATTAAAAATAAACCTACTTCCGAGGAAGTGAAATTGAAACCGGTTGAACTTAAAATCGGGGATTATCATTTACCTTCCGTGGATTTATTGGAAAATGCCCCCGCAGCGGATACTAAACAAATGAAGGAGGACCTGGAAGCTTGCGCCAGGACCTTAGAGGAGACTTTAGATGATTTTGGTATTTCGGCTAAAGTGACCGATATTATCCGCGGTCCGGTAATTACCCGCTATGAGCTTGAGCCAGCCGCCGGGGTAAAAATTAACCGGATTGAAAATTTAAGCGATGATATCGCTTTAGCGATTAAAGCCCAGTCCATCCGGATTATTGCCCCGATCCCGGGCAAGGGCAGGGTCGGGGTGGAGGTGCCTAATTTGCAGAGTACTTTAGTTTGTATTAAGGATTTAATGATTTCTGCGGAGTATCATAAACAAAAATCACCTTTGACCATCGCTTTGGGTAAGGATATTACGGGGCGTCCGGTATTCGGAGATCTGGATGATATGCCGCATTTATTGATTGCCGGAACTACCGGCAGCGGAAAAACAGTTTGCGTGAACACCTGTATACTTTCCTTGCTTTACCGTGCTTCTCCCCATGACCTGAAGTTCTTAATGATCGATCCTAAAATGGTAGAATTGATGCCTTTTAACGGATTGCCGCATTTATTATGCCCGGTAGTTACCGACGCTAAAAAAGCGGCGGTGGCTTTAAACTGGGTGGTTACGGAGATGGAGTCCCGTTATGTGCTTTTATCTAAAGCCGGAGCCCGGAATATCGAAGCCTACAACGAAAAACAGCAGGAGAAGATTCCTTACATTATCGTCGTGGTCGATGAATTCGCGGATCTGATGAGCGTCGCCCGCGATCAGATCGAAAACGCAATTACCCGCTTGGCACAGTTATCCCGGGCAGTGGGGATACATTTAATTTTAGCCACCCAGCGGCCAAGCGTCGATGTGATTACCGGAGTAATTAAGGCAAATTTACCGGCGCGTGTATCTTTTAAGGTTGCCTCTAAAGTCGATTCGCGGACCGTGTTGGATACCAACGGCGCGGAATCATTATTGGGTAAAGGAGATATGCTGTTTCTGCAGCCCGGTAAGGAAGACCTGGTGCGGATTCAGGGGGCCTTGGTTAAGGATGCCGAGATCGAACGGGTAGTTGAATTCATTAAGGCTCAAGGTGAACCGGCTTATGATGATCAGATTCTTAAGGAACAGCAGAAAGGTAATTTGGCCGGCGGCGATAAAGATGACCTTTATGATGAAGCAGTGCGGGTAGTCATGGAAAGCAATCAGGCTTCGGTCTCGATATTGCAAAGAAGGATGCGTTTGGGCTATACCCGGGCCGCGCGGATTATCGATATGATGGAGATGGACGGATTGGTCGGCCCCTTTGAAGGGAGTAAGCCGCGTAAGATTCTGGTTGATCGGGAGGCCTGGCTTAAAGATTTAACGGGGGGCAACCCCGTAGATAAATAATTAAGGATAGAAGGCAGGGGACGGACCCCCGCACCTTCTGAAATTCAAATATTAAAAATAAGTTTTGATGCATCGAATTAGAAAGAAGGTGCGGGGTGAATATTGAAACTGCCGGTTCCCGGTTAAAAAAAATCCGCCAAGAAAGAGGGCTGACCCTGGAGGATGTACAAAAAAAGACTAAGATTCATTTGAATGTCTTGCGGGCAATCGAAGGGGACAGTATTTCAAACTTAAGCCCGATCTATCTTAAAGGGTTTATTAAAATTTATTGCAGTTATTTGGGGCTTGATCTGAAAGATTTCATCGGGGTAACTGCTTCTGCTGCTAAGCCGGCTTTAAACGCTACCGTAGGCAGGCCGATTGGCGCCCGGATTGAAAGGAAGAGCTCTTCTTTTGTTAAGGAGGTCTCGGTAAAATTGGGAGCGATTAAGCCTTTTTTTGATTTTAAAAAGATTTTTATCTTGGGGGCTGTTCTGGTAGTTATTTTTTTAGGGATTAATCTAGTTAAATTTATCGCCGGCCGGCCCAAGGCCGCTAAAACCAGCCCGGAAAAAACCAAAGTTACCTTGCCTGCGGCCGCTGCAACTTCCCCGGTTAAAACTGCTGCTACCGTTCAGAATAAAGCCGCGAGCAAAGATTTAGCTCAAGGCTTTACCTTGGGGATATTTGCGCGCGGAAAATCCTGGATTTCAGCTAAGGTAGATGGAAAAGTTGTGTTTCACGGAGTGCTGGCCCGCGGCAGAAGCGAAACCTGGCAGGTTCGTGAAAAAGTTGAATTATCCTTGGGAAATGCCGGAGCTGTAGAGTTGCAGTTGAATGACCAGCGTTTTACCAATCTGGGCCGCAGCGGTCAGTCTTTAAAGAACGTAATTATCAATAAGGACGGCTTAAAGATTTCCCGATGAGGCAAAGGATAGGGATATTGAGCCTCGGTTGCCCAAGGAATCTGGTGGATGCCGAAGCGCTCGCCGGACGGCTAAATTCCAAAGGTTATTCTATTGTAGAAGATATTTCTCAGGCACAGGTAGCTTTAGTGAATACCTGTGCTTTTATCCAGGATGCCAAGCGTGAATCGATTGACGTTATTCTGGATCTGATTGAACTTAAAAAGCAGGGCAAACTTAAAAAAATAATTGTTTACGGCTGCCTCGCTCAGCGTTACAAAAATTTAGCTCAAGAATTGCCGGAAATAGACGCTTTTGTAGGCAGTCCGGGACTGAATAACGCAACTAGCAAGTTTGCTTTAACTCCTAACCATTATGCTTATTTGAAAATCTGCGAAGGCTGCGTAAATCGCTGCAGTTATTGCGCCATCCCCATGATCAAGGGCGCTTTGCAAAGCCAGGACGAGCTTTTAATTATTCAGCAGGCCCAGCTGTTTAATCGCCGGAGAGTTTCCGAGCTGAATATTATCGGACAGGACATTACCGGTTTCGGTTTAGATAAAGGGGGTAAAAGTCGTTTACCCGGACTCTTAAAGAAAATAATCCGCCATACTCCGGATATTCCCTGGATTCGCCTTTTATATCTTAACCCGCGCCGGATTACGGATGAATTACTGGAAATAATCGCCGCTTCCAAGCGGGTATGTAAATATATCGATCTGCCGATTCAGCATATTAATGACCGTATTCTCAAAGCAATGAATCGGTTAGTTACCCGGCGTGAAATTACCGGTTTGATCAAAAAAATCCGCCGCCGGGTCCCGGGTGTAGCTTTACGGACTTCTTTGATTGTTGGTTTTCCTTCCGAAACCGAGCGCGAATTTAATGAGCTTCTGGAGTTTGTGGCTGAGGTTAAGTTCGAAAGATTGGGAGCTTTTATTTATTCCCGGGAGGAAGGGACTCCTGCTTACCGCTTTAGCGGGCAGATTCCGCCGGCGTTAAAACAAAGCCGGTTGGACAGAATTATGCTTGAGCAACGTAAGATCGCCACCCAACTGAATGCGAAATTATCAGGTTCAGTTATCCCGGTGTTGATCGAAGAAAAGCAAGGGGATGCTTATATCGGCCGTAGTCAGGCGGATGCCCCGGAGGTAGACGGGATAGTTTATGTTAATACCAAAAAAGCGCAAACAATCGGTAAGATTATTCAGGTGAAGATTACGGATACTTTAGAGTATGACCTAGTGGGGGAGCCAAAATGAACTTAGCCAACCGTTTAACTATTTCACGGATTTTTTTGACTTTTGTATTTATGTTTTTTTTGTTTTGTAACGGCCTTTGGCCTAAGGCGATCAGCTTGATTGTGTTTATTCTGGCGGCTTTGTCGGATTATTTCGACGGAATGATCGCCCAGCGCAGGAATATGGTAACGGATTTTGGCAGATTAATGGATCCGATTGCCGATAAGATTCTGGTACTGGCCGCTTTTGCGGCGTTCGTGCAGCTGCAATTAATTGATGCCTGGATGTTTGTGATTATTGTTTCCCGGGAGATATTAATTACTTCCATGCGCCTGTTTGCTTTAAATAAAGGGAAGGTTCTTTCGGCTGCCCGCGCCGGTAAGCATAAGACAGTTCTGCAAATGGTGGTTATTTTTACGATTTTAGGTTTTATCCTGGCCAAAGAGATTATTTTAAAATATTCTACCTGGAATCCTGCCTGGGAGAAGGCTTTTCGCCAGGGTATTTTTATCCTGATGCTCTTGACGGTCGGGTTGACCCTTTATTCCGGATTATCCTACCTGTGGCAAAACCGTAAAGTGATTACCCGTCTATGAAATTTAACCGGTTTATCGATTTCCTGGGGGCTTGCAGCTGTACTGTTTTGGGAGTCGGCTATTTACCTTTTGCTCCGGGTACCTTCGGTAGTGCCGTAGGAGTGGGGTTGTTTTGCTGGCTGGTCGGCAGCTCTTGGCAATTCTATTTTTTATTTATTCTGGGGGTGGTTGGTTTGGGGTTTTTAACCTGCGGCCGCCTGGAGCAACGGCTTAAACGTAAAGACCCAAGTTGTATTGTGATTGATGAGGTAGCCGGGATGTTATTGGCGCTTAGTTTTATGCCGGCCGATCCTAAAATAATTTTTCTAGGCTTTTTGATTTTCCGTATCCTGGATACCCTTAAGCCCTATCCGGCAGCCAAATTTCAAAATCAACCCGGCGCCGTGGGAGTGATCGGCGATGACCTGATTGCCGGCATTTATACCAACATCGTGTTGCAATTAATCTTGAAGGTTTCCTTCTGAATCTCTTTCCGGTAAATCCGCTTCTTCTAAAATATTGTAGTTGGCTCCTTCCGGGCTAAGCACGCTTTGGAAAAGGCTTACTCTTTTAACCTTGAAGTTTAAGTTTATCTTCGCGATTTCCTGCTGTTGGGTTTGAAGTGCTTCTTGCAGCAGTGCTTGATGAATCGGATTTTTAATGCGGCCTAAGGTAATATGGGCCTGGAATGGCCGATGGGCAGCGGTGATTTTAAGCCTCAAGCATTCTTTTTCTACTACTTGGGCTAATTGGATAAGCTTAAGCGGGGTTTGGTTTGTTCCGGCCCAGATGACCCGGCTCCGTTGGCCGGGGAAAACACCTAGGAGGTTTAAGTTTACCTCAAAGGCCCCTGTCGTTTTTGCCGCCAGAGTAATTGATTCTTGTGCTTCTTTGGCTTGCGCATCGTTAATTTCTCCGAGGAATTTCAAAGAAAGGTGCAGATTTTCAGGTTTAACCCAGTTAAGTTCCGGCAGGGCGGTTTTTAATTTACCCTGGATTCTGCCTAAGGCGTCTTTGGTCTGAGCGGGTAATTTTATGGCGATAAATGCGCGCATAATAAACGCAAAGCTTGCTGGGTTGCTTTTTTGCGGATAACTTGACGGTTGCCTGAAAAAATAAATTTACGGCAGGTAGCTATATTTTTTCCGGAGAATCCAATGTAAACTGTTCCTTTTGGTTTGGTTTGACTGGCGCCGCCGGGGCCGGCAATCCCGGTGATACTGATGCCAAAGTCGGCGCGTATTTTTCGGCGGATGTTTTTAGCCATTAAAAGAGCCGTTTTTTCAGAGACCGCGCCGTATTTAGTAATTATCTTGGGGGAGATATTTAGAATTAACGCTTTAGATTGATTACTGTAAGTGATGGTCCCCAAAAGAAAATATTTTGAGGCTTGCGGCAAACGGGTTAAAAGAGAAGAGAGCTCTCCTCCGGTGCAGGATTCTGCTACGGCAACAGTTTTTTTATTTTTCAGCAAGAGATTATGAACTTGACGGATAATTTCCTTAGGCATACCAACATTATAGCGGTTTTTAAAACTATTGACAAGTTCAGTTTATTTGCTATGATATTAACATAATCTTTGGGGCAAGGCGAAAATCCTTACCGGCGGTAGCGCAGAAGCGCACACCGGCGTTTCCTTTTATGCCGGGTGTTAGCGCAGATGTGCGCACCAAACCATCTTATTGGTTTGGGTGAGAGCCCGCGAGTCTACCACTGATTCAATGGCGGACAGATCTGGTGAAACTCCAGAGCCGATGGTGCCATACGGATGGCCACCTGCGCAAATCCAATTAGCGCAGGGTGCTGGCGCGTATGCGAAAGTCCAGATGGAAAAAGATTATTACAGTCTGTAATTTGGTCCGTTGACTAAAGCGGAACAAGAGTGTAAGCCCGAAGATTGCGTTCGGGTTTATTTTTTTTACGGGGTTTAAGCGGACAAGGGGAAACAATGTTTAACAGCATTCCGGAAATAATTGAAGATTTAAAAAAAGGCCTGATGGTAATTGTGGTTGATGATGAAGACCGCGAGAATGAGGGGGATTTGGTGATGGCGGCTTCCAGCGTTAAGCCAGCTGACATCAACTTTATGGCTAAATTCGGCCGGGGATTAATTTGCGTGCCGATGGAAGAAGAACGTTTACGTTTTCTGGAGCTGGACCCGATGCTCAAGAATACTTTGCAGGTTGGCAATGAAGATCCTTTTAAGACCGCCTGGATGATTTCGGTCGATGCCGGCAGGGGCGTAACTACCGGAATTTCTGCCGGAGACCGGTCCAGGACGATTGAGGTTTTGATCGCTTCCCAAAGCAGGCCCGAAGACCTGGTGCGCCCCGGACACGTCTTCCCTTTACGTTCACGCCGGGGCGGGGTGCTGGTTAGGGCCGGCCATACGGAAGCGAGTCTGGATTTAATGAAGTTAGCCGGAGTATATCCTGCCGGAGTAATTTGTGAAATTATGAATGATGACGGCAGTATGGCCCGGCTGCCGCAATTACTAGAGTTTTCGCGTAAACATAATCTGAAGATTTGTTCGATTGCCGGCCTGATTGAATACCGCCGCCGGAAGGAAAAATTGGTAGAGGAGGTTGTGCAAACCAAGCTGCCCACTAAATTCGGCGAGTTTAAGTTAATCGTTTATCGGGACAAGACTAACGGACAGACGCATCTGGCTTTACGTATGGGCAGTTGGCAGAATGAGTCGGTGCTGGTACGGGTGCATTCGGAATGTTTAACCGGCGATGTTTTCGGGTCATTACGCTGCGACTGCGGTAAGCAATTAGAGAAGGCGATGGAGATGATTGCCCGGGAAACAAAAGGGATAATCCTTTATATGCATCAGGAAGGCCGGGGTATCGGGTTAGTCGAGAAATTGCGGGCCTATAATTTACAGGATAAAGGTATGGACACGGTGGAGGCCAATGAAGCTTTAGGGCATAAAGCTGATTTAAGGGATTACGGGATTGGAGCCCAAATCCTGGTAGATTTGGGGGTTAAACAGATCAGGCTCCTGACGAATAATCCGCGTAAGATCGTAGGTTTGGAAGGCTATGGCTTAAAAGTTACTCAGCGAGTGCCTTTAGAAATTACGCCTAATCAGCAAAATTATAAATACTTGAAGACTAAAAAAGAGAAAATGGGGCACCAAATTGACATTTAGAGGAAAAACTCCGCCTCAGATGCACGTCAAAACTCTCTAGAGTTTTGACATTTCGGCGGAGTAAATTCGCGGACGTCCGCCGCAGGCGGACTATAACTTACGTCGCCATTTGGGCTCCGTAAGTTATCCGTTCATTTAATACCCGATTCTTAAAATAAGGGGTATAAATTCGGGCATTGATTTACTCACACTGTCGTGTTCGTAAATCAAGCCCTCATTTAAGGAGGGGAAAATGGTAAAAGTAATCGAGGGGAAGTTAGTGGCAAAAGGAATGAGCTTTGGTTTGGTTGCTTCACGCTTCAATGATTTTATGACCAAAGATTTAGTTAGCGGTTGTATTGATACTTTGGTTAGGCATGGCGCAGAGGACAAGGAGATTACGGTCGCCTGGGTTCCGGGAGCGTTCGAAATTCCTCTGGCCGCTCAGAAGATGGCTCAAGCTAAAACTTTCGATGCTATAATCTGTTTAGGCACGGTGATCAGGGGAGCGACTCCGCATTTTGATTATATTGCCGCTGAAGTAGCTAAAGGCGTGGCCAAGGTTTCTTTGGACAGCGGATTACCGGTTATCTTTGGAGTGATTACCGCCGACAGTATTGAGCAGGCACTAGAGCGTTCAGGCTCAAAGGATGGCAACAAGGGGCGGGATGCCGCGGTTTCGGCGATTGAAATGGTGAATTTAGCAGGCCAGCTGAAATAAAGGAAGGGTTATTTTGATGAGGAAAAGAACTAAAGCGCGTGAATATGTTCTGCAGATGCTTTATCAAGTCGATATAACCGGATGGAAGTGGCAGGAGGTTTTGGAAAACTTTTGCGCTAACAGTGATCATGCGGATTTAATCGGGGAGCTTAAGGATTTCTCGGGCCAACTTTTAGAAGGCGTGCTGGCTAACTTACCGCAGATCGATAGCAAGATCAGCCAATATGCCGCTAACTGGCAGCTTGAGCGGATGGCCTTTGTCGACCGCAATATTATGCGTCTGGGCTGTTTTGAACTTTTATTCCGCGCGGATATTCCGCCTAAAGTAGCGATTAATGAAGCGGTGGAATTAGCCAAAAAATATTCCGGTCTTGAATCCGGAAAGTTTGTTAATGCTATCCTGGATCAAATAAAAATCGAGAAAGAAAAATGAATTCCGCGTCTTCTTTAAATTCTAAATTTAGAACGGCAAGGTTAAAAGGCATGAATAAAATTGAAGGTGCAAGATGAAATTTGCCGATTTGCATGTGCATACCTCTTGTAGTGACGGCACATTTTCTCCTCAAGAATTGGTGCAAGAGGCGCTTAAGCGTAAGCTTAGCGCTGTAGCCATCGTTGATCATGACACTGTGGAAGGCATACAGGGGGCCATCGATGCGGCCGCCGGTTTGGATTTAGAGGTTGTTCCGGGCATTGAATTAACGGCTCAACATGATCATCAGGAGATTCATCTTTTGGGTTATTTTTTTGATTATCGGAATCAAGCATTGCTGGAAAAGTTGAAAGAGGTACGCGCTAACCGCATTCAGCGGGTTTATCGGATTGTAGAAAATTTGAAAGGTCTGGGGGTCAGCCTTGATCCGGAAACAGTTTTTCGGATCTCCGGCAAAGCGACGGTCGGCCGAATGCACATCGCCCGGGCATTAGTTAAGGAAAAAATTGTCGGTTCCCTGCCGGAAGCGTTCGCCAAGTATATCGGTGATAAATCCCCGGCTTATGTTTTAGGATTCCGTCTTTTAGTAGCGGAGGCAATCAGGTTGATTCAGGAAGCCGGGGGGGTAGCGGTTTTAGCGCATCCTTATTTACTGCGCAACGATAATTTGATTACCGAATTTAGCGGTTACGGATTACAGGGGATTGAGGTTTATTATCCGGAGCACTCCCAGTCAATGGTTAATTTCTACCTGGATTTGGCAAAGCGGCTTAATCTTTTGGTTACCGGCGGAACGGATTTCCATGGCAGCGCAAAACCGGATCTAAAATTAGGCATGATTAAATTTCCTTTAGAGTTAGTGGAAAAATTAAGACAGGCTAAAAAATGATCAAATCGTTTGATGAATACTATATGGGGTTAGCTTTAAAGCTGGCTTTAAAAGCCAAAGGTAAAACTTCGCCTAATCCCTTGGTCGGGGCAGTAGTGGTTAAAGGCGGTAGAATCATCGGGCGCGGTTTTCACGCTAAAGCCGGCCTGGCGCATGCGGAAATTGTCGCTTTGGATGAAGCGGGTAAAAAGGCCCAAGGGGCGACGCTCTATGTAACCTTGGAGCCCTGCATACATACCGGGCGCACACCGCCATGTATTAACCGGATCATTGGCAGCGGGATTAAAGAGGTAGTGGTGGGGATGATTGATCCTAATCCGTTAAATAACGGTAAAGGAGTGATTTTGCTTAAGCAGAGTAATATCAAGGTGCGGGTGGGGGTGCTGGAAGAAAAGCTGAGGGAGATCAATGAAAGTTTTATTAAATATATTATTACCCGCATGCCTTTCATTACGGTGAAAGTTGCCGAATCGTTAGATGGTAAAATCGCAACCCGCACCGGAGATTCTAAATGGATTACCGCGGATAAAACCAGGGCCTTTGCCCATCACCTGCGTAACGATTATGATGCAATTATGGTGGGAGTCAATACGGTGCGCCGGGATAATCCCCGCTTAAATGCCTGGTTTCCGCAGAAAAAAATCATTAAAATCATTGTGGATAGTAATCTGAGTACTCCGGAGGACTCCAATATTTTTGCCCAAGACAGCCAGGTAATTATCGTTACTTTACCCAGCCGTCCGGGTCAAGAAACGGAGAATCGCAACCGGCTTGCCGCTAGAGGTAAAATTCTGGAGGTTAAAGAAAAAGCCGGGCAGATTAATTTAAGGGATGTTTTAAAAAAATTGGCCCGTTTGCAGATTAGCAGTATTATCGTGGAAGGCGGAGGGACACTGATCGGTTCTTTATTTGATGAAAAGCTGGTGGATAAAATATTATTTTTTATCAGTCCTAAGATTATCGGCGGTAAAGAAGCTGTTTCATCGGTTATGGGTAACGGGATTAAACGTATGGACCAAGCG
>JBFZAU010000030.1:0-5951 GCA_041308825.1 Candidatus Omnitrophota bacterium
TTTGTTTCAACCTTAAATAAATCCGTGCCGCAGCCTGCGCAGGCAAATACCCCTTTTTCCTTTTTCTTAGGAAGGGCACAGCCCTGGCTAAAAGGTTTTTCTGTGCCAGCCAGGCGCATCACCCGGTATTGTTCAGAAGTAAGTATTTTTTTCCATTGGGCATCAGTCCTGGTAATCTTTTCCAGCTCCTCCACCTGCCCGGTCGAAAAATTAAAAATTTTTACTTTCTCCGGCTTGCTAAAAGTATCTGGCATACGCCCTCCCCATAGTAATACCGCTGCAATAATTATTATCGCGATCTTTTTATGCTTATTCATCTAACAGGATTAGCCGGATATCGTATTTGGGATTCTTCAGGAAGCCCAGGATTAATTCCGTCGGGCAGTTCCCCGCGGGGCGGCCTAACCCGTAGATTGAGCCATCCACATAGTTGGCATTATGGATCAGTGCCTCAATCGTATTTGAAAATGCCAATTGCTGGTTACTGTGGGCGTGCATCCCCACCTCATTTACTCCGTTTAATAAAATCCCTGATTGCTGCCTTGTCCTGCGGTGAAATTTTGTTAAACAACACTCCGATCCGGTAATCGCCGTTATCCAGTTCCGTATGCGAAATTACCTTCGCCCCTAATTCCATGCGCCGGGTGCGTTCTTGGTCATATAAAAATAAATTTATAAAATTGAATTTAATCTGCAGCTGCGCTCCCCGGGGCAACTCAAGATTAGTCACCAGCGCCATCCCGGTTTCGCTTAAATCCAGCATTAAAGCCTCTAAATCGTCTTTTAAACCTAATTTCGCCCGCAAGGAATAAGGCTTCTCAATGCCGTAATGCAGCGTAAAAGCGGCACCCTGGCGTAAAACCTTCCTGCGGTTTTTGTCTTGGGGGCTGACTGTCATGGCTTAAGAAATTAATCAACCTTTTTTCTTCAAGTGATCGGGCGCGTTAACGGAAGTGATATTAGTCGACTGGATGATATATAACGGATTACCTTCGGGATCAAACTCTGCGTCTACCCGCAGTACCTTAGTCGCCACCAGCTTCATTTTTACCACCGTACCGTCATCCAGCAAATACTGGTTCCAGCATTCGTTAGTTTGATTAATATCGATCGGTAAAGCCTCTACTTCCCTGCCGCCTAAATTAATTTTAACTTTATTTCCCATAGCTTCTCCGTTGGTTATAGCCGGATTAACTCGTAATCCCGGCTGCCTAATCCGATTTCCTGAGCATAACGCAGCTGCCCTGAACCATCAGCTTGAGGATGGACCTTTTTAAAAATATCTTCACCGCATGACTGATTAACTAAATCCAGGCTCGCCTGATCAACGCTCACCGGATCAATAGAAGCCAGGATCCCGACATCCGCAGCAATGCGCGGGTTATCTGCCCCCCAACAATCGCATTCTTGATTAATTTTAGTGGCAAAATTTATAAAACCGCACTTCCCCTTTTTATTCTTCAGCACCGCTAAGCTATATTCTACCATCTTAAACTGTACTTGAGCTCCGGCGCCGAAATCAATAAACATCGCCATGGTTGGACAGGCCGCCAAACAGCTGGCGCAACCGATACATTTAGCCGTATCTACGGTAGATTTTTTATTCACCAAAGTAACCGCTTTTACCGGACAAACCGCAACACACTCACCGCAACCGACGCATTTCTCAAGATAAACTACCGGAGCAGCGTTACAATGCTGGGCGAGCTTGCCTGAACGCGTCGCGCACCCCATCCCTATATTCTTCAGCGCCCCGCCAAAGCCGGTGAGGATATGGCCCTTAAAATGGCTGACCGCAATCAAGGCTTGCGCATCGATAAAAAGACGGGCAACCTTCGCCTGCTGGATGAATTTTTGGTTAATCTCGACGCTAGTAACCTCCGTGGGCCTTTGGTCATCCGGAATAATTACATCCGCATTGGTGATTTTTTTAGTAAACCCGTGCTGATAAGCTAGCTTCAGGTGGTCTGAGGAATTCAGGCGCTTGCCGCGGTAAAGCGTATTGGTATCCGCCAGAAACACTTTCGCCCCTTGCCCTAAAGCGGCATCCACGGCCACCCTGACATGTTCCGGATGCACAAAACCGGTATTGCCCTCCTCCCCGAAATGCAGCTTAAAAACAGCCTGATCATTTTCTTGAAGGCAATTTAAAACTTTGCTTTCCTTAATCAGGCGGGCAAACTTCTGATTGATTGATTTTCGGTTATCCTGGTTACCTACCCCGATAAAATATACCCGGCTCTTCATATTTTTAATTCTTGCCCCTGCAAAAACAATAAAGGACTATGAGTATCGCCTAGTCCTTTATTGTTTAAACTTAAGTTTTGCGGAAAAATTACTTTTTTAATTCGGATTTTATTTGCCTCTCCGCTTCCAACCAGTCACCCAAAGCATCACCCGGAGCACCTTTACGTTTCTCAAAAAGTTCCTGTGCCCGTTTCCGAATCTTATCGGAAACACTTTCTCCGAACATTGAACCTGACCCTCGTTTCTTATCTTTCACTTTTACCGCCATGGTTTTACCCTCCTTGTCGCTCAATAAGCTATATATTTATTAAGTATAATCCGTCCAGGCGCATAAATCAAGTTTAATTTAAATCATGCAGGCGCAGTGTTTACTTTTGAGAATTAAGGCCTGTCGGCGCAAAGAATCTACATACTTATTCTGCCGGCTGATGCCTTTGGCCAAATTAGCCGGTAAATCACTTTTATGCCGATAGCCTCTTTTTTGCATCTCCAGAATAAGTTTCTGATGCCGCAGAAAAAGCGCTTTTAATTTACCTTTCCACCTTAAAGTTTCCGGATGATGGCAGTAACCTTTTTTGCCGCAGGTTAAAATGCTCCAGATCGCGTGTAATTCCCGGTGCTCACCCAGTAAATGGTTACGGCATAATTTTTTTGGTTCAATATCCCAAATTCTCATTCTTCAAACCGTAACCTTTTTTAAAAGCCAGGCCATATTCTTTCCCAAAACCGACATCGTCTCTAAGCCCTCCAGGTCGTTATTTACATCTCCGGCCAGGCGGCCGATGCCTAGATTCCAATATACAGAACCGACGGTAATCATTTCACCGATCATAAAAAAATGATTGATTGAATCAAAGGCGTGGATCGCCCCGCCCCTTCTGACCGCCACCACCGCTGCGCCAATCTTACGCTTCAGCAGGTTATGATTAGCCCGGCTGACCATTCCCGCCCTCTCCATCAAGGCCTTAGCGCCAGCCGTGCAATCGGCAAAATAAGTCGGAGAACCGATAATAATCCCGTCGGCTTCAATCATTTTCGCCAAATATTCATTAAGCAAATCACCTTTAAGCGCGCAGCGGTTATCCTGAGTAACTGCGCACTCACCGCAAGCAGTACAGCCAAAAATTTGCTGGGCGGCTAACTGAATAAGCTCGGTATCTATCTTGGCCGCTTCCAACTCTTTAAAAACCTGTTTGATTAAAATGGCGGTATTGCCGTCTTTGCGCGCGCTGGTATTAAAAGCAATCACTTTCATCGCGATTTACCTCCGGTTTTAATGCGCAGTTTTATAAAGCTCACGGCGCTGCTCTTTAATCTGCTGATTAGCTAAATACTCATCGAAAGTAGTACTGATCCGGTCAATGTAGCCAAGGGGAGTAATTTCGATAATCCGGTTGGCGACCGTCTGTACCAGTTCATGGTCATGCGAAGAAAACAGGATCGTTCCCGAAAATCTACTTAAGCCCCGGTTAAGGGCGGTGATGGACTCAAGGTCAAGGTGGTTAGTCGGTTCATCTAAAATTAAAACATTCGGCTGGATCACCATCATCCGGGCAAACATGCAGCGGGCTTTTTCCCCTCCGGATAATACATCCACCGGCTTGAGCGCCTCCTCCCCCGAAAAAAGCATGCGCCCCAGAAAAGAATGAATAAATTCGTTTTCCGTATTAGGAGAAAATTGCCGCAGCCAGTCGGCGATAGAGACGGAGGAATTAAAAAAGACAGCGTTATCCCGGGGATAATAGGCCCGGCGGGTAGAAACCCCCCATTTAAAAGTCCCGCTATCAGCGCTGTCGGTATTCATTAAAATCTCGAACAATACGGTTTTGACTAAATCATTAGGCCCGACCAAGGCCACTTTATCCCCCTTATGAATAGTGATATTAAGCCGCTCAAAACACACGTCATTACCCACCTTTTTAAATAAATTATTAATACTTAAAAGATCATTTCCCGCTTCCCGCTCCGGCTCGAAATTAATATAGGGATATTTACGGGAAGACGGCCCAATATCATCCAGCGTAAGTTTTTCCAGGATTTTTTTACGGCTGGTCGCCTGACGGGCTTTGGCCGCGTTATTGGCAAAGCGCATAATAAAATCTTTCAGGTCCTTACGCTGCTCTTCGATTTTACGGTTGGATTCGCTGCGCTGGCGGGCCGCCAACTGGCTGGCCTCCGACCAGAAAGTATAGTTACCCGGGTAAAGCTTGATCTTGCCGTAATCGATATCGGCAATATGCGTACAAACCTTATCCAGAAAATGCCGGTCATGGGAAACCACGATTGCCGTATTTTGAAATTCACATAAAAACTCCTCCAGCCACATCGAGGATTCCACATCTAGATGGTTAGTCGGCTCATCCAAGAGCAGGATATCGGGGTTGCCGAATAAGGCCTGCGCCAGTAAAACCCGCACCTTTTGGCCGGCCTCCAACTGCGCCATTTGCAGGGTATGTAAAGATTCTTCGATCCCTAAATCGCTTAAAAGCTTGGCGGCATCCGATTCGGCGTTCCAGCCCTCCAACTCGCTAAACTCCTCCTCCAGTTTCGAAGCAGCCATTCCATCTTCATCGGTAAAAGGGGTTTTAGCGTAAATCGCCTCCTTTTCCATCATAATTTCATAAAGCCGTTTATGCCCCATCATCACGCAGGTCAGCGCCGAATACTGATCAAAAGCAAACTGGTCCTGTTTTAAAACCGAAACCCGCTTGCCCAAAGCAATCTCCACCTCGCCGGATGAAGATTCTATCTGTCCGGAGAGGATTTTTAAAAATGAGGATTTACCCGAGCCATTGGCGCCGATAAGACCATAGCAATTACCGGCAGAAAAAACAATGTTTACCTTGGTAAACAGTTTGCGCTGCCCGAATTGTAAAGATAGGTTATTTACGGTAATCATGATAGTTTACCTTTTTATTGCCGAGAACCTGCTTATCCCTCTCGATTAAAACCATAGCTTGCGCCAAAGCCAGCCCGACATCTGCCAGGATATTCTCGATTCCAATATGCTCAACGATACCAAAGCGGTTAAGCGTATTATATACGCGCTTATTCACTCCGGCAAATACTACTTGCGTACCAGAGGCATTAGCTTCTTTAATAAACATCTCCAAAGCATTCACCGCCGTAACATCGACGGCCGGTACCGCGCTCATTCTTAAGATAATCACCTCGGGAGTTTTCTCAAAGGAAGCAATGGCGTCGCGGAATTTGCTTACCGCCCCGAAGAAAAACGGGCCGTTAATTTCAAAAATTTCAACTCCTTTGGGTACGCCGGCATATTCGTGAAGATGGTCGCCGTTACCATCAGCATCAATCAATTTTATATCGGTAATTTGTGCCATCCGGTGCATAAACAAAAAGGCAGCCAAAACTACTCCTACCTCAATCGCGACAGTCAAGTCCACAAAGACGGTCAGGGTGAAGGTTAAAAGCAAAACCAGGACATCCCCCCGTCTACCCGCTAAGAGCCGTCTAAAATGCTGCAGTTCGCTCATGTTATAGGCTACGACAATCAGAATACCGGCTAAAGTAGCCATCGGGATAAAACCCGCCCACTTTGCGCAAAAAACAAAAATTAATAAAATCACCAGGGCATGCACAATCCCGGCTACCGGGCTACGCCCGCCGTTTTTAATATTGGTAGCGGTCCGGGCAATTGCCCCAGTCACCGGAATACCGCCAAAAATCGGCGAAAAGATATT
>JBFZAU010000031.1:0-2503 GCA_041308825.1 Candidatus Omnitrophota bacterium
TCGGCAAAAGAAAATAATTCATTTAATTCTCCCGGCTTACTTAGGGCTAAAACCTGCTCTAAATCTTCAGGCTCCGGGATTTTGGCATCATAAATTCTGTTTAACAGCTTGTTTATGTCAAACATACTCATCCCTTACCCCGGAATCAACATGGGCAAAAAACAGCTTCAATCTATCCTGCTCAGCCTGGTCTAATTGCTTAAAATAACGCGTGATCATTTTGTAACCTTCCTGCTTAACCGCAGAAGAGGCAAAATCATCTAAATATTCCTTGAGTGTTACCAGCGCATTCATACTGCATTTGCCTTTAATCGTCCCGGGTTTAGCCAATTGCATAAAAGCTTCGCCTGTTCTTTCCATACGGTAACAGGCAGCGCAAAATGACGGGATATAATCATGCTCAATCAAAGACGCGATTATTTCATCCAGGCTGCGGTGATCGCCCAGAGAAAATTGCCCGGTAGCCTGGCCGGAAGCGCTAGCCGAATACCCCCCCGGAGAGGTCTTGGATTCGGCGCTCACCTGAGAAACTCCTAAACTAAGCAAGGCATCGCGCATCCGGGCATTCTCGCGGGTAGACATAATGATCCCCGTATAGGGAACCGAAAGCCTTAAAATTGCCACCACTTTTTTAAACTCATCATCAGAAAGCTGATACGGAGGATGCAGGGAAATTTGCGAACCTTCTGCCGGCTCGATTCTAGGCACGGAAATTGTATGCGGCCCGACTTTAAATTCCTCCTCCATATGTTCGATATGACTAAGCAGGCCTAAAGTTTCAAAACGGTAATCGTATAGACCCAAAAGCGGGCCGATACCTATATCATCAATCCCGGCAGCAAATGCCCGATCCGGAGCAGTAATCCGGTTGTCGGGATCGCTTTTAGGCCCAGAGGGATGCATCAAGCGGTAAGTTTTATCATGGTAGGTTTCCTGAAAAATCTGATAAGTGCCGATCCCCGAAGACTTAAGCTGTTTAAATTCATCGACGCTTAAAGGAGCGCAATTTACATTCACCCTTTTTATTTTATTCTTACCAACAGAGGCGGAATAAATCGCCTGAACGGCTTCCAGGTAATAGCCAATCCCGGTTTTGCCGGCCGGGGCCTGCTCACCGCAAACCATCAATATTCTTTTATGGCCCCTACCCAATAACCACCTGATCTCCGCTTTAATCTCAGCGCTGGTTAGGGCCCGGCGCTTAATCAATAGATTATCCGCTTTAAATGCGCAATAAAGGCAGCGATTAGTACACAGATTACTGATATAAAGCGGAGCAAACAGCACTACACGGCGTCCATAAATTTTGTCTTTAACGAAACTGGCGGCGGCAAATATTTTCTGCAAACCCAGCGGATCATCAACCGCCAATAACACTGCCGACTCTTTAAGGCTCAAACGCTTTAGCGACCTGGCCTTATCTAAAATAATATCCAGTTGCCCATAATCAAGTTTATGGGCATCCGCCAACAGATTATTTATTTTTTCTTCATTTACATATTTCATCTTTAGTTAAGCCTGACTTTACCACCACTCCTTCAATTTTGCCGAGCTTCCCGGTTAAGGCCCCTAAATCATCAGTAGAGGTGTTAACAATCACGACAATCACACTATGCTCCCTTTTGACATGCGGAATACCCATCCTGCCGATAATCAAATCGCCAAACTCCGTCAATACCTTATTGACCAGCGGCGCCGCCTTTTTACGGTTATGAACAATAACCCCCACAAAACCCAAACGCTTTTCCATCTTTAACCTCCTTAAATGACGGCACAACTTATGGAGTCCGTTAGGACGACATAAGTTGTCTGCCGGAATTTACTCCGCCGATACGCAAAAATTCCAGAGAATTTTTGCGTGCTTCTGAGGCGGAGCTCCCTTATTATACAAACTTGATCTATATGCTCGAGTCACAACACCCGGCGCTTAGCGGAATTGCGCCGGTGCGTGTCCGTACACAGAAAATCCCAACTCTTCTTCCTGCAGAAAGGTTGGGATTATAAAATTTACATCCCCTTGGATTCAGAGCCAAGCTCCTTACCGCAGGATACTAAGTTTTCCACCGCTAAAACGCAAGCGGTTATTTTACATAAATCGGCCGGGCCTTATAATGCACATGCAGAAGCTTTTCCGACTTCTCTCCTAAAGGCTTACCGAGATATTCCTGATAAAGCCTTTTGATATAAGGATTTTGATGGCTGGTACGCACCTCTTTCTGGTTATCATCCTCATATAAGGCTTGCGCCCTTTTGATCCGCAACTCATCGGTCACCATATAAGGTTGTCCGCCGCCGCCAACGCAGCCGCCCGGACAGGCCATGACTTCAATAAAATGATACGGTATCTCCTGATTATTCTTTTTAGCTTCCCTGACTTTATTAATAATATACTCAACATTGCTTAAGCCGTGGGCAATAGCGATTCTTAATTTTTTACCCCCGATTTCCACTTCAGTCTCTTTTACCCCTTTTAAACCGCGGACATTCTCAAACTCAACCTTTT
>JBFZAU010000032.1:0-2723 GCA_041308825.1 Candidatus Omnitrophota bacterium
CCGGCCAAAATCGCGCCTTCATCCGAATTCCATAACGAAGCCCAATCGGTTATGCCCGGCCTTACACTGAGCACCAGTTTTTCTTCAGCAGTAAACATATCAACGTAAAATGGAACCTCCGGGCGCGGGCCGACAAAACTCATCTCTCCGCTTAAAACATTAATCAGTTGCGGCAACTCGTCAAGTTTGTACCGGCGCAAGAATTTACCGGACTCAAGTAATCTTGCATCATCATCAGGTGTAGAGGATCCGCCGATTTTATCAGCATTAACCACCATTGTCCTGAACTTAAACATTTTAAACAATTTCCCGCGTTTTCCAACCCTGACCCCTTTGTAAAAAACCGGACCGCCGTCTTCATTTTTGATTAAAAGTGCAAGGACTAAAAATATCGGTGATAAAAAAATCAATCCAGCCAAAGAAAAAATAATATCTAACAAACGTTTTAACATCTCTATATTCTTTTGCTGATCTTGATGTCCATGTTTAGCATATCCGGAAGATAACTGTCTTACCAAAAATTCCTTTTAAAATTTATAGACAAAAATAGATTATTCTTTTTTATGCAACTCAAAAGTAAACATCCAAGACATCATTTTAATCAGCGGCAACTTTAAAATAAAACGGTCGATCTTATTTAAAAAAACCAGCATCAACGGCAGGTGAACACCGATAACGCTAAAAAGATGCCAATGTTTAATTTGCTTTACCTGGAAGAATCTTTTCGCGAATCCTATATCTTTATATGAAAGAATGTGCTCCTTCTCCCAATCCGTGCGCATCGGTGAAGTAGTATACCGGTATAACTTGAACACCGGATTATAATTCAATGATTCAACCGCCAAAATCTTACCTCCGGGAACTAATATCCGGCGTAATTCAAAAAAAGCATAAGATAAATCAAGGTGATGCAGCATCCCGCTGCAAATAATAATTTCAATAGAACTGTCCGGAAGCATCGTATTCTCAACATCTGCCTGGATAAAATAAGTATTTTTATCTGCCTCCTGTTTGTGGGCCTCTTTTTTGGCGTTTTCAACAGAAACTCTGCTGATATCCAATCCAATCGATAATTTTGCGCCGAATTTTGCCGCTTTTATCGCGTATTTCCCGTTACCGCAGGCATAATCCAAAAAAATTTTACCCTCGGCGTTTTCCCGAATCCAGTTATCCACATAAATATTTACCAGCGCGGATTCCTGGTAGTATTTCTTATTGCCATAAAGTTTTTCATAGGTTTTTTTGTCTAAAGATTCTATTCGGGAAGTATCGCGATGTTCATCATGAAACTTAAGCTCCTCTTTTTTTCTATCGTTCAAGCTATCCAGCCATTGCTGCTGCGAGACTGCCTCAATTTCTTTTAAACGACACCTTAACCTCTCTACATCCATGACCAAGCCCCCTTTGAATAGCTTTTAAAACCTGAAATTAAATTAAAACCCTAGCTTTTCTTTAAACAATCCGTCAGATATTTTACGTAGCCGTCGTATATTTTACCTCTTTCAAAATTTTCCTGGAATACTCTTTTCGAATTTTTCATAAACTCCTTGACCGTCTCCGGAGATTTTAATAGCGCGCTGATAGCGTCTGCCAGGGCCCGGGGGTCCTTGGCCGCGATATTTAATCCCAGTTTATGATTATCCACAATTTCCACCGGCTCACCCGGAACATTATTAACTAAAGCTAAAAAGGTAGAAAGATATTCAGAAAATTTATTTCCCAGCCAAAAAGAAGTGATCCCCCCTCGCATCAGGATAAGCCCAACATGAGCTTTTAAAAAATAGGCTTGTAATTCCTCATTGCTGACCCATCCGGAAAATTGTACAGTTTTTAATCCTGAGGCTTGCGCCATCCATTTTGACCGGAATTCCCCGTCACCGGAAACAATAAAACAGGCACGGCGCTCACCCCTTGACTCCAGTATTCTGGCGGCTTCAACTAAAGTTGAACCATCATAGCTGTTTCCGCAGGTTGTTGCAAATAAACAAATCAATGGGTTTTCTTCTTTAAAATAATCTGGAACAGTAATTTCGCGTTCAACCTCCCGCTGGTTGTATCCGATATAAATAACTTTATCTCTTGTTCTTTTTGGCCTGCCGGAATAGCGTACACCCCAACTTAGCATAGCCTCAGAAACTGCGATAATACTATCC
Organism: Candidatus Omnitrophota bacterium; assembly: GCA_041308825.1. Lineage (GTDB taxonomy): Bacteria > Omnitrophota > Gorgyraeia > Gygaellales > Profunditerraquicolaceae > UBA6249. Next base: position 2,154 of record JBFZAU010000032.1, read on the forward strand.
GCGGAGTTAAGAATCGAACGCAACATCCTCCGGTAGTAATAAATTACAGGATAAAAACACCAACGTATCAACAGGGGGAAATAATCCGAAAAGATATCCGGCCAAGGGTCTCGGATATCCACGATAAAAGGAATGTTATGTTTTTTTGCAAACCGCATCCCGGCAAAACATAATTCCGGCGAAGGATAAGAACCCAGAATGATATCCGGTTTTTCCAGCGAATGCGCAATTTGAGTAAAATTAGCGGCCAGCCAGCGGTAATGACGGATACGTGCCAATGAAACATTCTTTTTATAACGGGGGCCGTCCAGTAAACAAATGCGATAATGGTCGTTCATTTTATAAAAAGTATCCGGAAATTCCCGGTATTTCTTAAGGCTATGATTAAATCGGGAAGCCCACCAAGTAACAGAAAACCCCGCCGCAACAAGCTTTTCGGAAAGATTACCAATCCGCATCAAACGCGGTTTCTGGTCAATGGGCAGAGGCTCACCGTCTTGCAATAACCAAATACGTGGGGAATTTAAAGCCATCTTCTCGCTCTCCTGTCGTATTTTGAATCTTTAGGTT
>JBFZAU010000033.1:0-10573 GCA_041308825.1 Candidatus Omnitrophota bacterium
AAGGCCGACGACTCTGCTGGTCGGCCGAAAGCGAGTCGTAAACCGTAGCGCACGGCGAAAAATTTCGCACGCGAACAAATCACAGTTATCAAATTTATGAGCCTCCCGCGACTCGAACGCGGCACAACCACATTAAAAGTGTGGTGCTCTACCGGATGAGCTAGAGGCCCAATCTAGGTTTCTATTCCTTACCTCTAGCGAATCCCGCCGATGGTTCTGCGGCGGGGGCTAGCTAGAGGCCCAATCTAGGTTTCTATTCCTTACCTCTAGCGAATCCCGCCGATGGTTCTGCGGCGAAAGCTAGCTAGAGGCCCAAGTCTATAAAATCAAAAAATCCTTAAAACTCCAAAACTTCTTTTTCTTTCGCCTTTAAAAGTTCATCAATCTTGGCGATATATTTATCCACAACCTTTTGCAATTCATCGACTCCGCGGAACTTCTCATCTTCCGAAATCAGCTTATCCTTCTCCATTTTCTCCACTGCCTCTTTAGCATCTCTTCTAATCGTCCGCATTGATACCCGTCCATCCTCAGACATTTTATGCAACAACTTAGCCATTTCCAAACGGCGCTCCTTGGATAACTGCGGGACAGCAATCCTGATGATTTTACCGTCATTAGAAGGACTGACCCCCAGATTGGATTTTAAAATCGCCTTCTCAATCTCCACGATCGCGGTAACATCCCAAGGCTGAATCACGATTAAATGCGCATCCGGGGCAGATATGGCGGCTAATTGCTTCAACATAGTCGGAGTGCCATAATAATCAATATGTATCCCTTCCACCAAACTCGGAGACGCCCGGCCGGTCCTGACTTCATGAAACTGACGGTTCATTGACTCAAAAGCCTTTTTCATCTTTTCGTCGGTATTATTGATTACTTCCTTAACAGACATTTTTAAGCTTCCTTTCCTCTAGCGGACAACCGTGCCGATACGCTCTCCCAGGACCACGCGTTTGATATTACCCACGCGGTTAAGATTGAACACTACTATCGGTAACTGATTATCCATACACAGGCTGATCGCCGTCGCATCCATTACCTTTAAACCCTTTTTAAGCACATCAATGTATTTCAATTGAGTAAATTTCTTGGCGCCCTTTACTTTCAGCGGATCGGCAGAATAAACTCCGTCTACCTTAGTCGCTTTAAGAATAGCATCCGCATTAATCTCCATCGCCCGAAGGGCCGCAGCGGTATCGGTGGTAAAATAAGGGTTACCGGTGCCGGCGACAAAAATTACGACCCTTCCCTTTTCTAAATGCCGAATCGCCCTTCTTTTAATATAAGGCTCGGCAATGCGTTGCATTTCAATTGCCGTCATCACCCGGGTTGGCACACCGGTCTTCTCAAGCGCATCCTGCATGGAAAGCCCGTTGATCACGGTCGCCAGCATCCCCATATAATCGGCGACGCTGCGATCCAGATCTAACCCGCGGCAAGCAGTATTTTCCTGCCCGCGCAGTATATTGCCCGCACCCAAAACCACAGCGACATCCACCGCCAGATCCCGCACTTCTTTAATCTGACGGGAGATCGAAAGCAATACCTGGGGATCGATACCATGAGTCTTATTGCCCTGCAGCGCTTCGCCGCTAAGTTTAAGGACTATTCTCTTGTAAGCCGGTTTGACCATTTATTCGCCGATCTTATAGCGGATAAACCTGCGGATAACGATATTTTCACCCAATTTAGCAACAATGCTTCCTAAATAATCTTTAATCAACAAGCTGGAATCTTTCACAAAAACCTGTTCCAATAAACAATTAGTTTTATAATAGTCTTCCTTACTTTTTTCATGCTTGAGGAGATCTTCCGGAACATCCTCTTTTTTAATAAACTCGGGGCTGGTAGCGGCAATCTGCATTGCCAGATCCCGGGTAAAATTCATAAAATCTTCATTTCTGGCGACAAAATCCGATTCACAGTTTACTTCCAGCAATACGCCGATCTTGTTACCATGGTGAATGTAGCAATCAATCCTGCCTTCTTTGGCCGCACGAGATGCCTTTTTGGCGGCAATCTCTAACCCCTGTTTACGCAACAATACCGCGGCCTGTTTAATATCCCCCTTGGTTTCCTCTAAAGCTTTTTTGCAATGCGCCACACTGGCGCAAGTCATATCTCTTAATTCTTTAATCGCATCCACTGAGCTTTTCACTTTACACCTTCCTACCTGCTTATCAAACAGGCTTTCCAATTCAATATTATTTGTATTAATTCAATCACCCTTATTACTTTCAATATTAACCAATTATTTTCCGCAGGAATGCCGTTTAAATCTTTTTCCTTAGTTTTGGCTTAGCTTCGCTAGCGGCCTTTAAATGCGCCCGCTTTTGGGCAGCGGCCTCATCAACCGGCTGGCTGTCTTCAACAATCTCTTCGATTTCTTTAATCTGGACCTCTTCCTCCGGAAGAACCTCCGCAGGTATATCCCCCTTAGGCTCCTCGACCTTAACTCCTTCTTGAGCCAAATAAGATAGAAATTTCTTCCTGCCTTCAATAATTGTATCGGCGACGATCGAAACTACCGTACGAATTGATTTAGTAGCGTCATCATTACCCGGGATCGGATAATCTACCAAATCCGGATTAGAATTAGTATCGATCAAGCCGATAATCGGGATTCCCAAGCGGCGGGCTTCACGCACCGCGGTTTCCTCTTTTTTAGTATCTACGACAAATGCGGCCTTGGGCATCCGCTCCATCGGAACGATCCCTGAAAAATTTTTGTTTAACTTAGCTAATTCTTTTTCCAGGCGGGCAATCTCTTTTTTGGTCAGTTTCTCAAAGGTGCCGTCGGTACGCATTTTTTCGATTTCCTTGAGACGGTTGATACTTTTTTTGATGGTGGCAAAGTTGGTCAACATACCCCCCGGCCAACGGTCAGTAACATAATACATCCCGCTGCGAATGGCTTCCTGCTTAATCACATCCTGAGCCTGTTTTTTAGTCCCCACAAAAAGGACAAACTCCCCCTTAGAGGTAATCTCCATCAAAAAATCCCGGGCTGAATTAATACATTGCTCAGTCTTTTCCAGGTCAATAATGTAAATCCCGCTTCTGGAGCCGAAAATAAATTTCTTCATTTTAGGATTCCAGCGTTTAGTCTGGTGGCCGAAATGTACGCCTGCTTCTAAAAGCTGTTTAATCAATTCTGATGGCACGTTTTTAATCCCCCATTTCTTTCGGCTGGTTACCGGCGGCAAACTTGCCTGAAGGCTTTACACTTTATCAAGACTTCTGCCGGCAGATAAGCCATTGGTTAATAATATCTTCTAGCTCCCGATTACAAAAAAACAACCCTTTCGGCATCTTCAAAGAAGACAAAATGCCGCGCTAGAAAGTTAATCGGGTAATTATAGCAAAATTTAAGTTATTTGCAACAATTTTTAATAAGCAGATGACTTATGGAGCGCTAGCGACATAAGTCATAGGCCGTAAGGCCGTCTGCGCATTAATTCCGCTGAATGCGTCAAAATTCTAGAGAATTTTGACGCAGCTTCTGAAGCGGAACTCCAAGTGAAAAAATCATTTTTGCAGCTCCTGCGTCTGATACAGCCGTTTATATAAACCGCCTTTTTCCAGTAATTGGCTATGCGTCCCCTCTTCCACAATCTCACCTTTATCTAAAACCACGATCCGGTCGGCATTTCTAACGGTGGAAAGCCGGTGGGCAATCACAAAAACGGTCCGGCCGGTCACCAGCTGGTCAAGCGCCTCCTGCACGATCCGCTCCGAGGTTGAATCCAGCTGTGAAGTAGCTTCATCCAGGATTAAAATCGGGGCATCTTTAAGCAGCGCCCGGGCGATCGCAATCCGCTGGCGCTCACCGCCGGAAATCCTGGCCCCCCGGTCACCGATCACCGTATCATAGCCTTGCGGGAAATTAATTATAAAATCATGGGCATGCGCTTTTTTAGCGGCCGCCTCGATCTCCTGGGATGAAGCGCCGGGCTTACCGTAAGCGATATTGGCCCTGATGGTATCATTAAAAAGCATTGTCTCCTGGCTGACAATCCCGATCTGACTGCGTAATGATTTGAGGCTGAATTCCCGGATATCAATTCCATCGATTAGAACCCGGCCATTTTGCGGGTCATAAAAACGCGGGACTAAATCTAACAGTGTACTCTTCCCTGAACCACTGGGGCCCACAATCGCCAGCATTTGCCCGTATCCTATATCTAAATCGATATTCCTTAAAATCGGCGTATCGGCATAGCTGAAATCAATATTACTAAATCTAATATTTTTCTTAAATCCGCTCAAAATCTTCGGAGCCGCAGATTCTTTAACGCTCGGCTCTGCTTCCAGCACATCGTGAATACGTTCGCTGGCCGCCATGGCTTGCTGGTTAAGCGCATTAACCTGGCTTAATTTTTTGAATGGCCGGACCAAAGAGAGCAAAGAACCAAGAAAAAGCCCGAAAACCCCGAAAGAAAGTTTGCCGGCCAGCACCTCATGGCCTCCCCAAAAAAACACCAGCACCCCGGCCAGCACTCCTAAAAATTCCGTAATCGGACTCAAAAGCAGCGAGCGCTTAATCGTCTTCATCGAAAGCCGGTAATAATCCCTGTTAACCCGGCTGAATTTATCAATTTCATATTCTTCCATATTAAAAGCTTTAACGATCCTGACGCCCATGATTGTTTCATAAAGCAGGGAGTTCGTATCAGCGATCTTCTCCTGCGAACGCTTGGAAAGCTTTCTTAAAGCCTTGCCGACCCTGACAATCGGCAGGCTGATCAACGGTAAAAACACAATGGCAATTAAGGCTAGCTTAAAATAGATGAAGAAAATCACCGCGGCGAAAATAGCTATCTGCAGGCTCTGGTAGATCAGGTCAGTCGAGCCGTAAGACACGGCATTTTCCACTAACCTGACATCGTTGGTGATCCGCGACATCAGCTCGCCGCCGCGTTTATGCGTAAAATAGTTAAGGGATAATGATTGTATCTTAGCGTAAAGTTGATTACGAATATCCCGAATCACCCTCTGGCCGATATCCGACATAAGATAACTTTGCAAAAACCCGAAGATCCCCTTCAGCAAAAAAAGCAAAAGCACGACAAACAACATGTAATTAAGGAGGTCCCCGGGAGCGGTATTATTGATTTTATCGATCAGGCCCACCAGGAAATCCGGAAGCTTAGCCGGCACAATAATCTTCTTGTCCGCCATGATCTTATCGGCCAGCGGGACAATCATCGCCAAAGAGACCCCGTCGAAGACCGCGGAAATCCCCATGCAGACAATCGCACCCGCAAAAAGCAGCTTATAAGGCCGCAAGAATTGCAATAACTTTAAGTAATCCTTCATCTTATGCCTTTCTTTAGGGAAATTATTTTAACACATCCGCCCGCCCATAGCAAACCTTTTATTGCTCTATCTTAAGCTGCTTGCCTTTTACTGCAGGCACAATTAGAAGATTTTAATTGCATCAAAATACACACTTTGCTATGATGGGGTATGAATAAAATTAGAGTAGCGGTAGTCGGCGTGGGGCATCTGGGCAGTATCCATGCCAAAATCTATAAACATATCCCCGGTTGCATCCTGGCCGGAGTATGCGACGCGGATCCGGTAAAACTTAAAGAAGTATCTCATGCTTTAAGGGTGCCCGGATATACCGATATCAACCAGCTTTTTGGCAAGATCGACGCAGCCAGCGTTGCCGTTCCCACCCGCCTGCACCATAAAATATCCTCCCAACTTTTAGAGCAGGGAATCCATCTGTTGGTCGAAAAACCATTCACGGTAAATTTAGAAGAAGCGGAGCATTTAATCGCGTTGGCCAGAAAAAAAGGACTTATTCTGCAGGTCGGCCATATCGAAAGGTTTAATTCCGCATTTAACGCCACCCAGAAAATAATTAAAGACCCTAAATTTATTGAATGCCACCGGCTCTCTTCCTTCCCTAACCGCTCTCTGGATGTCGGCGCAGTTTTGGATATCATGATCCACGATATCGATATCGTTTTGGGGCTGGTAAATTCACCTCTAGAGAGGGTTGAATCCGTGGGGATTAATGTCTTAACCGACCGAGAGGATATCGCCAATGCCCGCCTGACCTTTAAAAACGGCTGCATCGCTAATCTTACCGCTTCCCGCGTATCGGATGAAGCGATGCGTAAAATCCGCATCTTTCAGCCGGATACCTATATTTCTTTAGACTACAAAAACGCGGAGGCTTGCGTATACCGAAAGTTAGGAAATAAGATCACTAAGGAACGGCTTCCGATTGAAAAAGAACAACCCCTGCAAAAAGAGCTGGCCTCTTTTGTCGACTGCCTAATCAATCAAAAAGAGCCCTTGGTAACCGGGGAGGTCGCTAAAGAGGCCCTGGCCGTTGCTTTAACCATCCAAGACCAAATATGGCAGAAATCAAAAACATCTTAATTGTATGCGGGGAACCCTCCGGAGACCTCTTAGCCGCCAGCCTGGCAATAAACATCCAAAAATTTTCTCCCGGTGCTAAATTCAGCGGCGTAGGAGGTTTAGAATTAACTAAAACCGGGGCGGATATCTTCTACAATATTCAAGAGCTTGCAGTAATGGGGCTTTTCGATGTTCTAAAAAAACTGCCTAAATTTTTAAAACTCAAGAAGATTGTCTTAGAACAGATTAAACTCCGTAAACCAGATTGCCTGATTTTGGTTGATTTTTCCGGTTTTAACCTGCGTTTAGCCAAAGCCGTCAACAAGCAGCTTCCGGTCATCTATTATGTCAGTCCGCAAATTTGGGCTTCCCGGGAAAAAAGAGTAAGCCTGATAAAAAAATTTATTTCAAAAATTATCGTACTTTTCAAATTCGAAGAGGAGTTCTATCATAAGCACCAAATCCAAGCGGATTATGCCGGACATCCTTTGATTGACCTCATCGCTTTGGCCCCGCCGGATCCTCAGTTCCTCAAAGAACAGGGAATCAGCCCGGATAGAAAAATCATCTCCCTGCTTCCCGGCTCGCGCAAACAGGAAGTAAAACGAATCTTGCCCTTAATGCTTAAAAGCGCTCAACTTATTAATCAGCAATTCCCGCAAACCCAATTTATTATCGCTAAGGCCCCCAATCTGGATTCAGGACTCTACCAAAAAGAATGTAAAAAATTTGATCTGGATATTAAAATTGTCGACGGAAAAACTCACCGCTGCCTAAGCGCTGCCCAGGCCAGCCTGGTTTGTTCAGGTACCGCCACCCTGGAAGCGGCAATTATCGGCAAACCTTTCGTAATTGTTTACAAAACCAGCCTTCTGAATTATCTATTTTACCGGCCGCAGATAAAAATCCCTTATATCGGGATCGTCAACATCGTCGCCGAAAGAAAAATCATCCCTGAGTTCATCCAATTCGAAGCCCGGCCAAAAATGATCGCTCAAACGATCATCAAACTCTTCAGTAATCCCTCGGCGGCCGAACAAATGATTCAGGAGATGAAAACGGTCAAGGAATCTCTGGGACAGCCCGGAGCTGCCGGCCGTGCCGCAAAATTTATCCTCAACTATCTACAAAATCAATAAGACTTTGCTATCTTAATCCGCTCATCGATTGGCGGATGATCAAAGAAGAAAAACTTGATTAAAGGATGGGGGTTACGGTCACAGAGATTTTGCGCGGCTAGTTTCTCCATCAGGCTGACAAATGCCTCCCGGTCGGCGGTGACCTTAAGGGCTAAACGGTCGGCTTCCCTTTCGAACCTGCGGCTTACAAGCGCCTCAAGCGGAGTAAAAATAATCCCGAATAGAACAAAATAAAGAAAAATAAGCGGTAGGCTTGCCAACTGCCCCAGAAACTCCAGCCGGAAAAAACCCAAGGCATAGGAGCTGGTTTTAGAGATTAAATAGAATAACCCCAGGGTGAGCAGTGAATTTAAGGCGATCAACTTGATAATATGTTTAAGCCGGTAATGAGCAAACTCATGCGCCAGGATCATCGCCACTTCGTCATAAGTATACTTATCTTGTAAGGTATCAGCTAAAAGTACCCTCCGGGAGCTTCCCATACCCGTAAAAGCAGCGTTAGCCTTAAGCGTCTTTTTGCTGAAATCGATCTGGAAAACATCCATTAATTTGACCTGCATTTTATCCGCTAGCTCAAGAATCCTTTGCCGTAAAACCTCATCTTCCAGCTTCTTATATTTAAAAAATAAAGGTATGATCAAAATCGGAGCCAGCTTAGCCAGAAGGACGCTAAAAATAATCCAGCAGCCGGCAGCTACCACCCACCACCATTGAGCGAAGCTGCCTAAAACCCAGTAAAAAGAATGGATTAAAATCAGAGAAATCAGATAACCTAAAATCCCGCCCTTTAATTGATCAATCAACCAGGATTTAAAGGTTTGCCGGGTCAGGTTAAACTTATGCTCGAGTATAAAACCGGAGTAAAGATTAAAAGGCAGGTTAAACAAATAGTACAAACATGAAATTACCAATAAATAGGCAGCCGGCAATAACAAACGCGGCAGATGCAGGCTGACCAGCAGATTTTCCAGGGATAAAGAAAGCCCTGATCCTAAAAAAATCAGGAGCAGGGCTATGCAGTAGAATGTGTCAATAATGCTTAAAGTGTATTTCTGATGCGAGTAGCTTTTAGCTAAACCCGTCATTTTTATTTCTTAGCGGCTTTGGCAACCGGCGCCACATTAACGAAAGTGCGTAATTTTCCGTGGCTGGTTTTTTTACGCGTAAAATAAACCTTACCCGGACAAGCCGCAAACAGCGTACCCAGGCCCCGGACATTCACTCCGGCTTTGTAGGTATCGACACCACGCACTAGAATTTCGCCGGTTTTAACGATTTTACCGCCGCTTGACTTAAGCGCTTTATCTTTTTTGGGAGTAGAAAAACCACCGATCATTTAATTCCTTCCTGACTGCCGCAAAAACAGTCAATTACAATAGTAGTTTTAAATTTTTAATCGGCAATAGACTATAGACTATTGTCGATCTTTCCATTGTCAGCGGAAAAGATATTACCACAAATCTATCAATTAAGCAACACTTCTTCGTCTTTATCCGGGATGTGTACTGCAACCCCCTTTTCAGCCAGGATCTGGGCCAAAGCCTGGGATTGCTCCAGTTCCCCGTGCACCAGAAAAATTTTCTTAAGCGGCAGGCAACCGGAAACGAACTCCAGCAATTCTGTCTGGTCGGCATGGCCGGAGAAAGAATTAATCACCACGACTTCCGCATTAAGCTCATATTCCACTCCGAAAATCTTAACAAAAGGGTTCTTCTCCACAATCCTGCGGCCCAAGGTATCCTGTGCCATATAGCCGACCACTAAAATCATATTCCGGGAATCTTCAATATTATTCTGCAAATGATGCAATATCCTTCCGGACTCGCACATCCCGCTGCCGGCAATAATGATCATCGGACGCTTATCCATATTCAAAGATTTGGATTCCTTTTGATCCCGGACAAAACGTAAATTCAACAGTTCAAACGGATTATCCCCCCGGTCAAAAGCCTGGCGGGTTTTTTCATTCAAGAAATCCAAATGATATTTAAATAAATCGGTGATGTTGGTGGCCAACGGGCTGTCCACATAAATCGGCACCGAGGGAATAATTTTTTCTTTAAGCAATTCATTCAGGAAATAAATCACCTCCTGGGTGCGCTCCAGGGTAAAAGAAGGAATCAATACCTTGCCTCCCCTTCTCACCGCCCGGCTAATTGCTTCCCTTAATTTTGACTGCGCTTCATCGATTGGCCGGTGGAGCCTGCCGCCGTAAGTAGATTCTAAAATTAAATAATCCAGTCCTTGGGGAATCACCGGATTATTCAAAAGCGGCAGGTTCTTTCTGCCCAGATCAACCGCGTACCCTAAGCGTAAAGTACGCTGCCCATCTTTGATATCTAAAATTACAATCCCTGATCCTAAAATATGCCCGGCATCCATAATCGTCGCGTAGATATCCTTAGCAATACAAAATTTCTGGTTGTAGGAGATAGAACGGAAAATCCGGGTGCTTTTAGAAGCTTCTTTGGCGGTATACAGAGGCTTGCGCAAAGGCAGATTCAAGCGGCGGTTAATTTTATTTACATAACGCACATCTTCTTCTTGGATCTTGCCGGAATCTACCAGCATCAGGTCGGCCAGGTCCTTAGTCGCGGAAGTAGTATAAATCTTACAGCGTAATCCCTGCTTGATCAAATTAGGAATATTACCGCAATGATCGATATGCGCATGCGATAAAACCATCGCCTTAATCGTCCGCGGGTTATAATGGAAAGTAGTGTTAATTTTATAGAAGGCTTCGCGGCGCCCCTGAAAAAGGCCGCCATCTAATAAAATATCGGTATTGCCCGCGGAAATCAGGTGGCTGGAACCGGTAACGGTTTTTGCCCCTCCTAGAAATTTTATCTTAACCGGCATATTTTTACGTTACAAAAAGATTGCGGGAGGAAAACTTCCCGTCTGTGGTTAAATTTACACCCAATCGCTTCAACCCCACCTCATCTCCGGGAGTAGGAATATGCGTCATATGCACTTCGCAATCTCTCAATTGGCTCAATTTCAGCATCGCCAACTCCGCGGTATGGCTGGTTGCCGCACTAATGGCCAGG
>JBFZAU010000034.1:0-5275 GCA_041308825.1 Candidatus Omnitrophota bacterium
CCGCAGGCCAACCGCCGGAATTTACTGCTTAGCGGCAGGAAGTTACTGGAAAAGGAAAAATTAGATCTGGTGGTTGCTAATTCCAGTCAAGGCGGTGGTTATCAGGCTTATATCATTGGGACCCGGGCTAAACACGGCCCTTTTTTAAGCAAAGCAAGAATGGTCAGCGCTTTAGTTAAGTTAACTAAAAATTTATTTTAAAAGGTTAAACGGTATGACAAAACATATTTTATTAGTCGGGGATGGCATGGCGGATTACCCGGTTGAAGAGTTAGGTATGCGTACGCCCCTTGAGGCAGCCCGCACCCCCAATCTGGATTTTCTGGCCCAAAACGGCCTGCTCGGCCAAGCTAGAACCATCCCGGATAAAATGACCCCGGCATCCGATGTGGCTAATTTGTCGATTTTAGGGTATGATCCGAAAAAATATTATTCCGGACGGGCTCCTCTGGAGGCCGCTAATCTGGGTATTGAACTGGAGGAGGATGACGTTGCTTTCCGCTGTAATTTAATTACCGCTGAAGGGGATACTTTACTTGATTACAGCGCCGGCCATATTAAGACTGCCGAAGCGGAAAAACTGATTAAATTTATCGATCAAAAATTGGGCAATAATAAGTTACGATTTTTCGCCGGAGTAAGTTACCGCCACCTGCTTTTGGTTAAGAGAGGGGCCGAGCTCAAACTGCAAAATTTAAAATGTATCGCCCCGCACGATATTTCCGGCCAAAGCATTAAAAGAAACCTTCCTTCGGGTGAGGCAGCGGAGATGCTTATTAAGCTGATGCGTGATTCTTCCGAGATTCTTGCCGGTCATGAAATTAACCAGGTGCGGGTGGATTTAAAGGAAAACCCCGCTAACATGATTTGGCTTTGGGGCCAGGGGGTTAAACCGCAGATGCCAAGCTTTAAGGATAAATTCGGCTTGACCGGCAGCGTCATCTCTGCCGTTGACTTAATTAAAGGATTGGGACGGATTCTGGGGTTAGAGGTAATCAATGTTCCGGGAGCGACCGGTTATTACGATACTGATTATGAAGCTAAAGCTCAAGCGGCAATCAAAACTTTGAAAAAACATGATTTTGTCTTTGTGCATGTGGAGGCCCCGGATGAGGCGGGCCATAACGGTGACCTGCGCGAAAAGATTACGGCGATTGAACGCTTTGATCAATTAGTGGTGGGTTCATTTTTAGAATACTGTAAAGGCCGGGATGATTTTCGGATCATGGTTTTACCGGATCACGCTACACCCCTCTCTTTAAAAACGCATACTCCGGATGCGATTCCTTTTGTCATTTATGGTAAAGATATTCCTGCGGGGGGATTTTCTAATTACAGTGAAAAAGAAGCGCAAAAATCGAAAACTTTCTTTGAACACGGCTACCGATTGATGGATTATTTGATTCAAGGTGCCCCGGAAGGAGAGGCGAATGTCTAAAGGGTTGGTGGTACAAAAATACGGCGGTTCCAGCGTCGCCAACGTTGAACGGATTCAAAAAGTTGCGCAAAGAGTGGTAAGTTACAGTAAAAACGGCTACGATTTAGTCGTGGTGGTTTCCGCCCTCGGCGATACAACCGATGAATTAATTGAATTGGCCGATAAAATCAATTCTACTCCTTCCGAGCGGGAGATGGATATGCTGCTATCAACCGGTGAGCAGATATCCGTGGCGCTTCTGGCGATGGCCATCCATAAGCTTGGTGCGGAAGCTATTTCATTCACCGGTTTACAGGTGGGTATCATTACCGATTGCAGCCATACCCGGGCTAGGATTATAAAAATTAATGCTGACAAGATTAAAGAAGAATTAAAAAAAGGCAGGATTGTGATTGTCGCGGGATTTCAGGGAGTTACCTTAAACCAGGATATCACTACCCTTGGCCGGGGAGGTTCGGACCTGACCGCGGTAGCTTTGGCTAAGGAATTAACTGCTGATTCCTGCGAGATCTATACGGATGTAGAGGGGATTTATACTACCGATCCCAGAATCGAACCTAAAGCCAAGAAAATCAAAGCGATTACTTACGATGAGATGCTGGAGATGGCTTCTTTAGGGGCACAAGTAATGCAGCCTCGCTCAATCGAAGTAGCCAAAAAATTTGACGTACCTTTGCATGTGCGTTCTTCATTCAACAATACCAGCGGCACGATGATTATTAAGGAGGTTAAGAAGATGGAAGATGTCTTAGTCAGCGGGATCACTTTAAATAAGAATGAGGCCAAGATCACCCTCTGCGGGGTGCAGGATAAGCCGGGGGTGGCGGTAAAATTATTTAAAGACCTGGCTACTTCCGGGGTCAGCGTGGATATGATTGTCCAAAATGTAAGTCATACCCGTTCTACCGATATATCCTTTACGGTGGCTAAAACCGACTGCCCCAAAGCCGGCAAGATCACCAAAGGGGTAGCCAGGAAAATCGGTGCCGGGGATGTTTTAGTTGATGAAGATATTGCCCGGGTTTCGATTGTCGGGGTAGGAATGAAATCGCATCATGGCGTGGCCGCTAAAATGTTCGGGGTATTGGCGGATAATAAAATAAACATCGAAATGATTTCGACCTCGGACATCAGTATTTCCTGCATTATCAAAAAGAAGGATGCGGAAGTCGCGGTAAAAAAATTACACGCTGATTTCGGTTTAAGCCGCTAAAGGGGTTATTTATGAGAACGGTAAAAATTTACGATACGACATTAAGGGATGGATCGCAAGCCGAAGGTATTTCTTATTCCGTAATGGATAAAGTGCGCCTGGCCGAAGAATTGGATAAAGTCGGTATTCATTTTATCGAAGGCGGTTGGCCAGGTTCGAACCCTAAGGACCGGGAGTTCTTTGAGAAAATCAGCCGCACCAAGCTTAAAAACTCGAAAATTGCCGCTTTTAGCATGACCCGCCGGCCCAATATCACCGCCGATCAGGACAGTAATTTATTAGCATTATTAAAATCTAAAGCCCAGGTAATTACAATTGTCGGAAAAACCTGGGATTTCCACGTCACCGAGGTACTTAAAACTACTTTGGATGAAAATCTAAAGATGATCTTTGAGAGCATAGCCTTTTTGGTAAAAAACGGTTTTACGGTATTTTACGATGCCGAACATTTTTTTGATGCTTACCGGGCTAACCGGGATTACGCCTTAAAAACAATCACCGCTGCCGAAAGCGCCGGGGCAGAGTCAATTTGCCTCTGCGATACCAACGGCGGTACCCTAACCTCCCAAATTAGCACGGTTACTAAAGAACTCCGGGGAAGGGTCAAAGTAAGTTTAGGGATTCATTGTCATAATGATTCAGGAGTAGCGATTGCCAACTCTATTGCGGCAGTTGAGGCAGGGGCGGATATGGTCCAGGGGACGATTAACGGTTATGGTGAACGTTGCGGCAATGCCGATCTGATACCGATTATCGCCAATCTTCAAATTAAATTGAAAATCGATTGCCTTGCTGACTCCCAGCTTAAACAATTGACTCATTTGTCCCACTTTGTCAGCGAAATCAGCAATATGCGCGCCAAAAACGAACAGCCCTTTGTAGGTGAATCAGCATTTGCCCATAAAGGAGGGATGCATATTAACGCGATCATGAAAAACACCCAAACCTATGAGCACCTGGATCCCGGTTTAGTCGGTAATCGCCGCAGGGTTTTGGTTTCCGAGTTAGGCGGCAAAACCGGGATTTTATTAAGGGCCAAAGATTTAAATTACGATTTAAGTAAAACCGACCCGCAAACCAAAAAGATTCTGGAATTAGTGCAGGCATTAGAGCATCGCGGTTTCCAATTCGAAGCCGCTGAAGCTTCCTTTCAGGTTTTGATGCAAAGGGCCCTTAAAAAATACAAAAAGTTCTTTGAATTGGAAGGGTTTAAGGTGGTAATCGAGAAGGGGCAGAACAAAAAAATTACCTCAGAAGCGGTGATTAAGCTGAAAGTTAACGGCATCAAGGAGCATACCGCCGCTGAAGGAGACGGCCCGGTCAATGCTTTAGATAACGCCCTGCGCAAAGCGCTTAAAGATTTCTATCCTACTTTAGCTAAAATGCACTTGTCGGATTTTAAGGTCCGCGTATTGGATGAAAAAGCCGGGACTGCCGCCCGGGTGCGGGTTTTAATTCAATCCCAGGATGAAAAAGATATCTGGAATACGATCGGCGTTCATGAAAATATTATTGAAGCCAGTTGGCAAGCGCTAGCCGACAGTGTCGAATATAAACTACTGAAGGATCAAGGCGCGCAGCAAGGATAACCGGTAATTCTCGCCAGCAAGGATAACCTTTAAATGAGTGAAGAATTAAGCAAGCAGTATAACCCGCAAGCTGCCGAAAGCAAATGGTATAAAAGCTGGGAAGAACAGAAGCTCTTTTCGGCGTCGGCTAACCCGGATAAAAACCCGTATTGTATTGTGATCCCGCCGCCCAATGTTACCGGTATCCTGCATATGGGCCATGCCCTAAATAATACTATTCAGGATATCCTGATCCGTTATAAAAAGATGTCCGGTTTTGAATCCTTATGGATGCCGGGAGTCGATCATGCCGGAATCGCCACCCAAAACGTGGTAGAAAAATCACTCGCCAAGCAGGCAATCAAGCGCCATGATCTGGGCCGGGAAAAATTCGTGGAAAAAGTCTGGGCTTGGAAAGAGCAGTACGGAACCACGATCATTAACCAGCTTAAAAAACTCGGCTGCGCCTGCGATTGGCAGCGCCTGCGTTTTACCATGGATCAGGAATATTCAAAGGCGGTAACCGAAGTTTTTGTCCGGCTATACGAGAAAAAACTGATTTACCAGGGCAATTATATTATCAATTGGTGCCCTCGCTGCCAAACTGCTTTAAGCGACGAGGAGGCCAGCCACGTTGAGCTGCAGGGAAGTCTGTATTATCTTAAATACCCGCTTAAGGATAACCCTTCTGAATTTATTATTGTCGCGACGACCCGGCCGGAAACGATGTTGGGGGATACGGCGGTGGCGGTTAATCCCAAGGATAAGCGCTATAAAAAATTCGTCAACAAATATTTAATCCTGCCGATTATCGGCCGGCCGATCAAAATTATCGCTGATAACAGCATTGACATGGATTTCGGGACGGGCGCGGTTAAGGTTACACCGGCTCATGATCCCAACGATTACGCTTTAGGCAAGAAATACGATTTAGAATTCATCAATGTAATGGCTCCGGATGGGCGGATGAATGAAGCGGCGCAGAAATTTTCCGGATTAGACCGTTTTAAAGCCCGTGAAAAAATCATCGAGGAATTAGGGGCTCTGGGGTTGCTG